>PLES01000028.1 GCA_003137075.1 Solirubrobacterales bacterium
TGCTTCTGCGCTTCGGTGCCGAAGTGCATGATCACCGGGCCAACCCAGTTGACTCCCATGTACTGCGCGCCGCGCGGCTCGTGGGCCGACCAGAACTCTTCGCGCAGCGCTGTCTGCTCCCACTTGGTCGCCCCAGCGCCGCCGTATTCCTCCGACCACGCGAAGGTCAACAGCCGCTCCCCCGCGAGCCGCTTGCAGAAGGCGGTCGCCTGCCGCTGCCACTCAGCGCTTGAGACGAAGGCGCGCAAGAAATCCGGCGTCAGTTCGGACTGAATCATCGAGCGAATCCGCTCTCTGAGCCCCGTGACACCTGGCGTGTCCTGGAATGTCATCGTCCGGCTGATCATTCTGGTAATGATTTATATCTTATTAGTGCCGTCTGTCGCTAGCGAATCTCATCGATCAACGCACAGAGTGCTGCTGGCAGCGAACCGCGAGTCGCGTCTTCGGGCGTCGTTCGCTCGGCTCAATACCGAAAACGATGCGCTGCTGACCACGCGGCGAAGACATCAATCGCTGCTTGTAAGCTAAATCATATAGCTAGGTAATTCAAAGGTCGCTAGAACAATGCACGCCAATCCGGGACCAATCGCACCGTCGTCAAAGCGCCGCGCTTCGAGCAACCCACAGCGTGACCGGTCCGTGGAGGTGGATCGATGAGCGTTCGTCTCGACGAAGCCGAGATACGCGACTTCCTGAACTTCTCCCACACCGGGATCCTTGCGACCCTGCGCGCCAGTGGTGCCCCCGCGATCGTGCCGCTGTGGTTCGTGGTGATCGACGGTGACGTCTACCTGCGCACGCTGCGCTCGTCAGCCAAGGCCAAGCACATGCTCAGCGACCCCCGCGTCTCCTTCCTCGTCGAGTCAGGTAAGGCATGGTCTGAACTGAAGGCAGTGGTGCTGCACGGTGAAGTCGAAGAGATCGACTCGCCCGAGATGACGGCCCGGATCGACGATGCGCTAGCAGCGAAGTACGCGGACTTCTTGATGCCCGGCAACACGTCGGCGCGCACCCGCGAGCATTACGCCGCCAGCCGGATCTACGTTCGCATCGTTCCCAAACAGCGCACGGCNNCCCACTTGGGACAACGCGAAGGTGCGCCCGGCCTAGCCGGGTCGCGCTCATCTGATGTGCGCCGCGATGCTGCTGATCGACGACAGCCGCCCAGGCATCCGAGTACTTACGCTGGATCGGCCGCAGAAACGCAACGCGATAGACCGCGAACTCTTCTGCGAACTGATTGAGGCGTTCATACAGCTCGATCGTGATGAGGCGGTGCGCGTCGCGATCGTGACCGGTAACGGATCGGCGTTCTGCGGCGGTGTCGATCTGGACGATGTCAGCGACCGCGAATTGATCGAAGAGCGCCGACGCACCGGCGTGAGCCCTCCGAGTGTGTTGCTGCAGGTCGGAACGCCGGTCATCGCGGCGGTGAACGGAGCCTGTGTTGCGGGCGGCCTTGAGTTGGCGCTCGCCTGCGATGTCGTGATCGCCTCAAAGACAGCCTCGTTTGCCGACACCCATCTGCAGCTCGGGCTGCTGCCCTCCTGGGGCTGCGGTGCCTTGCTGCCAGCCGCGGTCGGTACCCGCCGCGCCAAGGAGATGTCGCTCTCCGGGCGGTTCATCACCGCCAGCGAAGCGCTTCAGTACGGGCTCGTGACGGATGTTGTCGCCCCTCACTCGCTGTTGGCAAGCGCGACTGCTTTGGCGAAGCGGATCGCGGCTGTCCCGCCGGCTCAAGCAGAGCGCCTGCTCGCGATATACGACGACGGTGAGGGTCTCAAGCGCAGCGAGCGCATGGCGCTCGAACGCAGCGTGCTGCTTGAAACTACCCTCGACGTGACCAGAGTCGCCAGCCGCCAAGTGAGCTCATGACCACCCCCGCCTACGATCAAGACTTCTGGGAGCAGCTCTGGGCGCGGACTTTGCGTGAGCACTCGGATGGGATCGCACGGCGTCCCCCGAACGCGCATCTGATCGCTGAGGCCTCAGCGCTGACGCCTGGGCGCGCGCTCGATGCGGGCTGTGGTCATGGCTCGGAAACGCTCTGGCTCGCCGCGCGTGGATGGCAGGTCACAGCGGTCGACTTCTCAGCGGCGGCGCTCGGCTACGGACGCTCGGCCGCTGAGAGCGCCGGGCCGCAGATCGCTGCTCGTATCGACTGGGTTGAGGCCGACCTTGGGATCTGGATCCCGCAGAGCGCTCACTTTGATCTCGTGGCCTCCCTGTACATGCACATCGCAGGGTCGCCGACGGAGATGGTGCGGCGGATGGCGGCGGCCGTCGCGCCCGGCGGAACGCTGCTGATGGTCGGCCACCAACCGATCGATCCGGCCACCGGCGCGGCGACGCCGGCCGCCGGACAGCAGCAGGTCTCGGTGGCAGACGCGGTCGCCGTGCTCGATCCCTCCGCATGGGAGCTGCTCGTGGCCGAGGAACGGGTCCGGGCCACTGCCGGCAGCGGTGTCGACGCCGTGATCCGCGCGCTACGGCGCTAGACGCTGCGCCGACTCACTCTGCGTAGTCCGGCCAGCCGAGCGGAAAGAACTCGCGGAAGTACCGCGCCTCGTCAATCACCCGAGCAACTGCGGGACGGGCGACCAGACGCTGGAAGTAGCTGGTGAGCTGTGCCAGCCCCTGCTCGTCCCAGCGTCGTACGACGCGCGCGTAGAGCAGCGCCGGCGCCGCGGCGCAATCGGCCAGGGTGAAATCCGGGCCGGCAAGCCAGCTGCCGCTTTGCAGGCGGTCATCGAGCACGGTGTAGACATGGTCAAGCTTGGCCTTCGCCTCATCGACCCCGTAGGCGTCGCCGGTGCCCGCTGGCCTCAGGCTGTCGCCGACGATCTTCTGCATCGGTGTCTGAACGTGGCCGTCGATCACGCGATCCCAGAGCCGCGCCTGTAAGGCAGCTTCTGCTTCAGCCGGGATCAACGGCGCGGCATCGCCGAACCTGTCGAGATATTCAACGATGATCGTCGACTCGGGCAGCGTCAGCCCGGTCGCGTCATCGACCAGCACCGGCATGCTGGCCAGCGGCCAGAGCTCGGCCAGCTGGGCGCGGTCGCCCTCGTCATTGATCTCGTTGGGTTGGAATGGGATGTCGCGTTCGTAGAGCGCGATCAGCACCTTCCAGCAGTAGGAGGCGAAGGGGTGTTCGTGCAGGGTGAGCGTCATCGGGTGGGGTTCCCGGCCAGGAACCTGCCAAGCGCCTCGAGCAGCTTGCTGGTGCCGTGCTCGCGGTCAGCCGGATCGTCGAGGCCGTCGAAGAACGCGCCCTGCTCGGTGAACAGCAGCCGAGTGCCGCCATCGGCGGCGAAGAACTCGACCGTCGTCAGTGAGACCGAAACGAGACGATCGTCGGCCAGCAGATCGTAGGCGAAGACGATCCGTTCGTCGGTGACTATCTCGTGGAAGCGGCTCCTGAAGGTGTAGACCGGGCCGTTCGGCGGCCCGCCGATATTTACCTCGCCGCCGCCGACCCGGAAGTCGAGCTCCCAGCCCGGGCTGTCGGGGCCGGCGAACCATTGGCGCTTGAGCTCTGGGTCCGCAAAGGCACTGAAGGTCTGAGACGGCGTGCAGTCGTAGTGACGATCAATCTTGAAGTCAGCGTGAACAACGCTCATGGGATTCTCCTGTAGGTCGTATTGAGGACGTCGCCGAGGCGGTCCAGGCGGCCTTCCCAGACCTGACGGTGCTGGGCGATCCAGTGCTCGACTGCCTGCATCGGCGCCGGCTCGAGCCGGCAGGTCCGCACACGTCCGACCTTCTCCGAGTAGACGATGCCGCTCTTCTGCAGCACCTCGATGTGTTGGATGACGGCCGGCAGCGACATCTTCAGCGGCGCCGCCAGGGCGCTCACGGAGGCCGGTCCGGTGGTCAACTGGACAACGATCGAGCGACGGCTCGGATCGGCGAGCGCGTGGAAGGTTCGGTCGAGGACGTCAGCTTCGGTTGCCACGGTTCGGGAGTTATAGCAAATACTTAAGTAGTTACCTAAGTATTTGTCAAGGAGACGTGCGCGACAACCCTGAACCTCTGGCTCGACGGTCGGCCCCCACTGGGTTTAGACTCCGTACTCCAGCCTCCACGGACGGATGTCGAGCTCTCGCATTCTCCGGTGGCTCAATCTCTCGGGAGCAGCAGGAGCGCGCCATATGGCGAAAGCAGCAAGCCCTAAACCGGAACCGACACACTCGCCCTTGAGCTTTGACGAGATCAAGCGCGATATCGCTCGCCGCAATGAGGAAAGCCAGAAGGTGGCCCGCCAAGCTCGGGCCATTCGCGAGAAGGAAGAAATCGCGCGGCGGCGCCGCTGGGAGCAGCTCTAGCCACCGGCGCGAGGCAGAGAAGCCCTGGTAACGCGGGGCTTTTTCCGCCGGTGCCGGAGTTCAGCCGAGCCGCTGCCCGGTCTCAGGATGGAAGGCGTGAACCTCCTGAGGCTTCACGCTCAGCGCTAACGACTCACCGATCTGCGGGTTCAAGCGCCCGTCGCAGCGGACCACGAACTTGCCCTCGTGGCCGGCAATGTCGCCGTGCACATAGGAGTCGGCGCCGAGCACCTCAACGAGACTGACCTGAATGCTGAGGTCGGCGCCCTCCGCGACGGCAAACGCTTCGGGCCTGATACCGAGCACGACCGTCGAAACGAAGCCAGAGCGGCAGGCACTCGTGACCTCGGGCCGCAGCGGCACGAAGGTCGTACCGATATGGGCCCCACCCTCGACCAGCGGAGCCGTGGTCAGGCTCATCGCCGGCGAGCCGATGAAGCCGGCCACGAACGTGTTGCACGGCTGCTCATAGAGCTTGCGCGGCGTGTCGACCTGCTGCAGCACTCCATCCTTCAGAACGGCGACGCGATGACCCATGGTCATCGCCTCCACCTGGTCATGGGTGACATACAGCGTCGTGGTGCCAAGGCGCGATTGCAGCGCGACGATGTTGGCTCGCGTCTCGACGCGTAACTTGGCGTCGAGGTTGGAGAGCGGCTCATCCATCAGGAAGACGCTGGGCTCGCGCACGATCGCGCGTCCCATCGCGACGCGTTGCCGTTGCCCGCCGGAAAGCGCCTTTGGCTTGCGCGCCAGGTACTGCTCGAGGTCGAGCAGCCGGGCCGCCTCCTGGACGCGCGCCGCCCGCTCGGTCTTCGGCGCCCTGCGCAGCTTGAGCGCGAAGCCCATGTTGTCGGCCACCGTCATATGCGGGTAGAGGCCGTAGTTCTGGAAGACCATCGCGATGTCGCGATGCTTCGGGGAGAGCGAGGAGACGTCCTCGCCGCCCAAACGGATCTCACCGCTGGCCACCGGCTCCAAGCCGGCCAGCATGCGCAGCGCCGTGGATTTGCCAGAGCCCGAAGGACCAACCAAGACCATGAACTCGCCGTCGCCGATCTCCAGGTCCAAGCCGTCCACCGCGGGCACCGGGTGGCCGCTGTAGTGGCAGGTCGCATCTATGTAGCTCACTGTCGCCATGTAGTCCGCTCTCTGTCTCGACTCAAATCGGTGCGCCTACACAGCGCCGTTGGGCGTTTCACGAGTCGCCCAGGTCGCTGGGATCAGCTGCTCGGGCAGCGACTGGTAGACGAGCGGGCGCAGGAACCGCGGAATCGCGGTGATCCCCACCGATGTGTAGAGCGGGTTCGTAGTCGACGGCCAGGGCCCACCGTGGTGCTGGGCGGCACTGACCGCCACCCCTGTCGGCCAGGCGTTCCACGCGAGCCGGCCGACACGATCGGCCAAGGCGACGATCACCTCGGGGGCGGCGGGATCATCGGCTTCGGCGAAAATGCAGCCGACCAGCGCGCCTTCCATGCTGGCCAGAACGGTGCGCAGCTCGACGGTTGTTTCGTACTCAACCAGCAGCCCCGCGGGGCCGAAGCACTCGACCTCCAAAGGGGTGCGATCGGCGGCCAACTCGACCGCGGTGGTAGCGAGCAGCAGCGGGCCACGGCTGAGGCTCGCGTCGGCGGATTCCGCTGACGAGCCCGCCTCACCGGCGAGCACGCTGACGCCGCTCGCGCCCATGACCTTGGCCACAGCACCATCAAGCGCCGAGACCACGCCGGCGTGAAGCAAGACTCCGGCAGGCCGACTCGAAAGCTCGGCCGTGATCTCCTCCACAACGGCAGAGCCAGCCGGAACGAACAGAACCGAGGGGTTAGTGCAGAACTGGCCGGCCCCGAGCAGCAGCGAGTCGACATAGTCCCGGGCCAAATCAGGCCGTGACACGGCGGAGGCCAGCACCACCACGGGGTTTACGCTGCCAAGTTCACCGTAGAACGGGATCGGCTCGGGCCTCGCGCTGGCCAGGTCAAACAACGCCCTTCCCCCACCTCGCGACCCGGTGAAGGCGGCGGCACGGATCGCGGGATCCTGGATCAGCGTGGCGCCGGCGCTGAACCCGCGCACCATTCCGATCACGCCTGCGGGCACTCCTGCGGCGGTGAGTGCGCCGCGCAGCAGGCCGTGAACCGCCTCGGAGGTCTGCGGGTGACCAGGGTGAGCCTTGACCACAACCGGACAACCGGCCGCCAGCGCCGAGGCCGTGTCGCCGCCCGCGACTGAGAACGCGAACGGGAAATTGCTGGCCGCGTAGACGGCGACCGGACCGATCGGCACGAGCACTCGTCGCAGCTCCGGGTGCCCCTCCGGCGGGGCTCCCGCGACGGCTTCGTCGAACATCTGCTGCGCGTAGGTGCCGGTCCGCGCGGCACCGGCGAGCAGGCGCAACTGGAAGGTCGTGCGCGCGAGCTCACCGGTGAGCCGGCCGGTCCCGAGCGCGGTCTCAGAGTCGGCGAGCGCAACCAGATCACTTACCGCTGCGTCGAGCGCGTCGGCGAGGAGCTCCATCACCTCGGCGCGTCGTTGCAGCGGCAGCGACGCCCAGAACGGCGCCGCATGCTCGGCCTCAAGGCATGTGGACCTGACGTCCCGCTCGTCGCTGTCGGCCAGTACCGGCCCGAACACCTGCCCGGTTCTGGGATCGATCGATTGAGTGCTCATCGCAGGCTCCAAGGTTGGTGGTAATCGAAGATCACGCGGTCATCCCGCAAAGGCGTACGCGCCTGCACCAGGGACCTGCGGATCGCAGACCAGCAGATGCCCCGCCCAGGGTTCGAGCTTGCGGGCCGCCTCATCGAGGCCTTCCCAGGCGCTTGCCACGAACAGCCGCTTGAGGCCCGGACCTCCGAAGGCCGCGCAAGTTGGCCTGCTGACCGGAGTGTTCACAACCGCCATCAGCTCCCCCTGCGGAGAGATACGTAGGAGCGATGCGCCCTCCCAGATCGCCGCCCAGATCGCCCCGGTGCCGTCGATGCAGAGGCCGTCAGGGATTCCGGCGGCGGCCGAGCAAAGGTCCCGCTGGCGCTCGGGCCGTTGACGCGAGCGGTAGGCGTAGCGCCTGATGGTTGGCTCGCCGGAGTCGATGTAATAGAGCGTGCGCCCGTCCGGTGACCAGGCCAGCCCGTTGGACTCGGTGATCGAGGTTTCGAGCACTTCGACGTCGCCATCGGGACTGATCCGGTAGAGGCTGCCAGCCCCGGGTCGTCCATTAAGCGCAACGGTGCCGCAGACGAACGATCCATGCGGGTCGCAAGCCCCGTCGTTGAAGCGGATCCCGTCCGCAAGCAGCCCAGTGATCGGCTCTCGGTCCTGACGTCCGTTCGCGTCGCGGAAGTGAATGCCGCCGCCGGCAGCGGCGATCACACCGCCGTCGCGGCGCAGCGCCGCCGCACCCAGCGGCGCCGGGAACGGCCACTGGTCGAATCCACCGTCACCTACCCAGCGCAGCACACCACCGAAGATGTCGACCCAGCCCATCCGCGCGTTGCCGGCATCCCAGAACGGGTGCTCGCCAAGCTGGATCCCGGCCGGATCAGCCACTGAAAACTCGATCATCGACTTACGCCAGCGGTCAGGCCGGTGGTCAGGAAGCGCTGGAAGATCAGGAATACGACCACGGCGGGGATCGCGCTGACCAGTGACCCCGCCATCAGCACCGGGATATTCGTGGTGCGACCTGCGGCCAGCGCCCCCAGGCCAACGGTGATCGTGCGCTCACTGGGGTTCTGCAGGAACAGCAGCCCGACCAGCAGGTCGTCCCAGATCTGGATGAACTGCAGCACCGCGATCGTCACCAGTGCCGGGATCGACATCGGCAGCGCCACGCGCCTGAAGACGCCGAAGTAGTGGGCGCCGTCGATGATCGCCGCCTCAATCACCTCGTCCGGCAGCGAGCGGTAGTAGGCCGTCATCAGGAAGGTCGCGAACGGAGTTCCAATCGCGGCGTAGATGATCACCGCGCCGAAGTACGAGTTGACCAGATGCAGGTGGGCCGCGTTGACGTACAGCGGGATCACGATCGACTGGATCGGCACGAGCATCGCCGCGACGATCCCGGTGAGGATGTAGTTCGACATCCGGAAACGCAGCTTGGCGAAGGCGAATCCGGCGGTTGTGCTGACCGCGAGGATGATCGCTATCGCGCACGCGCAGACGATCGTCGAGTTCAGCATCTCACGCGCCCACGGCAGCGCCTGTGCGAGCTGTGACCACGACGACAGTGAGAAGCCACCGGTGCCGTTCACGAACTGGTTCTCGCTCTTGAACGAGGTCTCGATCATGAAGAAGAACGGGTAGAGCATCACCACGGCGATCAGCGTCATCAGCGCCAGCAGCAACCCGGTGCGCAGGCGCCGCCGGCGCGCGAAGGCGGCGCGCTGAGCGTCGGGGGTGATCGCAGGGGACTGCAACGGGGAGGTCTCAACCGAGGTGCTCATGTCAGTCATCCACGCGCAGCAGGCGCAGCTGGATCAGACCGACGACGGCCATGATCACGAACAGGACGATGCCCAGCAGCGCACCGTAGCCGAACTGGCCCTGCCCGAACGCGTTCTGGTAGATGAAGAATTCGAGCGTCGTGGTCCCGTAGCCGGGGCCACCGCCGGTCATCACGAAGATCAGGCTGAACAGCGCCGTGAAGGCGCTGATCATCGTCAGCGTCGACGAGAAGAGGATGAAGCGACGTAGCTGCGGCATCGTGATGTGGATCAGCCGCTGCCAGGCGTTGGTGCCGTCAACCTGAGCGGCTTCCGAGAGCGAGGGATCGAGCGTTGCGATACCGGTCAGGAAGATGATCGTGTTGGTGCCGACCATCGACCAGACGAAGGTGATGCCAACGGCAAGCAGCGCCTGGTGCTGGTTGGAGAGCAGGTTCGGGTGAATGAAACCGAGCCCGAATGCGGAAAAGATCGAGTCGAGTGGGCCTGCCTGCGCGAAGAAACGCAGAGCCACCATGCCGATGACCACCCAGGAGATGGCCGTTGGCATGAAGTAGATGGAGCGGAAGACCTTCCAGCCTGGGACCTTCTCGTTGAGCAGGAAGGCGATGCCGAGCGGAATCAGGACCGCGAAGGGAACTGCGAGCAGCAGCAGCGCGTTGTTCTCCATGACCCGCCAGAAGGTCGGGTCACTGAACGCGTGCGTATAGGCGGACGGCCCGATCCAGGTGGCTGTGAGCCCATCCCACTGCTCCATGGAGCGGTAGATCGCCTGACCGATCGGAACGCCGAGAACGGCGATCACGAGGATCGCCGCAGGCAGGATCATCACGCGCCCGGTGCGGGCACGTTCTCGTTCCAAGGCCGAGATCCCCGACCGTTTATTCATCAATCTGGGTTTCTTGCCCAGTGGTGTCGCGGTCTGGGTAGTCATACGATTTGCTCCAAGTCACCGGCTGTCGGCGAGCCATCGCGGGCTCGCCGACAGCTCGGATCGTGCTCGGCTAGTAGCTGTAGCTGCTCCCTCGCTGTGAGCTCGGGAGGTTGTCGAGCGCATCCTTCATCTGGCCAAGCGCCGCAGCTGGCGACATCTTGTCGGCCAGCACCGACGGCAGCACTTTGCTGCCGGCGTTGACGACGTCACCCTGGGTGACGTTGTCGAGCATCGGGTACGGGGTGTAGCCATGCTTGGCGAACTGCAGCATCTGCTCGTTGACCGGGTTGGTCGTCGAGGTTCCCGTGACGTCCGGGATCAGACCGGCCTTGTTGATGATCGCCGAAGCGGCCGGCGTCGCGATGAATGCCAGGAATGCAGCGGCCTGCGTCTTGTGCTGGGAGTAGCTGGTGATCGAGTAGCCGTCGCCCGGGTACTGGACAACTCCCTTGATCGGCGTGTTGGAGAACGGTGGGACGAACGCCGCGACCTTCGAGCCGAGGGCGTCTGTGAACTTCTGGGTGTCCCAGGTGCCGTCGACCATCATTGCCGCCTTGCCTGACGTGAACTGTCCCAGGTTGTTGGTGTCGGTCAGCACGTTGTCGTTGGTGCAGCCCTTCGTACCAAGTGCGGCCCACTTTGCGAACTGGCCCTCAACACCCGGCGACGTCCACGGGATCGAGCCGTTGTAGAGGCCCTTCCAACCGGCGACCGAGTAGTTGCCGATCATCAGGTAGCTGGCGTCGTACCAGGGGTAGAACTCCGCACCCAGGGCCTGCCCGCCGTTGCCGTAGACCATCGGGGTGAACCCGGCGGACTTGAGCTTCGTGCAGTCGCCGTAGAGCTGGCTCCAGTCGGTCGGCACCGAGGCGATGCCGGCCTTCTTGAAGTCGGCCTTGTTGTAGAAGCCGATGTAGAACTGCTGCTCGAGCGGCATCACGTAGGAACCGTTCGAGGCGTTGAAGCCGGTCGACGACCAGCTCAGCCCCTGCATCTTGTTCAGCGCGGAAGACGGCACCAGGCCCTTGAGGTTCTCCAGGTACGACTTGTACTGAAGCGTGAAGAGTCCGGTCCACATGACCGCGATATCCGGGCCTGTGTGCGAGATCGCGGCCGCCTGCAACAACGAGAAGTAGTTGTCGGCCGGTTCACTGACCATCTTGATCGTCACGCTCGGGTGCAACTTCTCATAGGCCGCGATCAGGTTCTTGGTCGCAGTCGCGTTCTGCTCGGTGCCGTAGTTCTCCCACAGGGTGAGAGACACCTTGGCGGAACTGCTGCGTGCGGAAGACGCGAACGCCCCGGTCACTGAGAGGGCAGACACCGAAGCCGCCGCTAGTAGCGCCGTCGCGATGGCTAACGCCGATTTACGCATGTATTCCTCCTGATCTCTGGCTGTCGCCGATGAGGTATTGGTGGGTTGGTGATGACAAGAGGGGTGTGGCTCGCCCGGTGAGCAGCGCGCGGGCGATGGCCGAAGCAGATCGAGACTCGGGCGTCATGAACGGCCCACCACCGGCGGCACGAAGCGGCGCGCCGCTGCCGTGTCTGCTCGAAGGAAGTCAAGGTCGCAGCCGAGGTCGGCCTGGGTGACGTGCTTTTGGTAGAGGGCCGGCCAACCACGCTGGTGCTCTGAGACGGGCGCCGCGTATTCAGCGGCGCGGCGCTCGAGTTCGGCCGGATCGACCTCGAGATCGAGGCGTCCGGCGGCAACGTCGAGTGTGACGGTGTCGCCGTCCCGGATCAGCGCCAGCGGACCGCCGACGGCGGCCTCCGGCGCCACGTGCAGCACGCAGGTGCCGAACGAGGTCCCGCTCATGCGCGCGTCGGTCACCCTGACCATGTCCTGCACGCCGACCCTGGCCAGCTTGGCCGGTACCGGGATCATCCCCCACTCGGGCATGCCGGGAACCGCGACCGGTCCGGCGCCCGCGAGCACCAGCACGCTGTCTGCCGTGACCTCGAGCTCGGGGTCGTCGATCCGCTCGCGCATCTCCGCGTACGAGCGAAAGACCAGTGCCGGCCCGCTGTGAGAGAGCAACTCGGGGCTGGCGGCAGATGTCTTCAGCAGGGCGCCGTTGGGGGCGAGCGAGCCTCGCACGACGGCGAAGCTGCCGCCTTCGAGGATCGGCGCGTCAACGGAGGCGATCGCCGGACCGCGGCTCCCGGCTGTGGCCTCCGACTCCCAGCTCAGGCCGGAGGCGGTCGGCTCCGCCCGCTCGATCAGGTCGCCGAGTTCGTAGACGACGGCGGGCACCCCGCCGGCGAGGTGGAAGTCCTGTATCAGCAGCGCCCCGGAGGGCTCGACATCGGCAAGTACCGGAACCTCGGCGGCGACCCGGCCGATGCGGTCGAGATCTAGCGGAACTCCGACTCTGCCTGCGATCGCGAGCAGATGCAGTACGACGTCGTCATCGTCGGCGCCGGGCCGGCGGGCCTGAGCGCGGCCATACGGCTCAAGCAACTGGCGCAGGCGGCCGGCGCGGAGATCTCGGTCGCCGTGGTGGAGAAGGGCTCCGAGGTCGGCGCCCACATCCTCTCCGGCGCGGTGATCGATCCCAAGGCGCTCAACGAACTGATCCCCGACTGGAAGGC
>PLES01000149.1 GCA_003137075.1 Solirubrobacterales bacterium
CTGCGCGAGATCACCGACTGGCAGGTGCCGATCTACGTCAAGATCGGCGCTTCCCGTCCGTACTACGACACCGCACTAGCGGTGAAGGCCGGCGCCGACGTTGTTGTTCTGGACGGCATGCAGGGGGGGACCGCGGCGTCGCAAGACGTGTTCATCGAGCACGTAGGGATTCCGACACTCGCCGCATTACCGCCAGCTGTCGCAGCGTTGCAGGAGATGGGCGTGCACCGGTCGGGTGTNNGTATAAGAACAGGCGCAGACGTTGCGAAGGCGATCGCGCTGGGAGCCGACGCAGTGTCGATTGGAGTCGCGGCCCTGATCGCGCTTGGTGACAATAGCCCGGAACTAGCCACCGAATATGCCGCGATCGGCAGCGCCCCCGGCTACTACGACGCTTGGCACGAGGGTCGTGACCCCGCAGGAATCTCCACCCAATATCCAGAGCTGGAGGCGCGTCTCGACCCGGAGGTCGGGGCCGAGCGGGTCGCCAACTACCTCCGGGTGTTGACCCTCGAGGCTCAAACGATCGCGCGCGCCTGCGGCAANNGGTTCCCCTGGCCGGCACGTCTTGGATTCCTGGACCCGCTCAACTCGATTACTGATGAGGCACTTGTGAGCGCAGCAACATCGGCAGGCCTACCCACCACGACTGAGACACTCCCTGAAGGCGTTGAGTTCGTCGCCGTCCAGTGGGTAGATGTGCACGGCGCAGGCAAGGCGAAGTTGGTGCCAAGGAGCGCCTGGACCGCTACGTGCGAGCAGGGCGGGGGCGCCGGCTTTGCAGCCTTCGCGAACCACGGCTTCGCTCGCGGTCCAGAACATCCCGAACTCGTCGCAATTCCAGATGCCGCGACGCTGACGGTGCTGCCTCATCAGCCCGACACCGCGGTCGCGTTCTCGACAGTGATGGACGGTGATCAGATTGCGACGTGCGATGCGCGTTCGATCCTGGCGCGTGTGCAGGGGATCGCGGCAGAGCGCGGCTTGCTCCCACTGATCGGAATGGAGCCCGAGTTCTTCCTCCTACGGGAAACCGAGAACGGCGGATTTGAGGCATATGACCGTCTCGACGTTCTCGACAAGCCGTGTTATGACCTGAAGGCCCTGCTGCGCACCGCTCCGGTTTTGAAAGAGATCGTAGGCGCGATGGAGCGGCTCGGATGGGGCGTAAGCGCGCTTGACCACGAGGACGGCAACGGCCANNCGGCCAGTACGAGATCAACTTCGATTTTGCTGAGGCGCTCGAGACGGCGGATCGGTTCACGCTGCTCCGGACGTTAATCGCCGACATAGCTGGCAAACACGGTGCGGTGGCGAGCTTCATGCCCAAGCCGCTCAGCGGCCGCACGGGCTCCGGGGCGCACGTCCACATGTCGGTGAGCGATGCCAACGGCGAGAACCGTTTTCTCGACCTCGAAGACCCACGTGGTCTTGGCCTTTCGAAGACTGCATATAGCTTCGTAGCTGGAGTCCTCGAGCACAGCCGAGCGTTGAGCGCATTGACGATGCCGACGGTCAACTCTTATCGCCGAATTAACGCTTCAGGCGGCCTGTCGGGTGCCGCTTGGTCGCCGAACGCCATCGTATATGGCTCCAACAACCGCACCACGATGTTGCGCGTCCCAGGTCCGGGGCGCTTGNNGGCGCTGCAACCTCTCTGGGTAGGAAGGTACTCCCGCGGACGCTCGTTGAGGCACTCGACGAGCTCGAGGTAAACACAGTTCTGAGGGACATGCTGGGGGAGGAGGCGCTTGCCGAGTTCATCGCGGTCAAGCGTCTCGAATGGTCCTCCTACATGGAGTCGGTCAGCGCTTGGGAATACGCAACCTACCTGCGTCGTACCTAGGCATCGCGTTATGTCATTCCAGCTGAAATGCCCGAACTGTGGCGTGCGGGAGGTCACGGACTTCTCGTTCCATGGCGAGTTTCATCCTCGCCCAGTCTCGAAGCCGAGCTATCGCGAACTTAACGCGTACGTGTACTTCCGGCGCAACGTCGCCGGTCCCCAGATCGAGTGGTGGCAGCATCGCTCGGGATGTCGCGAGTGGTTCCTGGCCGAGCGAGATACCCGCACAAACCAGGTGGCCTGGACGGCGCTCCCCGCCGACGCCCCGACTGCGGTGGCCGGTCCCGGAAACAGGAACGATGACCAGACTTCCTGACCAGCCGGGTGAGCGGATCGATCGCTCACGCGAGCTCGCCTTCACGTTCGACGGCAGGAAAATCCATGCCTATGTGGGCGACACGATCGCCAGCGCTGTGATCGCCTCCGGGCAGCGGACCTTCTCCCGTTCATTCAAGTACCACCGGCCCCGCGGCGAGTTCTGCGGTTGCGGTCAGTGCGCGAACTCGCTTGTAGATGTCGACGGGCGCCCAAGCGTGCGGGCCTGCTCGGAACCGGTTGTCGACGGGATGCGAGTCAGTCACCAGAACGCTTGGCCGTCCCTGAAGTTCGACTTGATGCGTGTGACCGACAAGTTTGGGGGACCGTTCACGCCGGTAGGCTTTTACTACAAGACGTTTATTCGTCCGCGGCGACTCTGGCCCCTGTACGAAAAGGTCTTGCGCCGCGCGGCTGGTCTCGGGCGGCTTCCCGAACGCCAAGACGAGCGTGAGTGGCGCACCGAATACAGGCGTCGTCACTGCGATGTGCTGGTGGTCGGCGGCGGTCCGGCCGGCGCGGCGGCCGCGATTTACGCGGCGCGCAAGGGCATCCGCACGGCGATCGTCGCCGAGCGATTCGGCGGCCAGGTGCTCGACACCATGGCGATCGAGAACTTCGTGTCGGTCTCGCAGACCGAAGGGCCGAAGTTCGTCGCGGCACTCGAGCAGCATGTCCGTGGCTACGATGTCGAGATCCTCAACGCGCAGCGCGCCGCGGAGCTGGTGCCGGCTGTCGAGCCGGGCGGTCTTGCCGAGGTGCGGCTGGCGAACGGCGCCCGGCTCAAGGCGCGCTCGGTGATCCTGTCGACCGGTGCGCGCTGGCGCAACGTCGGCGTGCCGGGCGAGCAGCAGTACCGCAACCGGGGCGTGGCCTACTGTCCGCACTGCGACGGGCCGCTGTTCAAGGGCAAACGCGTGGCGGTGATCGGCGGCGGCAACTCCGGCGTCGAGGCGGCGATCGACCTCGCCGGCATCGTCAGCCACGTGACGCTGGTCGAGTATGACCCGCAGCTCCGTGCCGACGCCGTACTCACGCGCAAGTTGCACAGCCTGGCCAATGTCACCGTGATCACCAACGCGCAAACCACCGAGGTCGTCGGCGACGGTCAGCGCGTGACGGCGCTGCACTACAAGGAGCGGCAGAGCGGGGCGCTGCGCACCGTCGATCTCGCCGGCGTGTTCGTACAAATCGGCCTGGTGCCGAACACGGACTGGCTCAAAGGGGTCGTCAAGCTGTCCCCGCGCGGCGAAGTCGAAGTCGATGCGCGCGGCCAAACCTCGGTACCCGGCGTGTTTGCCGCGGGCGATTGCACGGTCGTGCCGTACAAGCAGATCGTCATCGCGGTCGGCGAGGGTGCGAAGGCCTCGCTCAGCGCATTCGATCACTTGATCCGCTCGCCGCTGTCGGCGGCCGCCTAGGACGGTTGGCGACGGCGGCAAGGTCGTCGCGGCCGGATTCGACGAGACCGGCTCTTATGCGGCCTAGCTGATCACGCTCAAGATCGCGACGAAGTGACAGGTGACGCCGGCGAGCACGAACAGGTGCCAGATGGCGTGCGTATAGCGCTGGCGCTTCCACAGATAGAACGGCACACCAGCGGTGTAGAACAATCCACCGGCGATGACCCAGGCCAGTTGCGTCGTGGTCAGCACGGCGTGGAACTGTTTGAAGGCGACGACGCCGATCCAGCCGATCAGCACGTAGAGCAGCGTCGAGAGGATCGGGATGCGCAGCGCCCCCGTCAACTTGGCAATGACGCCAAACACGGCAAGCACCCAGACGACGCCGAACAGCGTCCAGCCGAAGGAGCCGCGGACCACACCGATCGTAAACGGCGTGTACGTGCCGGCGATGAGCAGGTAGATAGCGGAGTGATCCAATTTGCGCAGCACGGCTTTCTTTCCGGGGCTGCGCGCCGCGTGGTACAACGTGGACGTACCGAACATCAGCAGGGCGCCGATGCCGAAGGCGGCCGAGCCCACGATGCGCCAGGAACCGCCGTGCGCCACGGCCACCGCGATCAGCCAGGGGATCGCGCCGAGCATCGCGGCGACGCCGATGGCTGCCGTGATGGAGTGCGCGAGTTCCTCGCGCGGCGAGTAAGGGTGATGCGCGGTCATGGGGTCAGAGGTTACGGGGGTGTCAGTGATGCAGCAACGGCAACTGGCGGATACACAGTTTAGTGCGAGCGCGACGGCCTACCTGGACAGCGCCGTGCACGCGCGCGGCCCCGATCTCGAGCGGCTGCAGGCGCTCGNNGCGCTCGGCGCTGCGGCGGCGCTCGATTTGGGCTGCGGTGCGGGTCACGCGAGCTTCGCACTCGCGCGCGGTGGCGCACGCAGGGTCGTGGCCTATGATCTGTCCGCGGCGATGCTCGACGTGGTGACACGGGAGGCCGGCGTGCGCGGCCATGGCGGCATCGAGACGTGCCTGGGCAGCACGGAGTCGCTGCCGTTCGCGGCCAACAGCTTCGATTGCGTGGTCACGCGCTACTCCGCGCACCACTGGCTCGACGTGCCGCTCGCGCTGGNNCTCAGGCCGGGCGGGAAAATGGTCATCATCGATGTGGTCGCGCCCGAAGCGCCGCTGCTCGATACGATCCTGCAGACCGTGGAGTTCCTGCGCGATGCCGCGCACGTGCGCAATTATCGGGACTCGGAATGGACCCGGATGCTCGCGGCGGCCGGGCAGACCGCCATCACGCTGGAGCGCTGGAAAATCGCGCTGGAATTCGGAAGCTGGGTGCGCCGCATCGCCACGCCTGCAGCGCGCGTCGATGCCCTGCATGCCGTGTTCGCCGCGCTGCCCGCCGAAGCACGCGACTATTTCGAGG
>PLES01000070.1:0-11678 GCA_003137075.1 Solirubrobacterales bacterium
CGCTTTGCGTGACTTCCACCCGGAGCTCTGCGCCTCGAACCTCCAGGCAGCCGAGATCGACGCGCGCGGAATCACGATCGACGTCAGCGTCGACCGCGCCGACTCGAGCACGCTCGGAATCTCGCGACTGTTCGACGACCAGACCTGGAGAACCTCGTTCGCCGCCCGGTTGACGCCGCTGGTGCGCGCCGCCGATCACGTGGCGCTGCCGGCGATGCTCGGGCTGAAGGACCCGCACGGCGCGCTGCAGGACCTCGAGGACAAGCTCGGTCGCCGCGTGTTCGAGATCTCCACGCTGCCGCCCTCGGTGCCTGGCATGCGCCTCTACGAGATCCTCAGCCACGCGCTTCGCGCGGCCGGGGGAGGCCTCGCGCTCGGTGCCGGTGTGGTCGCCCACGAGCGCGACGGCGAGCGCATCCTCTCGGTCGACACAGAGAGCGCCGGCTCGCCGACCACTTATGAGGCCGACGCGTTCGTGCTGGCATCGGGCGGCTTCCACTCCGGCGCGATCATGCTCGACTCGCATTGGCTGGCGCACGAACAGGTTCTGGACCTGCCGCTGCACGGCGTACCCGGCAAGGACGAGCCACGCTTCTCAGCCGCATACTTCGATGAGCAGCCGATGGCCCGCGTCGGCGTCGCGGTCGACGCCGAACAACGCGCCCTGGGCACCAGCAACGTTGTCGTCGCCGGCGCCTCGCTGCCGGGCGCGGTGCCGTGGCGCGAGGCATCGGGTGAAGGCATCGCGCTCTCAAGCGGCTACCGTGCCGCGCAGGTACTCGCGGGTCAGCTGTCCAAGCGAACGGAGGCACTCAGATGACCGACCTGGCCGAACTCGCGGTACTGCGCGGCACGCTCGACCACTGCGTCAAGTGCACGATCTGTGAGACCGCATGCCCGGTCTCCAACGCCTCGCCACTGTTCCCGGGACCGAAGTACGCCGGACCTCAATCCGAGCGCTACCGCGTGCATGACGATCCGAGCGTCGATCTCTCAGTCGACTACTGCTCCGGCTGCGGGATCTGCTCACAGGTCTGCCCACAGGGGGTCAAGATCGCTGAGATCAACGCCCAGGCGCGCAACAAGCTGAAGCGGCAGCACGGGGTGCCGCTGCGCGACCGGATCGTCACCAGGCCGACCTGGCTGGGCCGCGCGGGCACGCCGACCGCCGGCCTCGCCAACTGGTCACTGCAGTTTCGCCCGCTGCGAATCCTGGTCGAGAAGATCCTCAAGGTTCACCGCGACGCGCCGGTGCCGAAGTTCGCAGGACGTCGTTTCTCAAAGTGGGCCAAAGGCCATACGAGTCCCGCCGCACGACGCAAGGTCGTCTACTTCCACGGCTGCGGCACCGAGTACTACGAGCCCTGGGAGGGCGAGCGGGTCGTGGCGGTGCTCGAGCACAACGGCTTCGAGGTGACGGTTCCCAAGCAGGATTGCTGCGGGCTGCCGCTGCAGTCGAGCGGGCTCTTCGACGACGCCCGGCGCGTGGTCAAGCGACTCGCCAAGAACCTGGTGCCGCACCTGGCCGACGCGGACACGATCATCGTCGGCAACGCCACCAGCTGCACCCTGATGCTCAAGCGCGAGGCCCGCGAGGTGCTTGGCCTTGAGCAGGACGCCGACCTCGCACTGGTGGCTGAACGGACCTACGACATCTGTGAGCTGCTGCTCGAACTGCACCAGCGCGGCGAGCTGCGCACCGACTTCCAGCCGGTCCGCGAGACGATCGCCTACCACGCCCCCTGCCAGCAGCAGGGACATTGGATCGGCAAGCCGGCGCTTGATCTGCTGGCGCTGATCCCTGAGCTCGAAACCCGTGAGATGAACGCGCGCTGCTGTGGCATCGCCGGCACCTACGGTCTCAAGGCCGAGAAGTACGAGATCGCGATGGCGGTCGGCCGCGACCTCTTCCAGCAGGTCGGTGACTCCGGCGCCCAGGCGGTGGCCTGTGACAGCGAGACCTGCCGCTGGCAGATCACGCACGGAACGCAGCTGCCTTCGGCCCACCCGATCGACTATCTCTACCGGGCCTACGGCCTCGCCGAGGCGGTCCCGGCGGCCGACGCATAGCGGCGGGATGGTCTGATGGTCGGCATCGTCGTCGTCTCCCACAGCGACGCGCTGGCTGACGGGGTCGTGCTGCTCGCGCGCGAGATGGCAAGCGAGCAGCTCGCCCTGGAAGCGGCCGGGGGCATGAGCGAACCAGGCGTGCTCGGTACCGACGCCGAGCGCGTCCGCGCCGCGATCGAACGCGCGATGTCCCCGGACGGCGTGCTGGTCCTGATGGACCTCGGCAGCGCGCTGATCAGTGCCGAGTTGGCCGTGGATCTACTAGAAGGGGCATCCGGTCCTGTGCTGCTCAGCGACGCGCCGCTGGTGGAGGGCGCGGTCGCCGCCGCGGTCGCCGCCAGCACCGGCGCCGGACTCGCTGAAGTCGCCGCCGAAGCACGTGGCGCGCTGGCGATGAAGATCGCGCAGGTCGGCCCGGAGGCCGGGACTGCGGGAGCCGCCAGCACGGTGGAGCCGGCGCCGCCCGATGCTTCAGCGCAGCTGGCGGTCCGTAACCCGCTCGGGCTGCACGCGCGCCCCGCGGCACGGTTCGTCGCCGCCGCGCGTGCGTTCGACGCCGACGTGCGTGTCGCCAAGGCCGGCAGCTCGACGCCACCGGTGAGTGCCCGCAGCCTCACCAATATCGTCGCGCTTGGGGTCCGTCAGGGCGACACGCTGCTGCTGAGCGTCTGGGGAGCTCAGGCACAGGCGGCGGTCGAGGCGCTCGAGGCGCTCGCGCAGACAGGGTTCGGGGATGGGATCGACAAGCGGCCAGCCTCCGCGGCGCTCTCAAAGCCCGCTCCTGCTTCCGGGTCTGAGCCCAAGCCCGATCCCGGATCCGTGCTGCACGGTGTCCCGGCTTCGACCGGCGTGACGGTCGGGCCNNGCCGGGACCGAGCTCGCAGCGTTTGAGCGCGCGCTGCTCAAAGCGCGCGAGGGGATCGAACGTGACCGTGAGCAGCTGGCGAGACGCGCCAGCGGCGGCGAGGCTGAGATCTTTGAGGCACACCTGGCGCTGCTCGAGGACGAGGCGCTGCTCGATCCGACCCGCGCCGCGATCGCCGCGGGCGCCAGCGCCGAGCGGGCGATTTACGATGCCGCAGCCCAGGTGGCCGCGCTCTACAGGGCGCTGAGCGACCCGCTGCTGGCTGAACGCGCAATCGATGTGCTCGACGTCGGCGGCCGGGTGGTCGCAGCGCTGACCGGCGTCGCGCCGGCCGCGGGAGCGGCCCTGGGAATCGTGATCGCCGACGATCTGACGCCGTCGCAGTCGGCGAAACTCGACCCGGGGCAGGTAGTGGCGATCGCGACCGCGAGAGGTGCATTCACCGCGCACGCCGCGATCATCGCCCGGTCACTCGGTATCCCGGCGGTCGTCGGCCTCGGGCCGGCCGTGCTCGCGATCGATTCGGGCACCACGCTGCTGCTGGATGGCGACGCGGGCACGCTCACCGTCGGCCCCGCCGAGGAGTTGGTCGAGCAGGCGCGCGGGCGCCGCGAGCAGCAGCGCCGGCGGGCGGCTGTGGCGCTGACCCGGGCCGGCGAGCAGGGGGCGCTCGCTAGCGGGCAGCGGATCGAGGTGTTCGCGAATATCGGCACCCCCGCCGACGCCGTGCGCGCTGTCGAGTTCGGGGCCGAAGGCGTCGGCATGCTGCGCACCGAGTTCCTCTTCCTCGACCGTGCGACGTTGCCGGATGAGGATGAGCAGGTCGCGACCTTGCTGGAGATCGCCAAGACACTGGACGGGCGGCCGCTGATCGTGCGAACGCTCGACGCCGGCGCCGACAAGCCGCTGCCGGCACTGCCGATGCCGGCCGAGTTGAACCCGTTCCTCGGGATCCGCGGGATCCGCGTCGGCTTGCAACAGCCGCAGGTGCTGGCCACCCAGCTGCGAGCCGTGCTGAGGGTGGCGGTCGAGCATCCGGTGAAAGTGATGATGCCGATGGTCGCGACGCTCGCTGAGGTGCTGGCGACGCGACGCGTGATCGATCAGGCGAGGACGGCGCTCGGAATCGAGGCGGAGCTTGAGATCGGGATCACGCTCGAGGTTCCAGCGGCGGCGCTGATGGCCGAGCAACTCGGGCGCCACCTCGACTTCTTCTCACTCGGCACCAACGACCTGACCCAGTACACGATGGCGGCCGAGCGCGGCAACGCGAGCCTCGAGCCGCTGCTGGCGAGCCCGCAGCCGGCCGTGCTGCGCTTGGTCAAATTGATCGTCGCCGGCGCGGCGCAGGCGAGCGCCGCGCGCGGTCGCAACTGTTGGGTCGGGGTCTGTGGCGAGATGGCAGGCGACCCGGCCTGCGCGGTGCTGCTGACCGGCCTGGGCATCACCGAATTGAGCATGTCCCCCAGCCTGATCCCGGAGGTCAAGGCCGCGCTGCGCAGCGTCAGCTTTGATGACGCATACCGCGTCGCAGAGGCGGCTTTACAGGCTTCCGACGCACAGGCCGCGCGCGCGTTGGCGTTGGACCTCCTATGAAACCTGCTTTGAGGTAGCGTGAGCAGCTGTGCCGATGGCTACCCTGACGGCGTTGCGATCATCTCGTGCGCTCGCGATCGGCACCTGTGTGCGGATCCTGGCCTGCCCCATCATCATGGGCCTGCTGATCGGCCACGACTACACGTCGGGGACCGTGGTGTTCTTGATCGCGGCGGCGACCGACTGGTTCGACGGACGCCTCGCGCGCCGCTGGGACGTGGTCACCAAACTCGGCTCGTTCCTCGACACCACCGCCGACAAGCTGCTCGTGGCCAGCGCGATGCTGGCATTGGTAGCGGTGCATCGCGCCTCCCCCTGGGTGGCGCTGGTGATCGTCGGGCGCGAGTTCACGATCCTCGGCCTGCGCGCGGCCGTCGCAGCCGGCGGCTCGCAGTTCGAGACATCGATGTTCGGCAAGTGGAAGGCCACGGTCCAGTTCGTCGCGATCGCACTGGCGATGGTGCGCCCCGATGTGACCTTCGCGGGCGCCTACCTCGACCAATGGGCGCTGGCCGTGGCCGCGGTGATCACCGCCTGGTCCGGCGCTGATTATCTGATCCGTTCCGCCGACGCGTTGAAGTCCTAGTGCCTGATTCGGAATCGCTCATCCGATGAGTCGCGTATTCATCACCGGCGCCACCGGAGTGGTCGGCACCGACCTGCTGACGAAGCTGGTTGAGCGCGGCGATGAGGTTGTGGCGCTGGCGCGCTCCGATCAGGCTCAGCAGACGCTGGCGGCGCGCGGCGTCGAAGTGCAGCGCGGAGATATCTGCGATGAAGCGTCGATGACCGCCGGCATGCAGGGTTGCGAGCTGGCATTCCACGTCGGCGGGATCAACAAGTTCTGCGTCGCTGACGCCGGCCCGATGATGCACGCCAACGTCGACGGCGCGGTCGCCGCCGTCAACGCCGCGAAGCGGGCCGGAGTGCCACGCCTGGTGATGACCTCGTCGGCGGCGACGCTCGGGGAGGCACACGGCGTGGTCGCAGACGAGTGGACCCCGCATCGCGGTTTCTACCTGTCCAACTACGAGCAGAGCAAGACGCTCGGTGAGCGCGCGGCGATGCGCACCGCGACCGAGATCGGCCAGGACGTGGTCTACGTCAACCCGTCTTCGGTTCAGGGCCCTGGCCGGGCCGGCGGCACCGGCAGGTTCTTCCTGGCATTCGTGGACGGCAGACTCAAGGTCTTTGTCGACACCTACGTCAGCCTCGTGGACATTCAGGATTGCAGCGCCGGGCATCTGCTGGCGGCGCAACACGGGGTCGCCGGCGAGCGTTACCTGCTCAGCGGCATCGGCATGACGATCACCGAAGCCCTCACGCTGGCAGCCGATGTCGCTGGAGTCGAGCGCAAACCGCGGCTCGCGCCGCGGCCCCTGGCCATGGTCGGCGGCACCGCCGCGGAGTACGCGTTCCGCGCCCGCGGCAAGCATCCGCCGGTCTGCCGGGAGATGGTGCGAACACTGCTGCACGGACACCGCTACGACGGTTCAAGGGCGCAGCGCGAACTCGGACTGGCGTACACGCCGGCCAGAGAAACCCTGCAAAGGACCATCGACTGGGCCCGCGCGGAGGGATTGCTGCTCAACATTTGACGTCCGCTGCAAAGCGTATCTTCGGGCAATGTTCAGCGGCCCGTCACGCACTGTGGACCAGATGGAGCAAGACTTTCGTGACCTGGTCACGACCGTCCAGAACGAGCATTTGCGGGAGCTGCTGAACGCTGTGTTCGGTCCCGACTCGCCGACCTGGGCCCGGTTTCGCGCCGCCCCCGCGGCCAAGCACTACCACCAGGCCTACGCCCACGGTTTGCTCGAGCACACGGTCACGGTCGCCCAAGCCGTCAGCGCCCTTTCAGCGATCTTCCCAGGCCTCGATCGCGACCTCGCGGTCAGCGGTGCGCTGCTGCACGACATCGGCAAGCTCGACACCTACGAGACCATCGAGGACCGCATCGAGATGACAGACGACGGACGCCTGCAAGGGGAGATAGTGCTCGGCTACTCGCTGGTTCGCGCCGAGATCGATTGCCACCCCGCGTTCCCGCACCCACTGCGCCAGGCGCTGCTTCACATCATCCTCAGCCACCACGGCGCCCTGGAACACGGCTCCCCAGTGGTGCCATGCACGCGTGAGGCGACCCTGGTCCACATGGCCGACAACCTCGGCTCGAAGCTCGGTAGCTTTGATCGCATCGAGCGCGGCCTCGACGCCGGCGCCCAGTGGGCCAACTACGACCGCGGCATCGGAGCTTCGGCGTATTTCGGGCTCGATGGCGCAGCCCCAGAGCTGCTAGCCGCCTAGCTGGACGGCCGTACGAAGATCAGGGACAGCCGCGCCGGCATGGGCGTCCAGGTCCGCTCGTCGCCCTAGGAAAACCGCAATTTGCGGGCCTCACGGCATTTGGATGCGCGGAGCCATGCGGGCCCGATTAAAGTGGTGGTGAATGGCGAAGGACACCGAGAAGCTGATCCGACAGCTATCGCTGATCTCCTATCTGATGGCCGAGCGCCGCCCGGTCACGGCCCCGGAGATCCGTAGAGACGTCGAGGGCTACAGCGTGATGAACGAGGACGCGTTCGCGCGGCGCTTCTACGCGGACCGCTCCGAGCTGGAGGCGCTCGGGATCGTGCTCTCAGTCGAGAAGCCCCAGGACGGCCAGGTTGAGCAGGAGAACTACTCGCTGCCGCCGGAGAACTTCCACCTCCCCGCGATCGCCTTCTCAGACGACGAGCTGGCGGCGCTCTGGACCGCGCTGTATCTGCTCGACGGCAAGTTCGCGTACGCCGAACCGCTGCGTCTGGCGCTCCAGCAGATCTCCTGGGGCCGCCCGAGTCCGCTCGACTCGCCGGTGCAGCGTACGGTCTCACTGGGGATCACCGGCGCCGCCGACGGCCACGAGGTCTCGCAGCGCCTCGCCAAGATCGAAACGGCGATCTTCCGCCGCAAGACAATCGTCTTCGACTACTACACGATGGAGCGCGACGACACTGGCGCTCGCAAGGTCGACCCCTACCAGCTGCTCTATCAGGGCGGCCAGTTCTACGTGGTCGGACGCTCGCACGAGCGTGACGCGATTCGCGTCTTCCGACTCTCACGGATCCTCGCCAAGGTCGGCTACGCAACCAAGGCCGAGCACGACTTCCAGCGCCCCGACGACTTTGATCCACGCGCCTACGCCAACCGCATCCAGTGGCAGTTCGGCGACCCGCTCGGCACCGCGGAGGTCCTGATCTCAAACCGGATCGCCTGGCAGATTCAGCGTCTCTTCGGCCGCTACGGCGAGTTCAGCCCAGCCGAGAACGGCCAGGACAGCATCTTCGTCACCAACTACTCGAACGCCCGCCAACTGATCGCCTGGGTCCTGGGCCTCGGCGAGAACGCACAGATAGTCGGACCTCCGGAGTTGGCGGAAGAGCTGCGCTCGCGCATCTCGATGCTGGCCGATCGCCATCTCGGCGACGCCGCCGAGATGGAGGAGATGCACCCGACCACCGAGGTTGCCGGCAAGCACGCCCGCGACGGCGAAGACGCGGATGCGGCCGACGAGTCGGCCGACCCTGAGGCGCTGGGGGCCGATGGCGCGATCCGTCCTGAGCGCTTCGCGCGGCTGGTGACGCTCGCCAGCATCCTGATCGACTCCGGCCGGCGCGGGGTACCGCTCAACGCCACCGAACTCCAGGAGCGCCTCAAGCTCTCAGAGCAGGAGCTGCAGGAGGACATCGCGGTGCTGAACGTCGTCAACTTCGGCGCCGGCACCTACGTGCTCTACGCGGAGATCCTGCCCGACGGCACGATCGAGGTCGACCCCGAGCCGTATGGGGACGCCTTTGCGCGGCCGGCGCGGCTGCTGCCGGTGGAGGCCAAGGCATTGGTCGCCGCGATCGACCTGATCGGCGAGCACATCCCCGAGGGCTCGCTCTCCTCGGTCCGTGGCAAGGTTGTGGCGGCACTCGGCGAGGATCCGGCCCACGAGGGTCTGCAGATCGCGACGGTCGGCGGCGACGATGCCCAGATCGCGGAGATCGCGCGCCAGGCGATCTCCTCGCAGCGGTTGCTCTCGTTTGAGTACTACAAGGCCAACGAGGATGAGTTCTCGACGCGGGTGGTCGAGCCCTACCAGCTGACCAACGGTCTCGAGGGCTGGTATGTCGCGACCTTCGATCCGGAGCGTGATGCGATCCGCCACTTCCGTCTGGATCGCATCAAGTCTGCAAGCGTCACCGAGACCTCATTTGAGCCACGTTCCGACCTTGACTTCTCAGCCGGCGTCGATGGCTGGCTGCGGACCGGCGAAGTGCCCGCCTCGAGCCGCGCCAAGGTCTGGATATCGCCGGAGCGCGCCCGCTGGGTGCGTGAGGAGCGGACCGTCATCAGTGAAGGAGCCGACGGTTCGGTTGTGGTTGATTTCGGCTATGCCGGGCTCGACTGGCTGGTGCGCAACGTGCTCAAGGAAGCCGGGGACGCCGTGGTGCTTGAGCCGATCGAAGCGCGCGCGGCAGTGCGCGCGGCGGCGGCTGACATCCAGGCGCTGGTTCCGGCATGAGCGGCACGATTCGCCGCGCAGCCGCGGGGCAACAGCGATGAAGGGCGTCGTGCTCGCAGGCGGCAAGGCGACGCGGCTGAGGCCGCTGACCAAGGTGACCAACAAGCATTTGCTGCCGATCTATGACAAGCCACTGATCTATTACCCGCTTGAGGCCATGGCCAGAGCCGGGATCACCGAGGTGCTGGTGATCACCAATCCGGAGCACGCCGGCCACTTCATCCAGTTGCTCGGCTCCGGCCGTGAGTTCGGCTTGAAGATCGCCTATGAGTTGCAGGAGGAGGCCGGCGGCCTCGCCCAGGCGGTCGGCCTCGCCGAGGGGTTCGCCGGCCAGGACAAGCTGCTCGTGCTGCTGGGCGACAACATCTTCACCCACGACCTTCGTGGCGCCGTTGAGAGATTCACAGCCGAGCAGCAGGGGGCGGTGATCTTTGCCGTGGAGATGGACCATCCCGAGCAGTACGGAGTGATCGAAATGGACGGGGAACGCGTGGTCGGCATCGAGGAGAAGCCCCAGCAGCCGAAGTCGAACCTGATCCAGACCGGGATCTACATGTACGACTCGCGCGTCTGGTCGCTGATGGAAGGCCTCGCACCCTCGTCACGAGGAGAGCTGGAGATCACCGACCTGAACAACGTCTACGTCCAGGAGGGGACCTTGCGCTGCGAGATTCTCGACGGCTACTGGATCGACGCTGGCACCTCACACGATGAATTGCTCTCGGCGAACATCGCGGTGGCCGACCTGGTTCGTCGCGGCGAGATCTGAGCTACCGAGCCGCGCACGGTGTCACGTTCGCGAAGCGGTCAGAGCGGCTTCTCGCCGAAGAACATGCCCTCGAGCGGGTTGCCGTTGAAGGACTCGATCGAGCGGTAACCCTGGGCCTCGTAAAGCGCCCGCGCGTGCGGCTGCTTCGGTCCAGTGTCAAGCCTCGCGACGGTGTAGCCGAGTTCCCGCGCGCGATCCTCGATCGCCGCCAGTAAGGCACGCGCGACACCACGCCTGCGCGCCTGCGGCGCGACGAACATCCGCTTGATCTCGCAGGCCTGTTGATCGAGTCGCTTCAGCCCGCCGCAACAGACCGGCGCATCGTCCAGATATCCGACCAGAAAGGATCCGGCCGGGGGATTCATCTCCGCCGGGCCTGCCTTCGGCATGTTGGGCGCGTCGAGGTCGAGTCCGTCGTAGAGCTCGCGCATCTCAACGCGCATCGCCTCGACCAGCACGGCCCCGTCCCCACTGTCAATCAGGCCCTCGCGAAACTCNNGCGTCGTAGCGGCTCGACGGGTAGCAGAAGCTGTTGGCAGGGATGTGGAAGGTCCGGCGCAGGAAAGTGCGTGAACCCGCCACCTGAGCCTGCAGTTCGCTGGCGTCGACCGTGGTCAGGTCGGGGTGCGTGAGCGAATGGGAATCGACCTCCCAGCCCAGTTTCAGGATCGAGCGGATCTGGCTGGGATGAAGGTGGTTCTCGGTGATCTCGTTGAGCACGCCGGGCCAGCCGTAGCGGGACATGACATCCGGTGCGGTCGTGATCTGCGGCAGGTAACCGTTGTCGAAAGTGATCACGATCGGCTTATGCGGCAGCGTGCCGCCGTGGTACCAGGCCCTCATCATCTCGTCGAGCGTGACCGCCTGGTAACCGTTGCTGTGAAGCCACGCCATCTCAGCGCTGAAGTCCGCGTCCGAGACGTAGAGGCCGGGGAAGGGCGCGCCAGCGGGTGGCGTTCCGAGTTCGTGATACACGAGGATCGGGACCGGCCCGGTGTAGTGCTTCCAGCCTGGCTGAGGCGTCGCGTTGAGCACCTCAGAGGTCTTGCGGACGCTCTTGCGATCTGCAACCACCGGCATCCGTTGGTCACGGACGGCACTGCTGTTCGTGGCCGCGCCCCAGCCGCCGATGAAGGCGACCACGACGACCAGCAGTTTGACTAAGCCGAGCCCTCGCATCTGCCGCGGAGCCTAACGCGAACACCTGGAGGCCGTGCTACCGCGGACGTCTGCGGCCTGGGGTGGCCGGTCGGCCACCCCAGGCACAGCGACGCTCTGAGCTAGGCGGTTACGACCAGCTCGTCGCTGAAGGTCTCGCCGCGCTCAGCGCGCTCGACCAGCGAAGCCGGCGGATCGAAGCGGTCACCGTAGGTGACGGCCAGCTCCCGCGCGCGAGCTACGAAGCCGGCGATCCCACCGTCGTAACCGTTGATGTACTGGAGCACACCCCCGGTCCAGGCGGGGAACCCGATGCCGAAGATCGAGCCGATGTTGGCGTCGGCCACGGACTCGATGACGCCCTCATCCACGCACTTGACGCTCTCCAGCGCCTCGATGAAGAGCATGCGCTCCTCAAGGTCTTGCAGCGACAGCGCCGACGGGTCGGCGATCGGTGGGAACGCCTCGCGCAGGCCAGGCCAGAGGTTGGTGCGCTTGCCGTCCGCGTACTCGTAGAAGCCCTTGCCCTCAAGCCGTCCGGGACGCTCGAACTCGTCGAGCATGCGGTCGATCACGACCTCGGAGGGATGCGCGTCCCAGCCGCTCCCGGAGCTGTCGGCGGCCTCGTGAGCGGCGATCCTGATCTTGCGCATCAGCTTCATGTTGAGCTC
>PLES01000070.1:11690-11817 GCA_003137075.1 Solirubrobacterales bacterium
CTGTCGTTGACGACGATCGGCGTCTTCTTGATCTGCTTGACGAAATCAAGCGCGCGGTAGACCGCCTCGTCGTTGGTCTTCTCGCCCTTGATCAGCTCGACCAACGGCATCTTGTCGACCGGCGAGA
>PLES01000093.1 GCA_003137075.1 Solirubrobacterales bacterium
CCACCATTCCGGCTCGGAATCGGCGGGCCGGTAGCTGGCGGCCACCAATACGTCTCCTGGATACACCTGGACGACGAGGTGGCAGCGCTCCTGTTCTGCGTCGACCACGCCGAAGCGCACGGCCCGATCAACCTCACCGCGCCGAACCCGGTCGACAACGCCGAGCTGTCACGGGGGCTGGGCCGGGCACTACATCGACCGGCGGTACTGCCGGTTCCAGGCTTCGCGCTGGCGCTGCTCTACGGCGAGATGGGCAAGATCGTCACGACCGGACAGCGGGTGATTCCCGCCCGACTGCAGGAGTTAGGTTTTGAGTTCCGCCAGCCTGCGATTGAGCCGGCACTGCAGGACGTCCTCGGTGGCCACTGAGCGGCAGCGAGGAACTGCGCTCAGGGCGCCACCAGGGCGCAAGGGCTCAGCTCAGCTGCGCCGTGATGACCGGGGTGTGGGTCGGCGCNNCCCCGCCTCGACCCAGACCTCATAGACCTTGCCCTGGGCCGGTCGCGAGAGATGGCGCACGATCAGCTCGCCACGCTCGTTGACCACCTTCAGCTGCGCGCTGCCCGAGATCCCCGACACCTGCGCCGTGATCAGACGCCCGCCGGAGGAGTTCGATGCCTCGAGCCCAGTAATGCCGGCGGCTGCCACGACAGCGACGACACCGAAGCCGGCCAGTGCCGTGCGCGGCGTCAACCAGGTGAGTGAAATGCGCCAGTTAGTCCGGACCTTGCGCTCGCGAGTCAGCCTGGCCTCTTGCCGCACTTCTCGCATCACACGCCGCTTCAGGCCTTTGGGCACCGGCTGTTGCATGGCCGCCAGTGGCAACGCCTGAGCGACGACGCCGAAGGCTTCGACCTCGTCGCGGCAGATTGCGCAGGTCTCCATGTGCGCACGGAAGGCTTCGGCCTCGGCCGACTCCAGCGCGCCGAGCACATAGGCCGCGGCGTCCGCCCCGCATTGGTGTACACCGCTCATGTCGTCTCGATCGTTCATGGTAGGACTTCCTCTGGGCCCAGCGCCATCCGTAGCTTGGTTAACCCGAGGCGCATTCGCCCCTTCACCGTTCCCGCCGGCAGGGCGAGCATCTCTGCAATCTCGACGTGCGTGAAGCTGCCGAAGTACGCAAGTTCTATGACCTGCCGCTGATCGTCAGGCAGCGTCTTCATGGCGCCGCGAACCCGGGCAGCGTCGTCGCGACGCTCCACCTCAACATCTGTGAGCTCTGCGGCTGGTAGCTGCTCTGCCAGGCCGTCATCGTGCACGTTGCGGCTTTCCTTGGCCGTGTCGCGACGGAACGCATCCACGGCACTGTTGTGGACAACCCGCAGGATCCAGGAGCGCACGCTGCCGCGGGCACGGTCATAGCGGGCACCGCTGCGCCAGAGCGATAGAAAGGCCTCCTGCACCACGTCCTCAGCGCGGCTGCGTGAGCCGCACATCCGGTATGCAAGCGAGAAGGCGACCCCACTATGACGCTCGAAGACCAGCTCAAAGGCGCGCGCATCGCCCTCGCGGACGAGTTCCATGAGATCCTCGTCAGCGAGTTCTCGAAGGTCTTTGCGGAAGCTGTTGAACATGCGAAGTCGCCTCTTATACGTGAGGCATCTCCGATTGGATCAGTTTCTGCTGCAGAACACGCGCCGGCCCGCACCGCGCTATCCGAGCACGGCCGGTTTCAGCACCTGCGCGCACCATTGACGGAAGCTCGTCGGCGTCGTTGATTCCGGCGTGCGCGGCTCGGCGTTGTCGAGCCCGTGATCCTTCGCGACCATCATCTCAACCACGGCGTTCGCCATCGCCTCGGATGCTCCGCGCGCGAGCATGTCCGTCCTCAAGCCATCGATTGGCTGCTGCTGGTAACGGACAGCCCGGCCCAGGACGTCCGACATGATCTCAGCCATCTGGTTGCAAGATAGGTCTTCCGGTCCAAGCACCGGGGTGGACTGCTGCCCGGTCCATGAGTGGTCGAGCAGCATCCGTGCAGCCACCGCCGCGATGTCGCGCGTGGCACAGGTCGGTGCTTTCAGATCACCGGCGAGTGTCGAGGAGAAACTGCCGGTCGCCTTGATGCCGTCAACCTGACGCAACATGTTGTCCATGAAACCGGGCATCGTCAGCCCGCGATAGCTCACGCCGGTGGCGCAGATCAGATCCTCCATCGCCAGTGAGGCGGTGACCAGGCCCGCATTGGCCTCGAGGCCCGAACCACGCCCTAGCGCCGAGACCGCGACGACGCGGCCGACACCGTGGCTTGTGACCGCTTCGCACGCTGGCCGGGTGAACTCCAGGTACCTGGCGCTCACGCTCGGCGTCCGAAAATCGGGCGGCACCAGCCAGAAGACCGAATCCGCGCCATCAAACGCCCGATCGACGACCTCGGCGTCACTGTGCGATCCCTCCACCACGTCAACCTGGGCGCGGATGCGCGCCGGCAGGCGCGAGGGGTCACGGGCGATGACGCGGACTGGCTCTTCCGCCGCCACCAGGTTCTCAACGAGCTGATGGCCGATGTCTCCCGTGGGAGTGGTGATGACGATCATGAGACTGGACCTCCAAAAGATGGAATCGGAAGCGGAACCCCGCTTCCGTTTGTGGTTCGTACAGTAGCGGAACTAAGCTTCCGGTTGACACCGTGCATCAGACTGAACGCCCACTCCGCGCGGACGCGCGGCGCAACCGCGAGTCGATCCTTGACTCAGCAGGCGAGCTGTTCGCGACCTACGGCAATCGGGTCGAGATGGAGCAGATTGCCCAGCACGCCGGCGTCGGCACGGGCACGCTGTACCGCCACTTCCCGACCAAGGANNGGCACGCTGTACCGCCACTTCCCTAACAAGCAGGCACTGCTGATCGCAATCGTGCGTAACCGCTTTCGCGGTCTTGCGGATCTGGCGCGGGCCGCCGAGCAGATCAGCGACCCGGGCGAGGCTTTCGAGACTGTCCTGCGCACCTACCTTGAAGCCGCCGAGAACGACGCCGGCTTTCAGATGGCAATACTCGGGTCCAATGATCTCGACTGGGAAGGCGCCGACGCAGAGAAGGCGTCCTTCCGCAAGATCATTGCCCGCATCATCCGCCGCGGGATTGACTCCGGGCAGTTGCGCGCAGACCTTACGGCGGAAGACTTCCCCGTGATCTCCTGCGGGATCATGTCGACGATGTACTTCAAGCCGAGCAAGGCCGACTGGCGTCGCCACCTCGAGCTGGTTCTGAACGGTCTTCGGGCGCCGCGGCCCCAGGCTCGTAGCNNCGAGCAAGCCAGCCGCTGCTGCCGCGAACGAGTGACAAACTGCGTGGCAATGTTCGTGCTTGCGGTCAACTGGGAGACGATCTCGTCGCTGGCTACCGCCGCCGGCACGCTGGTGCTGGCTATCGCGACATTCTCCGCGGTCAAGTCGGCCGGCCGTTCAGCTCGGATCGCCGAGACCGCCCTGCAGGAACAACGGCGCCCGCTCCTCACCAATTCACGCTTGTCAGACCCTGCNNACGTTGATGGGGTCGTCTACCTCTCGATCAGCCTGCGTAACGTGGGTAACGGAATCGCCGTCTGCCAAGCCTGGACTGCCTTCCCCAACGTGCTGTCGTCCGGCAGCAGGCCGGATCACGCTCCCGACGAAGAACTCCGACTCCAGACGCGCGACCTGTACATCCCACCTGGCGACATAGGCATGTGGCAGGGGGCGCTGCGCGACCCCGACGATCCGCTCCGAGTGGAGATGGCGGCTGCGATCGACGCTCGCGAAGCGGTCGGGGTCGAGCTCATGTACTCCGACCAGATCGGCGGTCAGCGCACGATCACGCGCTTCGGCCTGATGCCGGTCGGTCCGTCGCCCGACGAAGTGACTCCGGCCGACGACGCGTGGATGGCGAGCATGTCCAGGCACTGGCACCTGGATTGGTCGGGACCGCGGGCAAACGCAGGCTCGGCACCGTCGCCAGCAGCCAACAACCGCTGAGCTAGTCCGAAGGCCGGCGCGCGGCGAGCTTGGGGTGGCGTAGAGTGCGCGCCTGCGTGCTTCACAATTTCTTCACAATTGCGCCGGAGCCGTCCCGCTCACGCGAACCCGGGGATCAGCGAGCGTGAGCGCCAGGGATCGACGCCGGCCCACGGCCGGCGGCGCGCTCGCTCTGGTAGAGCGGGCGTTGCGCGGGCGCGACGACGCCTATTTCGATCTGCTTGACGCGGCGGCGGATAACGCCGCCGCGGCCGCAGTGCTGCTCAGCACTCTGCTCGAGGGCTTTCCGGACAGCCGGCCGCTCGCGGAGCGGATAGTCGAACTCGAGCACGAGGGCGACCGCATCACCCACGAGATCATCCGGCGGCTGAACGAGGACTTCGTCACCCCGATCGACCGCGAGGACCTGCTGCGGCTGGCCTCGGCGCTTGATGACGTGGTCGACCTGATTGACGAAGTGGCAGCATTCCTCGGGCTCTACGGCGTCGAGGCTTCGATGGTCCAGGCCGATGCGATGGCAAGGGTGCTGGTCGAAGCGACGCGCCACCTCGCGCTCGCGGTCCACAAGGCCAAGAACTTCGACGACATCTCCGAACAGACGGTGGAGGTCCACCGGCTGGAGAACGACGGAGACGCGATAGTCCGCCACGCGATCGCCTCACTCTTTGAGGAGCGCATCGATCCGATGGTGGTGATCCGCTGGAAGGACATCTTCGAGCGCCTGGAAGACGCGATCGACGCGACCGAGCGCGCCGCGTTTGTGCTCGAGGGAATCATCATCAAGAACGTCTGAGCATGAGCGGCGACATAGTCCTCGTCCTCGTCATCGTGACCGCGCTGGCGTTCGACTTCACCAATGGCTTTCACGACACCGCGAACGTCGTGGCGACGTCCATCTCTACACGCGCGCTCAGCCCCAAGCGTGCGATCGGGATGGCGTCGGTTCTCAACTTCGTGGGCGCGTTCGTCTCGCTGAAGGTCGCCGCCACGGTCGGCAAAGGCTTCGTCGACGCGGGCGACGTCACCACCACCGTTGTGTTTGCGGGGCTCGTGGGCGCGATCATCTGGAATCTGATCACCTGGTATCTAGGGCTGCCTTCGAGTTCCTCACACGCGCTGGTGGGGGGTCTTGTGGGGGCAGTGGTTGCAGCCGACGGCTGGGCGGCGGCCAACGGCCACGGTCTTCTGACAAAGCTGATCATCCCCGCCATCGCCTCGCCGTTGATCGCCTTCCTCGCGGCGTGGCTTGCCGNNAAGACGATGGGCGTGATCACGCTCGCGCTCGTGGCTCACGGAAATATCAGCGCCAGCTCATTCCATGTCCCGACCTGGGTCGTGATCGCCTCCGCGAGCTCGATCTCGCTCGGGACCTTCACGGGCGGCTGGCGCATCATCAAGACNNTGCGCGCTGACCATGTGCGCCGGCACCGCCGCCGGCGGCTGGCGCATCATCAAGACGATGGGCAGCCGCATCATCAGCATGGACCCCGCCCAGGGGTTCGTGGCCCAGACCGCTGGCGCCGCCGTGATCCTGGTCGCATCGACCGCCGGATACCCGTTGTCCACCACCCACGTGATCACCGGCGGCATCACGGGCGCAGGCGCAGGCAAACGCTTGTCTGCCGTCCGCTGGGGCGTGGCCGGCGACATTGTCCGCGCCTGGTTCCTGACGCTGCCCTCGGCAGCAGTGGTCGCGGCTGCCATCTACGGGCTGATGCGATTGTGCGGAAGCGGGGATGGTGGGCCAATCGTCGTCGCCGTGGTCGGCGTCGGGCTGCTGGCCACGGCCTTCGGGAAGCGCCACCAAGCGCTGAAGCCAGCCGCGGAGCAGGCATGAGCGCCGGGTCGAGCTTGATCGCAGCGGCGCTGGTGAAGGTGTTGTGGTCGTCTGTGCTCGCGAGCCTCGTGGTCGTAGTCACGTTCTCCGCTGCAATCCTCGGGATTGTGCGCGGCAGTGAGATGCAAGCCGCCAACCGCGGCAGCGCGGCGTTCGCCTACAGAGCGCTGGCGTTCTGTGCGCTCTGCGGGTTCGCCGGCAGCGTCGTCTACGGCCTGGTCCTGGTGACCCAGAAGAGCTGAGATGGCTCATCAGTTGATCATTGCCGCAGTTCCTGACGGCCAGGGCCTCAAACAGGTCGGCGAGCTGGGACTGGCCTTTCTGCTCTCATCGCTGATCGGGCTGGAGCGCGAGTGGCGTCAGAAGTCCGCTGGGCTGCGGACGCACACGCTCGTCGGAACCGGAGCGGCGTTGCTGGTGATCGTCAGCAAGTACGGCTTCAGCGATGTCTTGGGGCCGCACGTTGTACTCGACCCGTCGCGTGTCGCCGCGAGCATCGTGTCCGGCATCGGCTTCATCGGCGGCGGTCTGATCTTTGTCCGTGGCGATGCCGTGCGGGGTCTGAACACCGCGGCCGTGATCTGGATCACGGCGGCGATCGGGATGGCCTGCGGAGCTGGGCTCGCGTTGCTGGCATGTATCGCCGTGGCGGCCGAGTTCGTGGTTGTCTTCATCTACCCGCTGCTTGCGGCGAAACTGCCTCGCTCGCGCTACATCGGGTTTGCGGTGAGGGTCGTATACGAAGACGGCCGCGGGATCCTGCGTGAGATCCTGAGCGTGAGCACCGGCCTGGCGTTCGTGATTTCCCGCCTCGAGACGCACCAGCTGGAGCGCGAGACTCACGGGCGAGCGCTCGTCGCCGTCACCCTCGAGGTGGTCGGACAGCCCTCCGTCAGGCAGCTGACCGTCGACCTAAATGAACTTGACGGAGTACTCGAAGTAACCGCCACCGACCTGGCGAGGAACGCCGACTGACCCGCGCGGGTAGCGCTCAGGAGCCGGCGCTCATCCAGAGGTGGACGGCGAGCCCGAGGCCGACCACCACGACCAGCAATCTCAGCACCCGTGCAGGCATACGTCGGGCTACACGGGGCCCGATGTTGCTGCCGATGAACATCCCGGCAGCCAGCGGCGCCGCTGCCGCCCAGTCAACCGGGCCGAAGACAATCAGGCCGATGGCGGACACGGCGGTAGCCGCTCCCACCAGCATGTTCTTGAGCGCGTTGGCGGTCTGCATGTGCTCGTCGACCGTCACGAGCAGCAAGGCCAGCAGCATCACCCCGGAGCCCGCCCCGAAGTAGCCGTTGTAGGCGGCGACCAGTACGAGCGCCAGCACCAGGACGACGCGGTCGGCGCGGCCGTGGTGCAGAGAGCGGAGGGCGGTCAAACGCGGCTGGAAGAGCAACATCAGCGAACCGGCTGCGACCAGAAACGGCACCACGTCCCGGAAGACGCCGGCCGAAGTGGAGAGCAGCAGCGTCGTCCCGATCGCAGCGCCAGCCGCCACCAGAAGCAGGTGCCGGCGAACCCACGACCCACGCCCTTGCAGCTCCGGCCTCGAGGCGAGCGCCGACCCGGGCCAGCAGGCAGAGACCGCGACGATGTTGGTCACGTTCGCCGAAAGCGCCGGCAGCCCCACCGCCAGCAGTACTGGGTAGGAGACCAGCGAGGCGATGCCTCCGGCGGTTCCCACCGCCCCAGCCAGGACACCGGCAACCAAGAGAAGTGGCAGCTCGAGCGTCGAAATCATCCGGTCAGTCCCACCGTCCTAGGGTGGCATCCGAGGCGCCCTGAGGTCGTTTGACCGGCAGTTGCGAAGCTAGGGCACATCATTTGCAGACAGACTGGTCTGTCTGCTATCTTGCTCGTATCACTGCACAGACCGTTCTGTCTCTTGGAGGAAGCGATGACCGCCGCACAAACCACCAACGCCTCGTCAGCCCGCGTCTCAACGGCCGACCAGCCGACAGCAAGCTGGCTGCCGCTCGCCGGTAAGCGGGCGCTCGTGACCGGGGCGACTGCTGGGATCGGCGCCGCGATCGCCGAGACACTTGGGCGCGACGGCGCCGAGGTCGTGGTACTTGGAAGGGACGCTGAGCGCGGTGCCGCGACCGTAGCTCGAATCGAGACGCTCGGCAGCAAGGCGAGTTTCGTCGCCGCTGACCTCTCCAACCCCGAGCGCGTCGCCGCGCTTCACAACGAGATCGGCGACGTCGACATCCTGGTCAACAACGCCGGTTTCTCGCTCTGGGGAGCGACGCCCGAGATCGCAGTGGCGGACTACGACGCGATGTTCGCCGCCAACGTTCGCGCGCCCTACTACCTGGTGGCGGCGTTCGCCCCCGGAATGGCCGCCCGCGGCGAGGGCAGCATCATCAACATCGGCAGCATGGCCGGCACGATCGGCCTCGCCGGTGGCGCCGCCTACGGAGCCACGAAGGCGGCGCTCGGTGCCCTCACCCGCGCCTGGGCCGCCGAGTACAGCGACTCGGGCGTACGCGTCAACAACGTCGCCCCCGGCCCGATCTACACGCGCCCTGAGGCACGCGAGCTGTTTGACCAGCTCGGACAGACGACCGCCGCCAAGCGCGCCGGCCAGCCACAGGAGATCGCCGAACTGGTGGCCTTCCTCGCCTCTTCCAAGGCGAGCTACATCACCGGCGCAACGCTCGCCGCCGACGGCGGCCGCACCGCGATCTGAGCAGGACCGAAGCGCAACCGACCACCGCGCACCCCGAAAGGACACCAATGACCGCCCTGAGCCTCCCACTAGCCAGACCCAAGACACTGTCGAGCAAGGCGGCGTTCGCGCTGCTGAGCTCGGCCGTGCTGACGCTGCTGGCCAGTTCCAGCGCCCCGACGCCGCTTTACGCGACCTACCAGGCTCGGTGGGGCTTCTCAGACGTGACCATCACGGTGATCTTCGGTGTTTACGCGGTGGCTGTGCTCGCCTCACTACTGGTTTTCGGCTCGCTCTCCGACCACGTCGGCAGGCGCCCGGTACTGATCTCGGCGTTGACCGCTCAGGCGCTGGTGATGCTGCTGTTCGCGTTCGCCGGCGACCTTGATGCGCTGCTGCTCGCGCGCGTCTTGCAGGGTCTTGCCACCGGCGCGGCGCTCGGCGCGATCGGGGCCGGCCTTGTAGACCTGCACCCTGGACGTGGAGCGATCGCAAACGCGGCGTCGGGCCTGGCCGGCACCGCCAGCGGCGCGCTCGGCGCTGCGCTGCTCGTCGAGCTCTTGCCCGCGCCTACCAAGCTCATCTACCTGCTGCTCTCGCTGATCTTCGCCGCTCAAGCCCTCGGGGTGGTGGGCGCTGAGGAGACCTCGCCCCGAAAGCATGGCGCGATTGCCGCGCTGAAGCCGGTGCTCGCGATCCCGCCGCGCGCACGCGGCGCGCTGCTGATCGCGGCCCCATCGTTGGTTGCGGTCTGGGCGCTGGCCGGCTTCTACGCCTCGCTCGGCCCCTCGGTTGCCGCCGTGATCGCAAGCTCGAACTCCGTGCTGCTGGGTGGCGTGGCGCTGTTCACGCTGGCGGGCAGCGGCTCGCTGACCGTGCTCGTCTTCCACCGGGTTGAGTCTCGCAGGTTCGCGCTGGCCGGTAACGGCCTCGTGATACTCGGCACGGCGACGGTGCTGTGGGCGATCTCGCTGCACTCGATCGCGGTCTTCTTCGTAGGAACTGCGATCTCCGGCTCGGGCTTCGGCGCCGGCTTCCAGGGTGGCCTACGCACGATCGTGCCGCTGGTGGAAGCGCATGAGCGGGCCGCGATCCTCTCGGTCGCGTACCTGATCTGTTACCTCGCGATGGGCCTGCCGGCGATCCTTGCGGGCTTCCTCGTAGTCCACGGCACGCTGGTGCGCACCACCCAGGAGTTCGGTGTCGCGGTGATCGTGCTGGCGGCCACCACCGCCGCCGCGCTGATGCTGGCCGCGCGCCGTGACTCGCGGCTCGCGGAGGCGGCCGGACGGCTGACGCGGGCCGCAACCATCCGCCAGACCGCGTGATAGGAAATACGAAGATGCCAGCCAAGATGATCGATTCAGCAACGCCAGCGACGATTAAGCGCTCGCCGCGCGAGCGGCTGCTCGAGGCGGCGAACGAACTCTTCTATGCAGAGGGGATCCAGTCGGTGGGGATCGACCGCGTGATCGAGCGCGCGGGGGTGGCGAAGGCCTCGCTCTACAGCAGCTTCGGCAGCAAGGAAGAGCTCGTCTACGCCTATCTGGAGGCGCGTCACGGGAAGACGCTGGGGCGGCTGCGAGCAGCCGCTGACGCTGTGGAGGATCCGGTTGAGAAGATCCTCGCGGTCTTTGACGCCCAGGCCAAGCTGTTCGTGCGACAGGACTTCCGTGGCTGCGCGTTCACGGCGGCGACCGCTGAGTCTCACGTTGGAAGCCGGGCGCAGGAAGCTGCGCAGTCCTATCGTGACGACGTGAGGGGACTGTTGAGGGAGTTGGCTGCCGGCGCAGGCGCGAGCGATCCTGAGCGGCTTGCGCGTCAGCTGCAGCTGATCTACGACGGCGGCGGCGCGGCCGCGAAGGCCGACGGCGATGGCTCGATCACGGCGCCCGCCCGCGATGCAGTGAGGGTCTTGGTCGACGCCTCGCGCAGCTAGGCCCCACCCCGTCCGCCCCGATCACGCCGCAGGGACCCTGTCCTTCTGGCGGTGGCCCGTTCGTCGTACGGGTATAAAGGCAATCTCCACGGGAAGCGAGACGCGATGAAGTTCATGCTTTTGGTTTGCAGCGACGGGCAGACCGCACCGAAGGACATAGAGGTGCTCCAGAGCCAAACCCCGGGCTGGGTGGACGAGATGGACAGCCGCGATATCAGGC
>PLES01000076.1 GCA_003137075.1 Solirubrobacterales bacterium
ACCAGGGCCTGCATCCCGACCGCCGTATATGTCTGCCCGGCGGTTGGTGTGTCGCCGTCGGCCGCATCCGGGACCGTGCAGCCACCGTGCAGCCAGCAGCTCCAGTTGACGGGATATGCGGAGTAGCCGTCCGCTGCCGGCGAGTACGGCTCGTTGAAGAGGTCGAAGACGACCGCCGGGTTGTCCTTGAAGGTCGCTGCAACCGAGGTCCAGAAGGCGGCGGAGTGGTCATCTGGCAGCGACCGCTGTGCGTCCGATACGACCGTGCCGGGCGCCGACCAGTGCAGATCGAGGATCGCGTAGATGCCGTCGGCGTTGAGGTCGGAGACGTACGTCTCAAGCGTCTGCTGGTAGGCGGCCTGGGCCTGCGCCTCGCTGTCACCGCCAGGACGGTACGACGGCTGGCCGTTGATCCCGAGCCAGCAGTCCTCGTTCAGCGGCACCCGGACCGCGTCCGCATCCCAGCCCGCGATAGAAGCTGCGTCGGCCGCCGCGGCCGAGGCGTCGTCATCGCCGTCTGAGAAGCCCCAGCCCTGCTCGCAGGCGTACTCGGTCCCGGGGCGATCGACGCCGAGCAGGCGGATCGTCTGACCGGAGCCGTTGACGAAGTGGTTACCGACGACCTTGATCGAGAGCGGCGTCGTGGTTGCGTGCCCGAGCGAAACCCCGGCGCCCAAGCCCAACGCGACCACGAGCAGCGCGGCACCGAGAATCACGACGAGACGCTGGCGTGTAAGCATCACACCAGTTATCGGCTGCGCTTACCTGCCCCTCCACTCGGGGTCGCGTTTTTCGAAGAAGGCGGTGACGCCTTCCTGGATGTCCTCGGTCCCGAGGGCGAGCGAAAGTTGGGCGCGTAGGAAGTCCAGCGCGTCGGCGAACGCCATGTCCTGCTGGCGGTACATCGCGTCCTTGCCGAGCCGCATCATCACTGGTGACTTCTTGGCGAGCGTCTGCGCCCAGTCGGTCACGGCGGTGTCGAACTGCTCGGCCGGGACGACCTTATTGACGATCCCGATCTCCATCGCTTCCTGGGCCGAGATCTGCTCACCGAGCAGCAGCAACTCGTTGGTCTTCTTACGTGGAACGTTGCGGTAGATCAGCGCCATGATCATGAACGGGAAGACGCCGACGTTGATCTCCGGCGTCCCGAAGCGCACGCCATCCTTGGCGATGATCAGGTCGCAGGCGAGCGCCAGACCGAGCCCGCCCGCCAGGACATGTCCGCTGGCCGCGCAGATCGACGGCTTGCCGAGCTCACCGAGCAACCGGAAGATGCTGGGGAAGAGATCGTTGCGCAGGTGCTTCTGGATCTGCGGCACGTCTGCGGCGAAACCGGCAAGGTTGCCGCCGCTGCAGAAGACCTTCTCGTGCGTGGAGGCGAGCACGAGAACACGCACGGCATCGTCGTCACGCGCGAGCTCAAGCGCCTGCTTGAGCTCGCCCAGCAGCTCAGCGGAGAGCGCGTTGCGCGTCTCCGGCTGATTCAGCGAGACCGTCGCGACGCCGGTCGCCGAAACCTCGTAGAGCAGAGTCTCAAACACGGGCATGGCGCAAGCCTACGGGCAAGCGGTCCCGGAAGAAGCCGGGTGCTGCAATGGCGCCGACCATTAGGGTTACGGGATGAGCACGAGCCAAGTAGTCAAGCCAGACCACGCGAGTCAGCGAAAGCATTTCATCTTCACCGACGAGCACGACCAGCTACGGGAGACGATCCGGCGCTGGGCGATCAATGAAGTCCTGCCGCACGCGGCTGAGTGGGAGCAGACGACCTTCCCCGACTCGATCATCAAACGTATGGGCGAGCTCGGCTTCCTCGGGCTCGACAAACCGGTCGAGTACGGCGGTCAGGGTGGCGACTACTACTCCTCACTGGTCCTCGCGGAGGAGCTCACATACGGCGAGTCCGGCGGGCTCGCGATGGGCATCGCGGTGCAGACCGACATGGCGATGCCGCCGATCCTTGCGTTCGGAACCGAGCAGCAGAAGCAGCAGTGGGTGACCCCCGCCATCGCCGGCGAGAAGATCCTCTGCCTCGGCATCACCGAACCGGATGCCGGCTCTGATGTCGCCGGGATCAAGACCCGCGCGGTATATGACGAAGCGAACGACGAGTACGTCATCAACGGGTCCAAGACGTACATCACCAACGGGCTGCGCGCAGACCTGATCGTGCTGGTCACAAAGACCGACCCTGACGTCGGCTATGACGGCTTCACGCTCTTCCTGGTGCCGATGGATCTGCCCGGCGTGATCCGCGAGAAGAAGCTCGAGAAGCTCGGCATGCACGCCTCGGACACGGCGCTGCTGGCCTTCCAGGACGTGCACGTGCCGGCCTCAGCGGTGCTCGGCCAGGTCGGCAAGGGCTTCTACCACATCATGTGGGAGCTCCAGGGCGAGCGACTGATCGGGGCTGCCGGCTCGGTCGCGGGAGCCCAGCACGTCTTCGACAAGACCTTGAAGTACGCCAAGGAGCGCAAGGCCTTCGGCCGCTCGATCGGCAGCTTCCAGGTCACCCGGCACAAGTTCGCGGAGATGGCCACCAAAATCGAGCTGGCGCGCTCGATGGTTTACACGACGGCCTGGCGCTTTCAGAACGGTGACTACCCGGTCCGCGAGATCTCGATGGCCAAGCTCAACGCGGCACGGATCGCGGTTGAGGTGGCAGACGAGTGCATCCAGATCCATGGCGGCGCCGGGTACATGCAGGAGTACGGGATCGAGCGGGCCTGGCGCGACCTGCGGATCAACCGGATCGGCGCCGGCACCGACGAGGTGCTGCTCGAGGTGATCGGCCGCTCCTACGACCTCTAGGTCGCGAGCCGGCGGCCGAATCTGGCCGCCGGTATGACCGGGTAACCGGTATCGCCTGGAAGCGGTCTTGACCGGGTGACAGAATCCATTCATGGAGTCGACTCGCGGGCAGCTGCTGATCGCGGGGCCCACGTTGAGGGACCCGAATTTCTGGCGGACTGTCGTGCTGATCGTCGAGCACAGCGAGGCCGGTGCACTGGGCTTGGTGCTCAACCGCCCGTCTGAGTCGAAGGTCAGCGACGCCGTGCCACAGCTCGCGGAACTGGTTGAGGACGAAGACGTCCTGGTCGGTGGCCCGGTTGGGCAATCGGCCGTGATCGTGCTGGCCGACTTTGAGGACCCAAGCGATGCCGCGCTGATCGCCTTCGACAACGTCGGCGTGGTTGGTGGCGGTAGAGCAGACGACAAGTTTGGTTTCGGTCTGCGGCGAGCACGCGTCTTCGCCGGGCACTCAGGCTGGAACCCGGGACAGCTCGACGACGAGCTGGAACGCGGCGACTGGATTCTCGAACCGGCCCAATACGACGACGCCTTCACGGACGATCCGGGCGAGCTCTGGGCATCGGTGCTGTCGCGCAAGGGCGGCAGCTACGCGCTGATCGCGCGGATGCCGACCGACCCGTCGATGAACTAACCAACCCGGCGTACCATCGGCCGGGTGGCGCCCGAACACGCGCATAGCGGTACCGCGACTGAGCCGGTAGGCGAGCGGTCGCAGCGTCGCGACGACGCCCGCGCGTTGAAGCAGGCGCTGGCGCTGCTGCTGGCCTTCATGACGGCCGAGATCGTCGTCGCGATCGTCTCCTCGTCACTGGCACTGCTGGCCGGCGCGGCGCACATGCTCACCGACGCCGCCGCGCTGGCGGTAGCCCTGGTGGCGGCGCGGCTAGCCGCCAAGCCCGCCAAGGGCGCGATGACCTTTGGACTCGGCCGCGCCGAGATCCTCAGTGCACAGGCCAACGGCCTGACAATGCTGGTGCTGGCGCTGATGATCGTCTACGGGGCGATCATCCACCTGGTCACGCCCTCGCACGTCAAACCCGGGCCGGTGCTGGGCGTCGCCCTGGTCGGGATCGTCGTAAACCTGGTGGCGACGCGGGTGCTCGGCGGACACCACCACGGGCACGACCACCAGGCGCATGACAACGCCGATCGCGAGCACGCCCACGACGACACGACCCACAGCCACGACGGCCACGATCATCCGCCCGCGAAGCGCAGCCTCAACATCGAGGGCTCCTACCAGCACATGCTCACCGACCTCTTTGGCTTCGTCGCCACGGCCGTCGCCGCCGGCGTGATCATCGCCACCGGCTTCCGTCGCGCCGACGCGGTCGCCTCGCTGCTGATCGCGGTGATCATGCTGCACGCCTCGTACGGGCTGCTGCGAGCGTCGGTCCGCGTGATCATGGAAGCGGCGCCCGCCGGGGTTGACCCGGATGCGATCGGCCATCGACTCGCCGCGGAGCACGGCGTCGCCGAGGTACACGACCTGCACATCTGGGAGGTCACCTCCGGTTTCAACGCCGTCTCCGCTCACATCGTCGTCGACGCCGGCTACGACTGCCACGAGGTTCGCCGCCTGCTCTCGCGTCTGCTGGCGGACGAGTTTGCCCTGCGCCACTCGACCCTGCAGGTGGAGCACGCACGGGCCGCGCAACCGCCATTGCAGATTGAAATTCCCAGCGGACACACTGGCTAGAGTGGCCATATGAGCGCCGCTCAGGAGATGGTCTTGGACGAGGGTCAGTTCACGGGTGCCAGGGTTCGGAAGATCGTCTGGCGAAGCTGGTCGCCCGCTGGCGAGGAGCCGCTGAAGGCGGTCGTCACGCTCGCCCACGGTTACGGGGAGCACAGCGGCCGCTACGAGTACGTCGCTTCGCGCCTGACCGCCGAGGGCTATGCGGTCTACGCCCCCGACCACAATGCCCACGGGCGCTCGGGCGGCAAACGCGGCCGGGTGTCACTGACGGGGGCGATCACGGATCTCAACCAGATGATCGTGCGCGTCTCGATCGCCCGCCATCCAGACCTGCCGCAGTTTCTGCTCGGTCACAGCATGGGCGGTGCGATCGCGCTGCGCTACGCGATCGCCCACCAGGACCGGCTCACCGGCCTCGTCGTCTCAGCGCCATTGGCCGCAGTTGATGGCGGTGCCGCGCTCAAGGCTGTGGGCAAAGTCCTCGGCGTCGTCCTGCCCGGCACGCCCGTCGGCAGAGTCGATCCGCACCTGGTGAGCCGCAGCCAGGCCGTGGTGGACGACTACATCGCCGACCCCCTGAACTACCACGGACCGATTCCGGCCGGTGTTGGGCGCCAGTTCCTCCTGTCCGCCGAGTCACTGCCCAACGACGTCCGGCAGATCAAGCTGCCGACGATCCTGCTGTGGGGCACCGCTGACCGCCTCTGCCCACCGCGCGGCGCCGAAGCGGTCGCCGCCAACATCGGCTCAAGCGACTTCACCAAGAAGACTTACGAGGGCCTCTTCCACGAGATCCTCAACGAGCCGGAGAAGGATCACGTGCTCGACGAGATCGTCGCCTGGCTGGCCTCACACCTCCCGGCGACGGCTGCAAGCTAGGAGCCACAGCGCAGCATGCTCGAGTCGACTGAACCAAGAAGACGTGAGATGACGCTGTCTTACGAGTGCGGCACGAGCGATATGCCACTGCTGGCCGAGACGATCGGCCACAACCTGCAGCGCACCGCGACGCTTCACGCTGAGCGCGACGCGTTGATCTCGATTCACCAGGGGATCTCCTGGACGTACCGCGAGTTCGATGAGCGCGTCAACGCACTGGCCGATGGTCTGCTGCGGGCCGGTCTGCACAAGGGCGAGCGGGTCGGCCTCTGGAGCGCCAACCGAGCCGAGTGGTCGCTAGTGCAGTACGCAACCGCCAAAGCCGGCCTGATTCTGGTCAACATCAACCCGTCCTACCGCGCCAACGAACTGCGCTACGCCCTACGTCACTGCGGATGCCGCTGGCTGTTTGCGGCGACCGGCCTCGGCGACGCCGATTTTGTGGAGATGGTGAGCTCGTCCCGTGACGAGCTCCCCGGCTTGGAAACGGCGATCTTCTTCGACACCGAGCAGTGGCGCGAGGTAAGCGAGAGCACTGCGCCCGGCCCGCCGAGCGACGCCTTGATGCAGCGCATGTCGGAACTCGACTGCGACGAGCCGATCAACATCCAGTACACGAGCGGAACCACGGGCTTTGCCAAGGGGGCAACGCTCACACACCACAACATCCTCAACAACGCGCTGATGATCGGCTCGATTCTGCGCTACACGCACGAGGATCGGATCTGCATCCCGGTGCCGCTCTACCACTGCTTCGGCATGGTCATGGGGAATCTCGCCGCCAGCAATTACGGCGCTGCGATGGTCTATCCCTCAGAAAGGTTCAACCCCGAGGCGACGCTCGCCGCGGTCGAGTCTGAGCGCTGTACCAGCCTCTACGGCGTGCCCACGATGTACATCGCGCAGCTGCGCCACCCCAACTTCAAGCGCTACGACCTCAGTTCGCTGCGGACCGGCCTGATGTCGGGCTCGCCGTGCCCGGTTGAGGTGATGAAGCAGGTCAGTGAGGAGATGGGGATCGACGAGCTGTCGATCGCCTTCGGCATGACCGAGACCTCACCGGTTACGACGATGGTTCCGATCGACGACACGCTCGAACACCGCTGTACCACCGTCGGGCAGGTGATGCCGTACACGGAGATCAAGATCGTGGATCCGAACACCGGTCACATCCAGCCGCGTGGCGTCGCGGGTGAGTTCCAGGCCCGCGGCTACTCAGTGATGCGCGGCTATTGGAACGAGGCCGACAAGACCTCGAGCACGATCGACCAGGCGCTGTGGATGCACACCGGCGACCTGGCAACGATGGATGAGGACGGGTATGTGCGCATCGTCGGGCGGATCCGGGACATCGTGATCCGCGGCGGCGAGAACATCTACCCGCGGGAGATCGAGGAGTTTCTCTACGCCCACCACGCGATCTCCGACGTCCAGGTGATAGGCGTGCCGGACGAGCGCTACGGCGAGCAGTTGATGGCCTGGATCGTTGTCAAGGAGGGCGAGACTCTCGATGAGCAGGGGGTGCGCGACTTCTGCCGCGGCCGGATCGCGCACTTCAAGATCCCTCACTACATCAAGTTCGTGGACGCGTTCCCGATCACCGTGACCGGCAAGATCCAGAAGTTCAGGATGCGCGAGCAGGCGATCGAGGAGCTCGGGCTCCAAGAGGTCGCGGAGACGGTTACGGCTTAGTCAGTGTCTGTCGCGTTACGGCAGGCCCCTGGCACGCTCGGCGATCACGGCTTCACGCGCCTGTTTGGCGGCGTGACGCGGGCCGGCTGCCTCAAGCTCAGCGTGCATAACACGGATGCGGCGCAGGATCTCATCGGCGGCGGCCTGCTGCTGCTCCAGGGTCGGCTCGTCCGCCTGCTCGAACCTGACCGGCTGGCCGTAGCGGACGACCACCTTCGGGAAGCGCAGGCGGGTCCAGTTGCGGACCTGGCTTGAGCCGAGGATCGCGATCGGAACGACGGGCGCTCCGGAGACGATCGCGAGCCTGCCGATGCCCGCCTTGGCGTCGTCACCGACCTTGCCCGAGCGTGAGCGGCCACCCTCGACGTACATGCCGATCGTGCCGCCCCGGCCGAGCACCGTGAAAGCGGTCTTGAAGGCCTCATCGTCGGCGTAACCGCGGCGCACCGGGAAGACACCTCCGTGGCTGTAGACCCAGCTCATCAGGTGGCGCCCGAACATCTGAGACTTGGCCATGAACTGGATATGACGGCGCACGAATGCGCCCGCGAAGAAATGGTCCATGAACGAGGCGTGGTTCGGCGCCAGGATCACCGCCCCGTTGGGCACGTTCTCAGCCCCGAAGCCCTGCAGCCGCCAGAGCACCAGCCCCATCCAGACGGTCACGGTCCGCACGAGCTCATAGACCCACTCCGGCGGATGGTCGCGGACCCGCTCATGGAAGCGGTCGAAGATCTCTGCCGGGCGTGGGTCCTTGTAGACCTGCGCCTTGATCTTGACGTTCTCAGCCATGCGGCTAGTCAGCCATTCAGCGGCAGCACCAGCGACGGCTTCTCAATCGTGTGATCGTCCCGCGTCGGGATCACTGCGGTGGCGATAGCCATGAACTCGATCACGTGCGATCCCCAACCATGTGACGCCTGGTTCAGCTTGACGCCGACAAGGCCGCCGGACTGCAGCTCCTCCGCCTCAGACTGCATGCGCCCCATCGCCAGTTCGCGCGCCTCGTAGAGCGCCTGCGTGAAGTTGGTCATCTCCATGTTGCGCCCGACCTGTCGCAGCGACTGCATCATGCCCCGCTGCGCCACGTGGTAGACGCAGTTGCCCATCACCAGCCCGACCGGACGGTAGCCCGCGCGCAGCAACGTCGAAAAGTCCTGGCCGCTGAGGTCTGAGGTGAACGGCCGCCCGTTCGGTGCGCGATGCAGCTCACCGGCCTTGTGCTTGACGGCGGTGCCGACCGCGATGAACTCGGCCATGTCGGCGCCCCAGTCGTAGCGACCGATCGTCAGGCGCACACCGACGATGCCGTCTGCTCCGAGCTGATCTGCCTCCTCCTCCATACGCGTCATCGCCAGCTCCCGGGCGTGATACATCGCCTGGGTCAGAACCCCCATCTCCATGTTCTGGTTCCAGGTTCCCATCTGCATACCGATGTGGTAGATCGAGCTGCCGAGCACCAGGCCGAGTGGCTCAAAGCCTGCCTCTTTGACCAACAGGAACTCATTGACGGAGAGGTCGCTGGTGAAGAAGCCGCGCTCGATGTCCTGCTTCATGCGCTGCATGCGCTCACGCCCCGAAGCGGGCAGCCCCGCGAGCGCGCCGGCGCGGTAGTCCTCGGCGTGCGGCGCGTCGACCGCTGCGCTGCCCTGATCCTGCGGCTGCTGCTGCGGTTGCTGGCCGGAAGCACCCTGGTCGGTCAGACGGTCAAGAAATCCCATCGCTCTCCCCTTTACTCGCGAACTAGTCCATCAGCAGGCGTTCCAGCGCCTGCCGTGTTCTCTCGTTACGACCGGCCTCCGCCGCGATCACGGTCGTCAGCGTGGTGAGCCAGGTTTCGATGTCCACCGCCTCGGTCTTGAGCACGATCCCGCCTGAGGTTCGTGCCGTCAGCGTCTGCACGCGCGCGCCTTCGCGCCGCAACTCCAGCCTCTCACCAGAGCCGGCGTCAAGCGCAATCCGCCTGACCAGCTTCGGCCCGCGAAAGCCCTGTTTCACGCGCTCCACCTCAACAACCCCAGGCAAAGTCGTTTCCAACTTGACGGCGAGACCTTCGACGAAAGCGCCGATGTCGCCGAGATCAGACCTCAGCGAGGCCGCCAGCAGGTCAAGCTCTAAGGAGTCGCTCTCATCGGTTCCCATAGGGCGCAGGGTACGACACGAGCGCGCGCGCCGTGACTCAGCTTTAGGTTGCGGCTACTTGGCAGAGCGTCGGCCGGAGCCGACAACCCGTGTCAGAAGCCAAAGCAAGTTCTGTCCAGTCCAGAAGCGCCCAGCTGAACGCCGCCGCGCCAGCTCTCGGCGGCTACACGAACTTACGAACAGACCCGAGCCATCCATCGATTGCTCCTAATTAGTGGATCCAACTCGCTACGAACGACGTGTTCACTTAGTTCGAACCTCTTACCGCAGGTAGTCAATAACACCGCTCGGACAGACTCCGCAAAATGCAGCTTTTAGATGTGAGCTGTGACACACAGGAGTTCGAGCTCGGTCCGCTCGCGACGGCGTCGCGATTTGTCTGCCAGTTCGACGCGACGCGATTCGCCAGACCGGCCACTCGGTATGCTGGCGCCGTTCATCGAAGACAAGGGGTGGCATTCAGTGCCCGACGTTGAAGCTCACATCACAGGGACCGTGTGGAAGATTGAGGTCGCGGTCGGCGACACCGTCGAAGAGGGCGACACTGTCGTGATCCTTGAGTCGATGAAGATGGAGATGCCGGTCGAGGCCGAGGATTCCGGCATCGTCAAGGAGATCGTCTGCTCCGAGGGCCAGGCCGTGTCAGAGGGCGACACGCTCGTCGTACTGGAGTAGTCGCGGCCGTAGCCCGCGCCGCGACTCGAGCGGCCGAGACGTTCAGCCCGGGTGCGGCCAGCGGGCCGACACCCGGAGCGCAGGCTCAGGACTAGTGGCTAGCCCTCGTAGGGCACGAAGTCGACCTTGCGGGCCCCGCAGACGGGACAGAACCAGGTCGCTGGGATGTCCGCGAAGTCGGTGCCCGGCGGGATGCCGCCGTCAGGGTCACCTTCGGCGGGGTCATAGATGAACCCGCAGGACTCACATAGGTACTTCATGGTGCGGAGAGTAGACGTTTGGGCCACAGGCAGGCGGATCGCCGGAGCGATAGGGTCGGCTGATGGCCATCAACCAGCCGGAACCGGGCGCCCAACTGCACCATGGACCAGTCTCGGTGGCGCGCCCGGCGGCGACCGTGATGCTGTTGCGCGGCGGTGCTGAAAGGCTTGAGGTACTGCTTGTGCGGCGCAACCCCGAGGCTCGCTTCATGGGCGGTGCGTGGGTGTTTCCGGGAGGCTCGGTTGACCCCGCGGACGGTGAGGGTGAGGCCGGCCTGAAGGCCGCGGCGCGACGCGAACTGGCGGAGGAGGCCGGCATCGAGCTTCCGGCGGAGACTGACCTGGCCGCATTCGCGCGCTGGATCACGCCCGAGGCCGTGAAGACGCGCTTCGATACCTGGTTCTTTCTGGCCGCGGCACCGGACGGGGTCGAGGTGAAGGTCGACGGCTACGAGATCATCGACGCGCTCTGGCTTTCCCCACAGGCGGCACTGGCGAACCAGGCAGCCGGGGAGCTGTTCCTGGTCTTCCCGACGATCACGCAGCTCCAACAGCTGGCCGGGTTCGAATCGGCCACGGAGATGATCGGCCACGCGGCAGGCCGTGAGGTTGAAGCGGTGCAGCCGCGGATCGTCGGTACCGGCGAGGCCGCGAGGATCGTGCTCCCGGGCGACCCGGGCTACGCCTGAGGGCGTCAGCGCTCTTCGTCGGCGATGACGTGCAGCACGGCGTTGATCAGCGCCAGGTGCGTGAACGCCTGCGGGTAGTTACCGAGGTGCCGGCCGCTCTTGGCTTCCAGCTCCTCCGCGTACAACCCGAGCGGCGAGGCGTGCTGAAGCAGGCGTTCGCAGAGCGCCGCCGCGCGCGCGTGCTCGCCGATCTCTGAGAGTGCCGAGACCAGCCAGAACGAGCAGATCAGGAAGGTGCCCTCTTCGCCCTTGAGTCCGTCATCGGTCTCTTCGGTGCGGTAGCGCAGCACGAAGCCGTCCTCGGTCAGCTCGTCGGCGATCGCGAGCACCGTCGCACGGACCCGCTCGTCTTCGGGCGGCAGGAAACGGTTGATCGGGATCAGCAGCGTCGACGCGTCGAGCGCGTCGGTCTCGTAGTGCTGGCGGAAGACGCCACGCTCGGAGACGCCCTTCTCGAGGATGTCGGCGCTGATCTTGTCCGCGACCGCCTGCCACTCTTCGGCCAGTTGCCGCTCGCCTTCACGCTCAGCCAGCCGGGCGCCACGGTCGACCGCCACCCAGCACTGGAGCTTCGAGGAGACGTAGTGCTTGGGCTCGCCGCGCGCCTCCCAGATGCCCTGGTCGGGCTTGTCCCAGACGGCGATCGCGCCCTTGACCTGATCTTCGATCACGGACCACAGCCGCTGCGGGATGTGACCGCCCATCTTGGTGTGCAGATAGATGCTGTCGAGCACGGAGCCGAAGACATCGTTCTGACGCTGGTCGTAGGCGCCGTTGCCGATCCGTACGGGGACCGCGCCGTCGTAACCGGAGAGGTGATCGAGCGTGGTTTCGGTCAGGTCGCGTTCGCCGCCGATGCCGTACATGATCTGCAGGGCGCCATCCGGGTTGCGCTCGAGGTCGGCGACGAACTGCATGAAGTCGTCGGCCTCCCAGTCGAAGCCGAGCGCGTGCAGCCCCCAGAGCGTGAAGGTCGCGTCGCGCATCCAGCAGTAGCGGTAGTCCCAGTTGCGNNGCGTAGGTGAGGCCCTTGAGCGTCAGCGCCGAACGGTGCAGGTGGCCGCGCCAGCGGTGATCCGGAAAACGGCCGCCGGCCAGCCAGCCGCGCCAGTAATGCTCGGTTGCCACCAGCCGGTCCTCAGCATCCTGACGGTCGCTCGGACCATCGATGCCGTGCGACCAGCCGAGCGCGACAAACCGGCGCTCGCCTTCCACCAGCGTGTGGCGGGCACGAGCCCGCGAGCCTTCGATCCCGAGTCGCAGATCCGAGTGCAGGCGCAGCTTGGTGTCAACGCTGCAGGTCGCCTCGGCGGCGTTCCAATCGGAGCCGTGTGCGGCCCAGACGGCCGGCTCGCGCCCGTACTCGAAGATCGGCTCGCAGACGACCTCGACGTCGACGCTGCCCTGGATGCACTCGATCGAGCGGATCAGCATATGGTCGGCGTCGTTGTCGGTCGGTGGCCGCGTCTGGTCGCTGTCGGTCTCCGCGCCGTCGTGCCAGGGCCCGATCGAAAGGCCGTCGCGCACCACCAGCCAGCCCGACGGGCAGAGCCAGGTGGTCTCAATGATCATTGTGCCCGGGATGTAGCGAACGCTGAGCGGAACCTGCATGCCCCACGGCCCGACCCGGAAGGACCCGGCCCGGCGGTCAAGCAACGCGCCGAACACGCTCGGCGAGTCAAAGCGCGGCACGCCCATCCACTCGACGCTGCCGTCCGGCGCGATCAGCGCGCAGCTATGACAGTCGCTTAGGAACGAATAGTCGGCGATCGGCGGGAACGGCGACCCGCCGACGAGTGGCCGGTCATGTGGTGGCAGCTGAATCGTCGGCGACATGCTCGCCGCATAACACTAACTGGTGGTGCGATTGGCGGTGCGACCGCCGCTGCGTAGTCCGAGGTAGCTGCCGAGCAGCACGAAGCCGGCCATGCAGACGCCCGCGTCGAGAACCCCGCGCAGCAGACCATCGAGACCGTCATCACTCCTAGCGCCGACGACGAACATCACCAGCACGATCGTCGCGCTCAGCGCGACGGCGATCCGCTCGGGCGTAGCACCGAACCGCTCTGAGATCGACAAACCGATATCCGCCGTGAGGTCGCCGGCGGCGCCCGCCCGGCTTGGGCGCAGGCGCGTGGCGGCGAGCACCGACGGCAGCATCGCCAGCATCGCGATGATCAGCAGCGGTCCGCCGATGATTGCTAGGTCCGACCACCAGACGTGTCCCGTCGTTTGGAATAGCGAGTGCCAGCGATCGGCCTGGGCCTCGATCGCCCCGCCGGGCATGCGAACCACAAGCGGGCGAGCGAGCATCAGATCCGTCACCGGTAAGACCAGCATCGTGAAGGCGCCCGCGAGCAGGCCGACGGCCGCTCGCCGGTTGATGACCGCCGCATCGCCGGCGGTCATCACGCGCTCATGCCGCAGCTGCCAGGCACGCAGCAGCGCCAGCGAACCGGCGGCCAGCGCCACCTGCGCCGTGACGAACCAGACGACCATCAGCGGCACCCACCAGCCGGGTATGAAGCCGCTGGCGGGATGGCTGCCGTAGCCGACCCAGGCGCCCCAGGTGCGACCGCCCTCAAAAAACATCACTAACAGCACCACGCCCGCGAGCGCGAGCACCGCGAAAGCCCGATATGCCGTGATCCGAGCTAGCCGCGTGCCGAGTTCATCGGCGAACTGGCGCGCGAGATCCTTGGCGGCGCCGAGTTCAGCGGCGGGGTCCTCACCGAGATGGTCGGTGAACTCGGCCACGATCCGGCGGCGTCGTCGCGCCGGAATCCCGGCCGACGCGAGTTCTGAGTCCAGTTCATCCAGGTAGTTCACGTGAGTACCGCCTCGATCGTCGCTGAGAACACGCGCCAGCGTTCGCGGCTGACGCCCAACTCCTTCTCACCACGCTTGGTGATGCTGTACACGCGGCGTTTGCGCCCCGCCTGCGTCCATTCGCTCCTCAGGAGGCCGTCGGCCTCGAGCCTATGAAGCGCCGGGTAGACCGTGCCCTCCGGCAACGCCAGTGCGCCACCGCTGCGCTGTTTAAGCGCCTCGATCACCGCGTAGCCGTGCAGTGACTCCTGCGAGACGACGGCCAGAATCAGGCCGTCGAGGTGTCCTTTGAGCTCTTCCGGCTTCATACCTAGCGAGGCTATACCTAGTGTTACTAGGTGTCAAGCTTCACGCCCAGGCCCAGGCTCCACCCAGGCCCGACCCGGGCCACACGGCCGCGGCCGCGAGCCGCGTCAGGTGTCGGAGTTGAAGTTCGGCAGCCCGAGCGTGTGCAGCGCGTTGGAGACGTGGATGTTCAGCACGGTGAATTGGCCGGTGAAGATCAGAACCCCCATCGCGACAAGCACCACCCCGCCGATGCCGATCACAAACGCGTAGTGACGCCTGACAACGTTGAAGGCGCTGGTGAACTTGCCGAACGCGAGGCCCGCCAGCAGGAATGGGACGCCGAGGCCGGCGCAGTAGATCGCCAGCAGACCGGCACCCGTGAAGGAGTTGTTGGAGGTACCCGCGGCGGAGACGATCGCACCCAGCGTCGGCCCGGTGCAGGGTGTCCACGCGATCGCGAAGGCAGCGCCGGTCAGCACCGGACCGGACTTGCCGGCGCGAGCCATCAGGCTCTCGACATGCCAGGTCTTTGCGATCCGTGGGATCAAGGGCGAGGCGACGAACAGCACGCCCATGGCGGCGATCAGGACCCCACAGACGTGAACCGCCGCGGAGCCGGTCAGGGCACCACGGATCGCGCGCTGGCCAAGCAGGCCAAGCGCGATGAAGATCGCGCTGAAGGTGCCGACGAAGGCGAGGCTTGGGCCGAGCACGCGGCGGGCCTTGATCTCAGCCGTGTCCTTGACGCCCGCCACGGCGCTGATGTAGCCGGGCACCAGCGGCAACACGCACGGTGAGAGGAAGCTGATCAGCCCGGCGCCGAACGCGACCGGGATACCGATGCCAGAGGCTGGGTCCACGTCTGTGCAGGGTACCGGGGGTAGGTTTACGGCGGCTGAGGCCCGGATTGAGCCCTGGGCGCCACAACGGCGCACCCGCCCGATCCGCTGAGCCGCGCCGGATAACGGACACGGTGGTAGGTTCCCGCCATGACTGCTACTGCACCCACCGTTCAGAACCTAATCGCGAACGAGTCCGTCGCCGGTAGCACCGGCGAGACCGAGCCGATCCTCAACCCCGCGACCGGCGGGGTCATTGCCCACGCCCCGCTGTCCAGCACCAACGACGTGGACCGCGCCGTCAACGCCGCCGCGACCGCCTACGAGAGTTGGTCACAGACGACGCCCGGCGAGCGCGCGCTGGCACTGCTGAAGCTGGCCGACGCGATCGAAGAGCACGCCGACGAACTGGCCGAACTCGAGTCCGACAACGCCGGTAAGCCGCTCTCCGCTGTGCTCGCCGACGAGATCCCGTTCATGGCCGACAATCTGCGCTTCTTCGCGGGCGCGGCGCGCTGCATGGAGGGCCGCGCCGCCGGTGAGTACGTGAGTGGCTACACGTCAATCATCCGCCGCGAGTCGATCGGCGTGATCGGCCAGATCGCGCCCTGGAACTACCCGATGATGATGGCCATCTGGAAGCTCGGACCGGCGATCGCAGCCGGCAACACGGTCGTGCTGAAGCCGGCCGAGACGACGCCGCTGACGACGCTCAAGCTCGCTGAACTCGCGGCTGAGATCTTCCCGGCCGGCGTGCTCAACGTTGTCACCGGTCATGGCGACCCGACCGGGCAGGCGCTGGTCACGCATCCGAAGGTCGCGATGGTGAGCCTGACCGGCTCGGTCGGGACCGGCAAGTGGATCGCGCGGACCGCGGCCGACTCACTCAAGCGTGTGCATCTCGAGCTCGGCGGCAAGGCCCCCGTAATCGTGTTTGACGACGTCGAGATGGAGACGGCGCTCGAGACGATCGCCGGCACCGGCTACTACAACGCCGGCCAGGACTGCACCGCCGCGACTCGCGTACTGGCGAGCGCCAAGGTCTACGACGAGGTCGTTGCCGGGCTCGCCGATCAGGCCAAGGGCCTGGTGATGGGCGACACCCGCTCAGAAGAGACAACGCTCGGCCCGGTCAACAGCGAGCGTCAACGCGAGCGCGTCGGCGGCTTCATCGAGCGCGCGCCCAAGCACGCTGAGATCGTCACCGGCGGCCACGCCCGCCGCGGCCCCGGCTTCTTCATGGAGCCGACCGTGGTCGCGAACCTCAAGCAGGACGACGAGCTGATCCAGAGCGAGGTCTTCGGACCGGTGATCACGGTCCAGCGCTTCTCCGACGAGGCCGAGGCGATCAAGTGGGCGAACGGCACCGAGTACGGGCTCGCCTCCTCGGTCTGGACCCGCGACGTCGGACGGGCGATGCGCGTCTCCAAGGCACTGCAGTTCGGCTGCGTCTGGGTCAACGACCACATCCCGCTGGCCTCCGAGATGCCGCACGGCGGTTTCAAGCAATCGGGCTACGGCAAGGACCTCTCGATGTACGCACTCGAGGACTACACCGACGTCAAGCACGTGATGGTTTCGCTGGCCTAAGCCGTCTCCGGGGGTGCTGGCCTACCCGGGCCAGCACCCCCGCTCGGCCCGGGTGAGGGCCGAAGTCGCGTTCGTGACCTAGGGACCGTTGACCTTCGAGCAGAGGTGCTTGGTCGGGAGGTGCGCAGGCACGAATATCGGTAGTGCCCGCGGATACGCGACCGTCGCGGTTGAGATCGGTTCGGGGTCTCCATCCTTATAGAGAACCTGCGAGGTGATCGCGTCGCGGCGATTGAAGGAGACGCTTCCGTATGTGACAACGCGGCCGGGCGCGCCGGTGGCCCGCCAGAGCAGCTGGTTGCCGCGCAGCTCATAGCTGTAGCCGCTCCCGGAGGTATCGCCCCCAGGCAGCGGCAGCAGAGTGTCGGGGCCATAACGGGCGATGCTGGAAGGCGTTGCCAAGAACTCCCGCCAGCACTTCATGCCGCGGCTCAGGGAGCTGCCGCCTTGGACCTCGCGGCCACCGAGGTCCAACGTGATCAGATGACGCCCGACGTATTGGGCGGCGACGCCCTTGCGCAGGTTGACGTAAGTCACGATGGTGCTCACCGGGCGGCTATTGGAGGCCCACTGGCGCTCCACGTAGAGGCCCTGCGCACCGGTGTTGTGGACCACGCGAACGGCGAGCTGCTCGGCCGGTCCCGAGGGTGAGTAGTCGGCAACCGCGATGCCGCCGGCGCCGAGGATCAACGCGCAGCACAAGCCAGCTACAAGCGAGAGCCTTCTGAGCATGGCGGCACAATAGTCGAGCGCTCTGCGCAATACCAGGGCGGCGGTGCGCGTTTGACAGACGTTTACTTCGCTATTTAGAAGTCCAGGTCTGACGAACGCTGCCGGCTAGGCGTGGTCGAGCCACGAAACCGGCCACTGCGGACGTTCCACCGCTGCCGGCAACCGTCCCTCTTCGTCGAGCTTGTCGAGGTGCGCGGCGAGCGTGAGTTCGACCGCCGGGCGCAGCATCGCGGGCGCGTCAGCCCAGACGCTCGCGACCAACTGGTCGATTGTGCGCTCACCCGCCTCGAGCGCCGCCAGCAGCGCGGTCTCGCGGGCGAGACGGTGATCGATGTACTGGGTGAGCTTGGCTTGGGGGTCTGTGACCACCGGGCCGTGCCCGGGGGCGAGCACCGCAGGCGCTCGCCCCCGCAGGCGATCCAAACCCTCCAGGTAACCCCGCAACGCCCCCGGGTCGGGCGCGACGAAGACGCTGCCCTCTCCCAGCACCGCGTCGCCCGCGAAGGCCACGCCATCGGCGATAAAGACCAGGTGATCCGGCGCGTGCCCTGGCAGCGCCAGCACCTCGAAGGGCCCATAGCGGTCGCCGTCCCGCAACAACTCGGTGACCGCTCCGCGAGCAGCGGCAAGCGGAGTTGGCGAGAAGCGCATCAGCATCTCCGGGACCGACTCGGCGTGATCTATATGGTCATGCGTGAGCAGAATCCCGCCGAGACCGCCGCGCTCGTCGATCTCCTCGGAGACCGTGTCCAGGTGCTCTCTGAGGTTCGGGCCCGGATCGATCACAAAGGTCGGCTCGCGCCCGACTATCCAGGTATTGGTCCCGTCGAGGCTGAATGGGCCCGGGTTGTCGGCGCGAATGCCGACCACATCGTGGCCGGGTAACTCGCGACGAACCATGGCGCCAGCATAATTGAAGGGTCAATCATGGTCCCGCCGCCGCCCGCAATCCCACCTGTGATCCCGCCCGGGAGCTATGAGAACCCCCTGCCGGTAACGCCTGAGGAGGAGCTCGACGAGGCCAAAGCCAGTCGAAACCTCGTGCACGGACTGATCTCGCTGATCGTCCTGATCCTGCTGGCGGTCTGCCTGCTGCTCGCGGTTCCAGGCCTGCACAAGGTCGGGCACGAGATCGATCACATGAACGCCTCGTGGCTGGTGCTCGCGGTCGCTTTGGAGATCCTCTCCTGCCTCGGCTACATCCTCGCCTTCCTGCAGGTCTTTGAGCGCGCGCCGGTCCGCTTCGGCGCCCGCGTCGCAATGAGCGAGCTGGCCTTTGGTGCCGCGGTCTCATTGGGCGGCGCCGGCAGTATCGCCGTCGGCGCTTGGTTGCTGGTTGAGCGCGGCGGCAAGCCGTCGCGCGTCGCCGAGCGCTCGGCCGTGCTCTTCCTGCTGACCAGTGGCGTCAACCTGATCACGCTCGCCGGCGCGGGCCTCGGGGTCTGGGTCGGGTTGTTCCCCGGCAAGCGCGAGCCGCTGCTGTCGCTGCTTCCAGGCGGAGTCGGCGTCTTGGTCTTCCTGCTGTTCCTGGCGCTGCCGCTGATCGGCGACCGACTCTCAGCCGGCCACACCGGGCGCGCGGCCGAGTGGACGCGGGCCACCTCTGACACGATCCGGGCCACTGAGCGCGTGATATTCCGCTGGGATTGGCGGATCATCGGCGCGCTGGGTTACCTCTGGTGGGACATCGCGGTGCTGTGGGTCTGCTTCCGCGCGATCGGCCATCCACCCGCCTTCGCGACCGTGGTGCTGGCGTACCAGATCGGCTATCTCTCGAACCTGATTCCCGTGCCGGGCGGAATCGGGATCCTCGAGGGCAGCTTCGTAGGCATGTTCGCGCTCTACGGTGTCGGCGCGACGATGACAACCTCGGCGACGATCGTCTACCACGCCATCTCACTGTGGGTGCCGGCCACCTGGGGCACTGTCGCCTTCATCCTGCTGCGCCGTTCGCGCAACGAGCCCCTGATTCTGCGACCCACCCGCGCGCAACGAAAATTCATGCGCTGGTCCGAGCGCCAGGACCGCAAGCGCGCCGCTGCGGCCGAGCGCTCAGCCGAGAACGACAGCTGAAAGCCGGCTCGACCGGGCCGCAATCGTTACCCGGCCGTTACCCGGCGACCGTTGAGGCGTGACGCGCTCACGCGATCTTGCTCGCATCGTCAACAACGACCGAGGAGATCAACCCACATGAACAAGCTGGTATCGCACGCCCTCACGGGAATGGCGATCGTCATGGTCGCCGGCAGCGCCGCCATCGCCACCGCCACAGCGCTGCCGCTCGTGGCAACCGCTGCACCGGCGCCCGCGCCCGTCCCGGCCCCAAAGCCGAGCCCGGTCGCCGCCACCCCCACGACACCGACAGCAGTACCGGCGCCAGTGCCGGTACCCACGACGCCCACGGCAGCACCGGCCCCGGCAATACCGTCGACCGGGGCCAACAAAGCCGCCCCCACCATTGAGAACTGCGCCAGCGCCTCTCAGGCGGAACCCAGGCAGGTGACGTTGTTCTGCGCCGACGCCAACGACACGCTCACCAAACTCCACTGGAGGCGTTGGGGCGAGGCCAGCGCGCAGGGCTCCGCTACCGACGTGATCAACCTCTGTCAGCCGAGCTGTGTCGCCGGCCGCAACCACGATTACCGTGTAGCTGTGACCGTCAGTGACCTGCAGAGCGATCGCGCCGGCCGGCGGTACGAGCGGCTGACCGTGACCTTCGCCGGCAAGCCCCCCAAGGGCACGAGCAGGGTTGAGCACTTCAAGCTCGGCGCCCACGGCCCGGAGATCGGGTGAGACGTATCCGTCCGCAAGGCTCGCGGGCTTGAGCGCTTCGACCCGCGTCCGATTGACCTGCCTGCTCGCGGCCGCCACCGTCCTGGTCGGCGGCTGCGGTGGGCAGGCGCTGCAGACCAGCAAGCCCCCTAAGACGATCTCCCCCACGCAGAGCACCGTGATCTTCGACTGTGGCGGCAGCGCCCACGTCGAGCCGGCAGAGCTGGTCCTAGCCTGTGCGGACGCCGGGGATGAGCTCGCGCATCTGCACTGGCACGGCTGGGGCGACGCGAGCGCCACCGCAACCGGATCACTGATCGTGCAGACCTGTGTGCCGAGCTGTGTCGCCGGCCGCACCAAGACCTACCCGGTCAAGGTGACGGTGCGCGGGCTCGGCCTGGAAGGCGCACACGCCGCCTACCGCCAGCTCGAGGCGACCAGCCACCGCGGCGCGGTGCCAGGCTTCGGACGGCGCCTGCGTTACTCGCTCTCCGCCACCGGTCCGGCGATCGCGAGCGTCCCACAGCCGATCACTCCCACGCCAGTCAGTTCGGCGGCGGCGCAGTGAGCACCTCACCGCAACCACGCGTGTTGCTCGTGGAGGACGACGCCGCGATCCGCGAGACGACAACGTTGCTGCTTCGACAGCTCGGCTTCGAGGTGGTCGCGGCGGCCGACGGGCAAGCCGGTCTCGACGCCTTCCGCGAAAAGACGCCCGACGTGGCGCTGCTCGACGTGATGTTGCCGCGGATCGACGGGATCTCACTGACCCGCGCGATTCGCGACGCGGGGCTCACGCCGATCGTTCTGGTCTCGGCGCGCGACCACCCACTCGACGTGGTCGCCGGGCTCGAAGCGGGCGCCGACGACTACGTCACCAAGCCGTTCGACGGACCGGTCCTGGCGGCGCGGCTGCGGGCGGTGCTGCGCCGGGCCGGCTGGGGTGAACCTGGCATCGAAGCCGACGGCGTCTGGCGTTTCGGCGAGCTCGAGGTCGACCCGGCCGGCATGACCGCGAAGGTCGCCGGGGTCGCGGTCCGGCTGACCGCTACCGAAGCCAGGCTGCTGAGCGAACTCGCCCGCAACGCCGGCATCGTGCTCGCCCGTGACCTGCTGCTGGAGCGCGTCTGGGGCTACGAATGGGGTGGCGATACGCGGCTGGTCGACGTCCACGTCCAGCGGCTGCGCGCCAAGATCGGAGCCGAACGGATCGAGACGGTGCGCGGCGCCGGCTACAAGCTGGTGCGCTGATGAGACCCGGGCTGCTCAATCCCAGGCGCTCACTGCGCGTACGCGTCGCACTGGCCGTCGCGCTGCTCAGCGTCCTACTCTCCGCCGGGATCGGGATCACGGTCTATGCGGTCACCGAGCACAATCTCACGCACTCAGCCCGGCGTACCTCGGCCGGCAGCGTGATCGTTGCCGCCGACGTCTACGAGCGCACCGGCCAGGTGGTCACCGGGGCGATGCGTGACGATCTCTCCGCCCCGGCGCCGCTGCGCCGGGCCGTCGGCCACGGTCTGCTGGGGACGTACGTCACCGGGCCCGAGATCTGGTCCGGTACACCGCTGCCGGGCGGGCACGGGATCTACGTCGGGACACCGGATCCAACCACCCACACACTGGCGACGTTGCGCAACACGATCCTGATCGTTGGGGGCATCGCAGTGCTGCTCGCGACCGCGCTGGGAGTGCTGCTCGCGACCGGACTCTCAAGGGAGTTGCGCGCCGCGGCGGCTGTTGCTGATCGCGTCGCCGGCGGAGAGCTCGACGCGCGGATCGCGGCGCGCGGCGGTGACGAGGTGGCGCGCCTGGGGGGCGCGATCGATGCCATGGCGGCGGCACTGGCGGAGCGGATCGCACGCGAGCGCCGCTTCTCCGCGGATGTCGCGCACGAGTTGCGCACGCCACTGACGGCGCTGGTCAACGCCGGAGCGCTGCTCGGTGACGAGCGCCCGGCGCAGATAGTGCGTGAGCGCGTCGGTGCACTGCGGACCCTGATAGAGGATCTGCTCGAGATCTCGCGGCTAGAGCAGGGCGGCGAGCAGCTGCGGCTAGAGCCCGTCGACCTCTTAGCGCTGACGCGGTCAACGATCGCCGCTCGGGGCGGCGAGGTTGAGCTGGAGGTCGGGTCCGATGCGCCACCCACCGTTGAGAGCGACCCACGCAGGCTCGAGCGGATCCTCGGCAATCTGCTCGAGAACGCCGACCGCCACGGCGCCGCTCCGGTCAGGGTGCTCGTCACCGACCACTTGATCAAGGTCACGGACGCGGGACCCGGGTTCCCGCAGGAGTTGCTGCGTGAGGGACCGGTTCCGTTCCGTACCGGCGCGGCCGAGCGCGGGACCGGTACCGGCCTCGGGCTCACGATCGCCGCCGCACAGGCCGCGGCGCTCGGCGCGGAGCTGCGGCTCGAGAACACCAAGCAGGGCGGTGCCAGCGCCGCGCTCGTGTTGCCCCACGCTTAATCACGGGAAAACCACATGCTCGCGACGACCCGGCGCGATAGCGTCTGTCGTGTGACCGTAAGCGAATCAGTTGCGACCATCCGCATCGTCTTGGCCGATGACCACGCCGTGGTCCGCGCCGGCCTGCGGATGCTGCTCGAGTCCGAACCCGGCTTCGAGGTGCTGGCCGAAGCCGGCACGACCCAGGATGCGGCTCGCTACGTCCGCGGCCACCACCCGGACGTATTGGTACTCGACCTGAACATGCCCGGCGAATCCGGCCTCGATCTGATCCCGCGGGTCCGCGAGGAGTCGCCCGATACCGCGATAGTGGTGCTGACCATGCAGCGCGACCCCGGCTTCGCCCGTCAGGCGCTCAGTTCCGGGGCACTCGGCTACGTGCTCAAGGACGCGGCCGACGCGGAGCTCGTCAACGCTGTCCGGCTCGCGGCCAGCGGCCAGCTCTACCTCAACCCGCAGCTCGGCGCGCGGCTCGCGGCGGCGCCTGAGAACGCGCGCCCAGGAGACCTGACTGATCGCGAGGCAGAGATCCTCAAGCTGATCGCGCTCGGGCACACCAACCCTGAGATAGCGGCCCAGCTCTACCTCTCCGTGCGCACGATCGAGGCGCACCGTTCCCACATCCACCAGAAGCTCAACCTCGCGACCCGGGCCGAGCTGGTCAGGTTCGCGCTGGAGAACCGTCTGGTCGAGGTTCCAAGCAGCGACCACTGAGTTCCGGCAGGCTCAGACCACGTACCGCGCCGGCAACACCGAGGCGACGGTCGTCCCGCTCAGAGAGGGCGTGAGCTCCAGCTCGCCTCCGGCCAGGCTCACCCGCTCGCGCATGCCGACGAGCCCGAAACCAGTACCGACCTTGGTCGTGTCGAAGCCCTCGCCGTTGTCGACGACCCGCACCACCACCTTGCCGTCACTTGCGGAGACGGTGACGTCGACCTGACTGGCCTTCGAATGCTTGACGATGTTGGTCAGAGCTTCCTGCACCAGGCGGTAGATCGTCACCTCGAGGTCCGGTACCAGCCGCTGCTCGTGCTGGGCGGGATCCGGTAGTTGCAGATGCACGTCGATCTCGAGGCCCTCGGCGATCCGGTGATGCTCGGCGAGCGCCTCGATCGCGGGACGCAGGCCCAGATCGTCGAGCGCCGCCGGCCGCAGGCTGGTGATGATCGAGTGCATGTTCTCGATCTCGACATCGATGCCCTCGACCAGCTGATCTAGCGCCGAGACGACAACAGCCGGGTCGGGGTGCCGGCGTGCGCTCGAGGCGAGGATCTTGAGCCCGCCGAGCGCCTGCAGGGTCTCATCGTGCAGTTCGCGCGCCCAGCGCTTGCGCTCGGCCTCGGCTGCTTCGATCGACCCGAGCAGGCGATCGGCGCGGACCGTTTGCGCGGTGGCGACGGCCGTCGCGGCACTGGCACTGAACGAGGTCAGCAGCTGTTCATGCTCGTCGGTGAAGGCACCGGAGCCGTCACGATCGAACGCGTAGAGCACGCCGAGCGCGTCACCGCGGTAGATCAGAGGCACGATCAGCGCGGCATGGGCGTCTGCGACCCCGAGCGTCTGGGGCGGCACGCGCAGCTCCGATGAGGCATCCGCGATACGCGCGGATGCCCTGCTGAGCATCACCTCGCCCGAGGTTGACTCGGCTATCGGCACGCGTGTCCCAGGGCGGATCGAGACCTCGCCGGCGCCGGCCGTGATCACCAGGTCGCTGCCGTCCTGCAACAGGATGATCACGCTGCGAGCCTCGGCGAGCACACGCGCGCGCTCAGCTATCAGATCCAGCACACGCGCGAGGTCGGTCTCGGCCCCGATCGCGAGCGCGATCGCCTGCATCGCCTCGAGCCGGCGCAGCGTCAGCTCCAGCTCCGCCTGGCGGTCCTGGGCCGCGGTCAGGGCACGGGCGTGCTCAATCGCGATCGCCGCCCAGGCCGCGAGCACTGTGGCGACCTGCTGATCGGCTTCGTCGAACTCCGAGCCGCCATCCTTGTCGGTCAGATAGAGGTTGCCCCAGGCCGAGCCGGCGATCATGATCGGCACGCCGAGGAAGCTCTTCATCGGCGGGTGGTTGGCGGGGAAGCCGGAGGAGCTCGGGTGCTGCTTGAGGTCGGGGACCCGCAGCGGCTTGGGCTCTGCGGTTAGTAGGCCGAGGATGCCGAGGCCGCGTGGGCGCGGGCCGATCGCACTCTCCTGGGTCTCGGACAGCCCGCGTGTGAGGAAGCGCTCCAGGTGCTCGCGCTCTGAGTCGAGCACGCCGAGCGCGGCGTAGTGCGCGCCGGTGACGTCGCGCGCGGTCTGCAGCAGGCGGTCGAGCACGGTCTCGAGATCCAGCTCGGAGAGCAGCCATGGACCGACCTCGATCAGCTGGCGCAGCCGTGGCTCGTCGAGTTGGATCTGCATCGCGCTCAAGAGAGACGGTACTGGTATGCCAATGGCTGGAGGCGGATCCGGAAAAGACTCCGGCCCGCGCCCCCAAAGGGGTGCGGGCCGGCTTGCAGAGGAGGGATTCAGTGGAACCGTGTCAAGCGGTAGCGGCCACCTTGTGAGAGGTGAGAACCGTCTCCTCTTCCGGGACCTGTGCTGCGTGCCGGAATCCAAGACCCACCAGGATCGCAAGAATGAGTGCACCGATGAAGGAGGCGATCGCGCCCCACAGCAGGATCGTGGCGATCATGCCGAAGCCGTAAGCCTCAAGCAGCAGGCCGCGCAGCGTCGTGCCCTGGAAGACGGTCGTCTCAAGCGCGCCCAGCTTGACTGCGGCTGCGGAGCCCGGCGTCGCGGAACGTGACGCGGTGCTGACGTTGCTGTAGACGCCGTGCAGCGGCATCGCATAAAGATGCTTGGCGATGAAGTCATTGGCGTAGACCTGCGCCCCGGCACCGGTCAAGAGCTGCTGACCGGCGTAAGGCTCAAGCGCCGGAATCATCACTGCGGCGGCCGGGAACTCAGGATCGGTGACGGCCTTCTGCCCGCCCTTCGCGAACTGGACCTTGACCGCGTCGATCTCCTTCGCCGACGGGAAATAGATCTGCTGCTGTGCCAACTGGTTGTGGACATTGGAGCTGGCGAAACCGTGACCCCAGGTCATCAGCCCGCCTGCAACCACCAGCACTACAACGAGGATGACGCCTACTGCACTTGTGAGCCTATCTAGAACTTTGCGTGGCATGGAATGCTCCTCAAGGATTTGTGTGGGCCGGATTGGCTTGACACCAGTAATCCTGCCTTCCAAGAGGCCATCAAACGTCGGGTCGGAACCGTCAACCCGGTGCGGTTATCCGGTGCTCGTCCTGCGGTAAACCCGCAGCCGTCTTCGACTCGCCAGACCGCGTCGAGGACGCTTACAGCCCGCTTCCGGCTAGGCGGCTTCGAACTCCAGCACGAGCTGGCGCGCACCGTTGATCGAGGTCGCCAGCTCGGTGGAGATGCCGGTGAGGTTCTCAGCGGTCTGCGCCACCTCCTCGGACATCACTGTCAGTTCGCGTGAGGATCCGTTGACCTCAGCCACGTCGTTGACGATCGACTGCAGCGCCTGGGCGGTCTCGGTGACCGCGTCCTGAATCGCGCGGAAGCTCTCGCTTGCGGAGAGCGTCTCGGCTTCGACTGACTCGGCCTCGCGTGCGGTCGTCTCGACGGCGCTGCGCACGTTCTTGACCGCCAACAGCGACTTGTCGTTGAGATCGTTGATGTCGCTGAGCGAGTCACGGGTGCGATCGGCGAGGCGCCGGACCTCCTCAGCGACGACCGCGAAGCCCCGCCCGTGCTCACCGGCGCGGGCGGCCTCGATCGCGGCGTTAAGCGCCAGCAGATTGGTCTGGTCGGCGATCGCCTTGATCACCCCGACTATCTGGTTGATGTCCTCGCCCTGCTGGGCGAGGGCTTCGGTCTCGCTGACGATTCCGCCCACGGAGTCGCGCATCTTGCCCACGGCCTCAGTTGCGCGCGCGACCACGAAGCCGCCCTCACCTGCGGCGGCGACGGTCTCCTCGACCAGCTCGTTCGCGGCCGCGGCCTGCTCCGCCATCTCGGCGGCGCGAGCACTGACGCTCGAAGCCGACGCGTGCGCCTGCTGGGAGGCGGCGGCAAGGCTTGCGGCAACGCGATCCAGGTCATCCTGCTGGCTGCCGAGATGGGCGGTCTGCTCGCCGAGTCGGTCGACCAGCAGTTCAGACTTGGACTGTGCGGTCACGAAGCGCGAGTCGATGAAGGTCTGGACGATGATCGCCACGTCTGCCGTCAGCATCTTGCGGTAGGCCATCAGCGCCCGGCAGAGCCCGACCGGATCTTCACTGAAGCGGCTGACGAGCGCCGGATACACGTAGCGGTCGATCTGCAGCGTCGCGCCGATGTAGGACATCAATGGCAGGTCGACACGGTCGTGGACCATTCCGATGCGCTTCGAGTCCTCGATGCGCCGGTCCGTGAACATGCCGTCGAAGGCCGACTCGAGGTAGTACTTCATCGTGCCCTCGAGGCGTTGCACCGAGGTGGTGGACTCGATGATCTTGCGCAGCTCGGGGTACTCGAGGACGTGCTCATAGAACGCCGCCGCGACCTCAGCGGCGATCGGCGTGATCACCTCCTCGACCCCGTTGAGGACCTCCAGGTCGTCCTCGCGGATCATGCAGAGCGCGAGCAGATCCGACCAGCGGTCCTCTGTCACGCGCACCTGCGGTCCGCTGCTGTCGACCGCGGCGGGGTCGATCGCCGTTCGCCCGGGCGTCGGCTTGACGGCCTTCTGTTTGTGGAGTGAAGCTGGCCGCCGAGCGTCCAGTTGGTTTGCAGACACGGTGTCCTTTCGGGTACCGAGCTGCGTCTGGTGGCTGGTGACGCGGCTCAAAGTTGGGTTCTCCAGACCCATTCGCCCTAAACCGCCGAAGGCCTCCCTCCGGAAAAAGCGCTGCTTTTGGATCGAGCCGGTTCGAACCTAAAACTTCAACGCCCGGTCCGGCAGTCTCATATTGGTCTCATATCGGTCGAGATTCGGGCCGAACGCAGGGGTTGGGCTATAGGGTCGTCTCGGGCGCAGGCGCGCACCGGGCGCGCCTCATCTAACCGGGGGACATCTATGAGTCGAGTACTTGCGGGTAGCCGCATGGCTACCGCTGCGGTTGTAGCCGCGGCATTGCTGGTCATTGGCGGCGGCGCCTATGCCGCGGCCAGCAGCGGCGGTGCGATCACTGCCTGCGTACACAAGAAGGGCGGCGCGCTCTACGAAGCAAAGAACTGCGCGAAACACGACAAGAAGCTGACCTGGAACGCCGCAGGCATCCAAGGCATCCAAGGCAGCCAGGGCGTCCAGGGCATCCAGGGCAGCCAGGGCATCCAGGGGATTCAAGGCGTCCAGGGCCCCAGTGCGTCGCCAATCGACTACGCGAGCACCAGCGGGGCTGAGGGCAGCACCGCGCACACGATCGCCAGCTTCGGCCCGATCACGCTCAGCGAAGAGTGCAACACACTGGTCAACGGCGAGCAGTTCTACGCATCAGCCTCCAGCGGTACCTGGCGCTACGTCGGGACGCTGATTGAGGACAACTCCTCGGGCGACGTACAGGAGATCGGCCCTGCCACGACGGCGTCAACCACGACGACGCTCAACTCAGGCGTCGACTTCGGGACGGACGGAATAACCGTCGGTGACGTAGAGCTGTACTTCTCGTCCGGCGCGACGGTGTACCACGTATCGCTCAACGCGACCACCAACGCGTTCATCTGCGACGACGTTGGCAGCGTGGTCACCGCAACCTAGGAACCCGATAGACGGGGGAGGCTGCCAGCGGGCAGCCTCCCCCTGCTTGGAGTTACGCTGAGCGCATGCCAATGCCCAAACGTTCGAGCGTCGACGATTACTTCGACAAGCTCCCGCCGGCTCAGCGTCCCCATCTCGAGACGCTGCGCGAATTGAGCCTCAAGGCCGATCCCAAAGCCCGGGAAGAACTCAAGTGGAACCTGCCGGTCTACGAGCGAGACGGAAACAACCGCCTGTGGATGCTGCAGAACTTCAAGAACCACTGTTCGCTGCGCTTCCCTCCCCAGTTCTTCTACTTCCACAAAGGCGAAGTGGAAGCGGCCGGCTACGAGGCCGGTGAGGGATTCATCAAGCTGCCATATGACCGCGAGATCCCGATCGAGCTTTGCAAGGCGCTGATGCGGGCACGCATCCAGGAGCACGAGACGAGCGCCCCGGCCTGGTCGGACGACCGCCCCGGCGCGCCCAAGCCCCAGAAGAAGTGAGTCCGCCGCCGGCGAGTCAGCCGGCGATCAGCTGTGGCAGGGCTCGCATGTCATCGAAGAGGACTGTGCCCGCCCCTTCCAGGACTTCTGGCGCGACCATGCCGCCGAGATAGGCAAGCACGCGCATGCCGGCCGCGCGCGCGGCTTGCACGCCGGAGGGGCTGTCTTCGACCACGACGCACTGGGCGGGCTCGACGCCCATCGTCTCCGCAGCAAACAGGAAGAGGTCCGGAGCTGGCTTGCCTTGCTGCACCTGTGCCGCGCTGAAGAGGTTGCCATCGAACCGATCGAGCAGCCCGCAGAGCTCGAGTTTCCAGCGGAGCCCGTCCGGTCGGCTATTCGAGGCGACGCAGACCTCCTGGGTGATCCCCTCGAGGACCTCAGCGATGCCGTCGACCGGTCGCAGGTCCGAAACACAGAGCTGCTCGAACATCAGATCCATGCTCCTGCGCTCCTCAGCGGTCAGGCCACGGCCAATGTGCTCTTCGATCGTCAGGTCCCGCATTCCCTCCATCTGCCCCATGAACCGCTTGACGACTTCCTCCGGGCTCATGTACAGGCCGAACTCAGCCAGGATCTGACGGTCGATATCGACGGCCAGCCGCTCGCTGTCAACCAGCACGCCGTCGCAGTCAAAGATCACCAGGTCCACGGAATCACTCATCGCTTCGAGCGTAGCCGAGGCTCCCGAGCCAGTGCCTCGAGCAAAGATCACCAGGAGAAGCTCCCATCCAGGCCCGCAGCGACCTGGTGTGGCTCCGTGAAGGAGTGCTGCGGACCTGGTGGGGTGTATCGGGGCGCCCGGATTCGAACCGGGGACCTCACCGACCCGAACGGTGCGCGCTACCAGGCTGCGCCACGCCCCGNNGACCTCCATTGTGGCATGGGGCAGCGATTTCGCGCGGCCCGAAGCGCAGGCTGATGGCGGACGACTGGCCAAAGAAGCGTTCGCTGCGTGCCGGCGCCGAGTCAGGTGCAGATCTTGTCAACGTGACGGAGCGGTATTTCCCAGAGTTTGCGGAGGGTCAAAAAAAGAGTCAGTCGAAGCTCGACAGTTGTACGTTGCGAGCGTCTGCGGNNGAGCGCAATACTGTGCGCATGTAGTAATCGTCACAAGGAGGTAGGGACCGATGGCTATTCACCTGACGCCCACTGAGCTCGCACATGAAGCGGGTCTAGATCGCAGGGATGTGATCTCCAAATGTGTCGAATGGGGCGTCCCGATCTTCAACGGGAAGATCGATAAGACCCTTTTCCTCTCCTCTCTCCATGAGTTCATGGAGCCAGCCGCAGGACACATCGCGGCCGCGTAGGCCACGCGCAACCACCTGGGCGCCCGTGACCGATCAGGGAGTGGGCGTTTAGGTGTGCGCGGGGTAAACCCAAAATAAGTTGGGCGCTCGCCTGCGCATCTTTCGGGGTGCCGCTGGTTTCATAGCCGGAGTGAGAGCCAGTCGCTTCACGAGCCGCGCCGTCTTGCCCTTACTCGTATGCGTGCTCTGCGCAGGCGCCGGCTTCGGCGCCGCCGCCGTGGTTGCCACGTCGTCGACGCTCGCCAGTGGGACGGTTGGCGCGGCACGACTCGACGAACGTACCGTGACGCTGCCGATCTGCATCGAGTCCACGACCACCGGAACGCCTACGGGAGTCACCGGCACCGACACGGCTACGACAGGCACGACAACGACCGGGACGACTCCGATCGGTACATGCACGACTACGGCCACGACGACGACCACGACNNACGACGACGACGACGACCACGACCACCAAGACGCAGCCCACGCCGACCACAGCACCGTCGGGCACAGACACGCCGCCGCCGGCAGCGCCGGCATCCAAGGCCCTCACCGCACTGCAGCAGGCGTTGAACCGCGATATCAACGGGCAGGGCGGCAAGAACAGCGCGCTCGTGATCGACGAGACCACTGGCCAGACGCTCTGGCAGTACAACGTTGCGGTCGGCCGGCTGCCGGCGTCTGTCGAGAAGCTCTACACGACCAGCACCGCACTGCTCGAATTCGGCCCCGACGCGACTTTTGAGACGCGTGTGCTCGGGACCGGAAAGCTGCTCGCTCACGNNACTTCTTCGGAACCGGGGCGACCGTGCAGGCGCTCGCCGCCAACATCAGGGCCGCAGGGATCACGCAGGTCCGCGGCAAGATCGTGGGCGACGAGTCGTACTTCAACTCACGGCGTGGAGGGCCCGATACGCACTACCGCGCGAGCCTCGAGACCGAAGGCTCGCTCAGCGGGCTGGCCTACGACGAAGGCTTCACCAACCGGTTGGAGGAGCGGCTGCAACGCCAACCGCCGCTGGTCGCCGCCCAGGCTCTGGCGGCCGCGCTCGCGGCGGATCACGTCAGGGTCGACAAGGGCACGCAGATCACGACGGGGATCACACCAACTGACGCGCAACTGATCACCGGCGTCAGCTCGCCATCGCTATCGACGCTGCTGGCCCTGACCAACGCGCCGTCCAACAACTTCTTCGCCGAGACGCTGCTGAAGGATCTCGGAGCGAGGTACGGGAGCGGCGGCTCGACGCCGGCCGGCGCCGCCGTGGTGCGAGACGTGATGGCCGAGAAGTTCGGTCTGCACCCTCGGCTCAATGACGGCTCCGGCCTCTCGCGCTTTGATCTCACAAACGCGGAGCAGATCGTCTACCTGCTGCGTCAGATGCAGTCCAACCCCTCGTTCTGGACATCACTCGCGATCGCCGGGGTGAGCGGCACGATGCAGGACGAGATGCTGCACACGCGCGCGGCTGGAAACTGCCGCGGCAAGACCGGAACCCTGCACGATGTGGCCAACCTCGTCGGCTACTGCAGGGCCGCGAACGGCGATCAGCTCGTGTTCGCGTTCCTGATGAACGGCCTCACCGACTCAGACGGCGGGCACGAGCTCGAGGATCTGGCCGGCGAGGCGCTGGCCAAGTACAAGGGCTAAGCGTCGGGCAGCAACTCGAGCAGGCCAGCCTCATCAAGGATCGGCACGCCGAGGCTCTGCGCCTTGACGAGCTTTGAGCCGGCGCTTTCGCCGGCCACCAGATACGAGGTGTTCTTGGAGACCGAGCCGGTGACCTTGCCGCCAGCCGCCATGATCAACGCCGACGCCTGCTCGCGCGTGAGGTCGGGCAGTGTGCCCGTCAGCACGAAGGTCTGACCGGCGAGCGGACCCTCACCAGGCGGCGGCCCCTCCTCCTCAAAGGTCAGCCCCAGCGAGACGAGGTCGTCGATCAAGCTACGCATGGCCGGGTCGGCCAGCTGATCAAAGATCTTGGTGGCCATCTTCGGCCCGACTCCCGGCGTCTCCTGGAGCGCGTCGACGTCAGCATCGAGCAGCGCTGAGACCGAGCGGAACTGCTGCGCCAGGGCGCGTCCAGTTACGTAGCCGACCTCCTCGATCCCGATCGCAAACAACACCAGCCCAAACGACTGTGCCTTCGACGCCTCGATCGCCTCAAAGAGCTTGTTGGCAGAGGTCTCACCGAAGCCGTCGAGCGCGATCAGATCCGCGGCGCGCTCGTGCAGGCGGTAGAAGTCCCCGGCCTCAACCACCCACCCGTGCTCCATGAAGTTGCTGACCTGCTTTTCACCGAGACCGTCGATGTCCATCACCGCGACGAAGTGCGTCAGCAGCTGCCAGCGCCGCCCCGCACAGCGCCGGTTCGGGCACAAAGTGAAGACCGAGTCCTCAGGCTTCAACGTCGGCGTATCGCAGACCGGGCAGCGTTCCGGCGGCCGCGGCTTCGCGGGGCGATCTGAGTTNNCACGTCGCCGGCGCGCAGCACGATCACCTGCTCACCGATCCGCAGGTCCTTGCGGTCGAGATCTTCCTCGTTGTGCAGGGTCGCCTGTTTGACGGTGACGCCGCCGACGTGGACCGGTTCGAGCATCGCGTAGGGGTGCAGGTCGCCGAACTTGCCTGGGTTCCAGCCGATGTCGAGCAGCGTCGTCACGGCGGTGGTCGGCGGGAACTTCCAGGCGATCGCCCAGCGAGGCTCACGCCCGACGACGCCAAGCCGGCGTTGCAGCGCAAGGTCGTTGACCTTCACGACTACGCCATCGATCTCAAACTCCAGCGAACCGCGGCGCTCATGCCAGAACTCGCACTGCGAGATCACCTCCGCTTCGGACTCGAGGATGCGGATGTCGGGGTTGACCGGGAAGCCGAGCTCACGTAGCCAGTCAAGCCCCTCGTAGTGAGTCGCGAAGGAGACTCCGTCCGAGGCCACCCCGACCTGGTACGCCCAGAACGACAAGGGCCGTCCCGCCGCGAGCTTGGGATCAAGCTGTCGCACGGTGCCGGCGGCCGAGTTGCGCGGGTTCATGAAGGTCGACTCGCCGTTGGCGGCGCGGCGCTCGTTCAGCGCCTGGAAGTCCGGCAGCGACATGTAGACCTCGCCGCGGACCTCGAGCANNAGCGGCGGCGGTGAGTTAGTCGCAAGCCGCAGCGGGATCGAGCCGATCGTGCGCAGGTTGTGAGTCACATCCTCACCGACCTCACCGTTGCCGCGGGTCACGCCGCGGGCCAGCACCCCGTCCTCGTAGATGATCGACATCGCAAGTCCGTCGATCTTGGGCTCGGCGACGAATTCAAATGAGACCTGCTCGATGCCCTCGCGTGCGAGGTGGTTGCGCATGCGCTGAACCCAGGCGCGCAGCTCCTCGCCGGAGCGAGCGTTGGCGAGCGACAACATGCGCTGCAGGTGGGCGACCTTGGTCAGGTCAGAGACCGGCTCGCCGCCGACCCGTTGGGTCGGCGAGTCGGGCGTGATCAACGCCGGGTCGGAGGCCTCCAGGCGACGCAACTCGTCGAGCAGCGCGTCATAGGCGTCGTCGCCTATCTCGGGGTCGTCGAGCTCGTAGTAGCGGCGCGAGTGGTAGTCGAGAAGTCGGCGGAGCTCCGCCGCGCGCGCTGCACCGTCAGTCGGGTCGCCTGAGGTCATTCGTTCAGAAGACGCTCGAGCTCATGCTCCGCCAGTGCGGGCATGCCGTCGTGATGGGTGAGATCGAAGTGCAGCGGGGTGATGGCCACACGACGGGAAATTATCGCCGTGACATCGGTGTCCGTCTCATCGGGCGCGCCCTCAGCCCCCTCACCGTACACCCGGTACTGGCGACGGCCGGAGTTCTCCTGCGCCACGACCTCGAGCTTGTCGTGGTAGAAGCGCCTGCCCAGGCGAGCCACGGTCACGCCCTCCGGCTTGCAGCCGGGGAAGTTCACGTTCAGCAACGTCCGCGCCGGCATCGGCACGCTCTCAAGATCCGCAACCAGGCGCGCCGTGAACCGGGCGGCCGCGGTGAAGTCAAAGGCGCCGGGCTTGCGGAAATCCAGCTCCATCGCATTCGACTGCTGCGAGACGGCGATCCCGGGCAGCCCGAGCACAACTCCCTCCAGGGCCGCTGCCACGGTGCCAGAGTAGGTGATGTCGTCACCGATATTGGAGCCGTGGTTGATCCCGGAGACGATCAGCTCCGGCTCCCAATCGGCGATCAGACCCAGGGTCGCGAGGCGCACGCAGTCAACCGGCGTGCCATCCGTCGCGTAGCCAACCGAGCCGTCATCAAAGTCGACCTGCTCAACCCAGAGCGGGCGACGGGTCGTGATCGAACGGGCCATAGCCGAGCGGTTGCCGTCGGGCGCCACGACTCCGAGTGAGACCCCTGGAACGCCGAGCAGCGCCCGGCGCAGCACCTGCAGGCCCTCTGCTGAGATCCCGTCGTCATTGGTGAGCAGTACGCGCATCGTGCAGACCTAGGCTAGCCGCGCTTCCGGCGCTGAGACCAGCCGCTCGCCACGGTAACCGGCGCCCACCAGGTAGAGACCGCAGGCGGGTGCGGTGACCCCCGCCTCGGCGCGCGGGCGCCCCTCGAGCAGCCGCTCGAACAACTCGATCGGGTAGCGCCCGCGAGCGACGTCAAGCATCGTTCCCACCAGCGTGCGATTCATGTGGCGCATGAAACTGTCTGCCTCGATCCAGAACTCGAGCAGGTCGTGATCGCGGAAGCGCCAGTGCGCCGCGTACACGTCGCGATCAAAGCGCACGTGGTACGTGTCGGTCGGCGTGAACGCCGTGAAGTCGTGGGTGCCTGGCAGCAGCGCGGCGCAGGCACGCAGCAGGTCGAAGTCAACCGCGTAAGTCCAGTGCAGCACGCGCGAGCGCTCCACCGCGGGCCGTGCCTGGCGCGCGAGCACCCGGTAGCAGTAAGCCCGCGAGGTGCAGTCGTGCCGCGCGTCGAAGCCGTCGTAAACGACCGAGGACCGCGTCACCGCGACGTCGGGCGGTAGCAGCGCATTGAGGCTGCCCAGCGGGGCAGCCTCGCCCTCGTAGCTCGCTACCTGACCCCAGGCGTGTACTCCAGAATCGGTGCGGCCGGCGACGGTCAGCGAGACCTGGTCGCGGCGCAGCACGACTGCGAGCACTCGTTCGAGCTCACTCTGAACGGTTCGTTTCTCCGGCTGGGTCGCCCAACCGGAGAATGCAGAACCGTCGTACTCGATATCTAGACGCACCGTCACGGGTTCGGCACCAGTCTGGGCGTGTCTGAACGCGCCTGACCCGAGGCCGTCACACCGCCGTACCACCGGTACGTCTTATGTGACGGCCTCGTGCCAGCCACGCCCAGCCCTCACCCATCCAGGCACCAAAACCGGCGAACCGACTAGACGAGTTCGAGCAGAACCATCTCGGTCGAGTCAGAGCGACGCGGACCGAGTTTCATGATGCGGGTGTAGCCACCCGGGCGCTCGCTGTAACGAGGGGCAACCTCGTCAAACAGCTTGTGCACGGCGAACTTGTCCTGACCGAGGGCCGAGAGGGCCTGACGGCGGGCGTGAAGGTCGCCACGCTTAGCGAGGGTGATGAGCTTCTCCAGCTCAGGCTTGACTGCCTTGGCCTTGGCCTCGGTCGTCTGGATCCGCTCGTGCTCGATGACCTCTTTGGAGAGGTTCATCAGCAGCGACTTGCGGTGCGCCGAGGAGCGGGAGAGCTGGTAGCGGTTACGTTGATGACGCATTGTCTTAAGTGTCCTAGCCGAAAGCGGCCGGTTGGAAGGTTACCCCTCGCGCAGCGCAAGGCCACGCGTGTGCAACGTTTCGATCACTTCGTCAATCGACTTCTTGCCGAAGTTCGGGATTGCGTTGAGCTCATTCTCGCTCTTGGCGACCAGATCGCCAACGGTCTGGATGCCGGCACGCTTGAGGCAGTTGTACGAACGCACGCCGAGCTCAAGCTCCTCGATCAGGATGTCATCCATCGCGTTCGGGGTGCGGGCTGAGCCGTTGCCGCCGCCAGCGCCGCCGACCCCGCCAACCAGGCCTGGATCGAGGATGCCGTTGGAGCCGGTGTCACGCAGCTCGATCACGCGGTCGGCGTCGGTGAAGATCGCCAGCTGCGAGATCAGGATCTCGGCGGCCTCACGCAGGGCTGCGTGCGGGTCGATCGAGCCGTCCGTCTCAATGTCGAGCGTGAGCTTGTCGTAATCGGTCTTCTGACCGACGCGGGCCTGCTCAACGTTGTAAGCGACGCGGCGAACCGGTGAGAAGATCGAGTCGATCGGGATAACCCCGATCGGCTGGTCCGAGGACTTGTTCTCCTCGGCGGGGCGGTAGCCGCGGCCACGGCCGATGGTCAGGTAGACCTCGAGCTTCGTGCCCTTTTCAAGGGTCGCGATGTGTGAGTCAGGGTTGAGGATCTCGACGCCCGAAGGCAGGTCGATGTCCTTGGCCGTGATCTCGCCGGGGCCGGTGACGACCAGCGGGGCTTCAACCTCGGTCGCGTCTGAGTGCATCCGGCAGACGATTCCCTTGAGGTTGAGGACGATGTCGGTCACATCCTCCTTGACGCCCTTGATCGTCGAAAACTCGTGAGCGACGCCCTCAATCCGCACGCTGGTGACGGCAGCGCCGGCCAGTGAGGAGAGGAGCACGCGGCGCAGGGAGTTGCCGAACGTGTAGCCGAAACCGCGATCGAGTGGCTCGATCGTGAACGAACCGCGGTTCTCTTCGACGGATTCGGCGGAAATTCGGGGGACTTGGAAGTCGAGCATCGCACGTTCCTAACATCGTGGGGTCGGGCGCCGCCTGGGAGGAGCGGCGATTCAAAGGCCGCGCGGGCGGGCTGGCACCCGCCGCGCGCGACGTAATAGTTCGGTTACTTCGAGTAAAGCTCGACGATTAGCTGCTCCTGCACCGGAGCGGCGATCTCACGCCGCTCGGGCTTACGGAGCACCTTCGCCGTGAGCGCTTCGTGATCGGCCTGGAGCCAAGCGGGCACCTGGCCGGTCAGCTCGGTCGCGTCACGGATCACCTGAGTGGCCGTGGAGCGCGGGCTGATAGTGATCACGTCGCTGTCCCGCAGCTGGTAGCTGGGGATGTTCACGCGGCGACCGTTCACGGTCCAGTGACCGTGAAGGATCAGCTGACGTGCCTGACGGCGCGAGGCGGCAAAGCCAAGACGCACCAGCACGTTGTCGAAACGGCACTCAAGCGTGCGCAGCAGGTTCTCACCCGTGATTCCGGGCTGACGAGAAGCCTTCTCGTAGTAGATACGGAACTGCTTCTCAAGAACGCCGTAGTAACGCTTGGCCTTCTGCTTCTCACGGAGCTGAACGCGGTACTCGCTCTGCTTCTGACGGCCACGGCCGTGCTCTCCAGGCGGGTATCCGCGGCGTTCAACGCCACACTTGTCGGTAAGGCAACGCTCACCCTTGAGGAACAACTTCTGGCCCTCGCGGCGGCACTGCTTGCACTGAGGTCCGGTGTCACGAGCCATGGCTTAGACCCTCCTCCGCTTGCGCGGACGGCAGCCGTTGTGCGCCTGGGGGGTGACATCCTTGACACCGGTTACCTCAAGGCCAGCGGCCTGAAGCGAACGGATCGCGGTCTCACGTCCTGAACCAGGGCCCTTGACGAACACTTCAACCTTCTGAAGGCCGTGCTCGATGCCCTTGCGTGCGGCTGCATCGGCCGTCACCTGCGCGGCGAACGGAGTCGACTTGCGTGAGCCCTTGAAACCGGCTCCGCCGGCGGACTCCCAAGCGATTACGTTGCCCTCGCGGTCGGTGAGCGACACGATCGTGTTGTTGAAAGAAGTCTTGATATGTGCCTGACCGATCGGAATGTTCTTGCGAACACGACGACGGCCACGCTGCGGTCTACGCGGGGCGGGGCTCACTTCTTACCTGCCTTCTTCTTACCGGCCACCTGCATCCGCTTCGGGCCCTTGCGCGTTCGCGCATTGTTCTTGGTGTTCTGACCGCGAACAGGCAGGCCGCGCCGATGGCGCAGGCCGCGATAGCACCCGATCTCCTGCAAACGCTTGATGTTCTGTGAGCGCTCGCGACGCAGGTCACCCTCCACGACAACATCGTTGTCGATCAGGTCACGCAACTTGACAACCTCGTCCTCGGTGAGATCGCGGACCTTGCGGTCCTGCTCAATCCCGAGTTGTGCGAGCAGCTTGTTGGACGTTGGGCGTCCAATCCCATAGATGTAAGTCAGCCCGATTTCAACGCGCTTATTGAGGGGGATGTTTACCCCGGAAATACGCGCCATTTAGCCCTGCCGCTGCTTGTGCCGCGGGTTAGAACAAATCACCAGCACGCGACCGTGCCGGCGGATAATCTTGCATTTTTCGCACATCGGCTTAACCGACGGTCGTACTTTCACGCCAATTCGCTCTCGTCGTGAGTGTTTATTCCTCTAGGTCCTCGCCTACGGCTATGGCGACCGCTAGGTCGCCGCTACCGCGGCGTGGTCGCGCGCAGCGTAAACACACGCTGTTGCGCAAATGCGGATAGTAGCACCGTGCGCAGGCTTTCGACGCCCGGCGCAGACGGGCTACTTCGCGCTGCGGATATTAGCGGGCGCTGCGGCGGCAGTCGAGGGTGGTATGCAACGTCGGGTGGCGGGTGGGTGCCGGCCAAGGCCGTGAGTGGAGGGGCGCCCGGGCGGGTCGGGCGCTGGTGGCACCGCATGGTGCGTTCTTTGCGTCTGCGGTCCCACATATGAGACCGCAGACGCAAAGAACGTGTGAGCGAGCGCGACCACAAGCGCCGCGGGCGCGCCACGAGCTAGGGGCGAGAGCAGGCGACCGGCGTCAACACGAACCAGCGAGGGCTAGCGAGCGAGAAGCAGCGTCGGCGCGGCGCGTACGTACTAAGCGGCGGCGCGGCCGCCCGAGGCCTCATGCCACGGCGTCAACACGCGCGGGCCCTGCGCGGTGACGGCGATCGTGAACTCGAAGTGCGCCGACAAAGACCCGTCGCTCGAGTAGATCGACCAGCCGTCGTCGTCCATGCGGACCTTGTGCTTGCCGACGTTGACCATCGGCTCGACCGCGAGCACCATGCCGGCCTCGAGCAGAACACCCGACCCGGCCTTGCCGAAGTTCGCGACCTGCGGGTCCTCGTGCATGTCGCGACCGACGCCGTGGCCGACCAGCGTGCGGATGATCGAGAAGCCGTTGTCCTCGACATACTCCTGGATCGCGTGTGAGATGTCGCCGAGGTGGTTGCCGGGCACGCACTGCGGTACAGCGCGGAACAGCGACTCCTCGGTGACCGCGAGCAGCTTCTGGGCGATCGGGCTGATCGGCCCGACCGGGAAGGTGCGGGCGGCGTCCGCTACCCAGCCGTCCTTGACGACGCCGATGTCGACGGAGAGGATGTCGCCGCGATCGAGCTTGTACTTGCCCGGGATCCCGTGCACGACCATCGAATTGGGAGAGGCGCAGATCGAGCCGGGGAAGCCCCGGTAGCCCTTGAAGGCCGGCTCGCAGCCCTGCGAGCGGATGAACTTCTCGGCCGCCTCGTCGAGCTCGAGCGTGGTCACGCCCGGGCGGATCTTGGTCTGGATCAGATGCATGGTGCGAACCAGCACGTCGCCGGCGGCCGCCATCTGATCGATCTGCTCAGGTGTCTTCTTGATAATCGCCATCGACTGCCTGCCTAGGAGCTAAACGTTGTCTTCGAGGCGCAGGGTCGCGATCACGGCCCGAATGTGATCGTGCACCTCGGTGGGAGTGCGCGTGCCGTCAATCCGGCGCAGCAACCCCCGCTGGTCATAGAAGTCTACGAGCGGGCTGGTGAGTTCGTGGTAAACGTTGAGCCGGTTCTCAACCACCTCCGGCTTGTCGTCGTCCCGCTGTATCAAGCGCGAACCGTCCTGATCGCAGACACCCGGAGTCTTGGGCGGGTCGTAATCCACGTGGTAGTTGTGGCCGCCCTTGACGCAGACGCGGCGACCCGCGATTCGCTTGACGATCTCCTCGTCGGGCACCTCGAGCAGCAGCGCCGCCGTGATCCGCCGGCCTTCACGAGCCATCTGCTCGTCAAGCGCCTGCGCCTGCGCGATCGTGCGCGGGAAATCGTCGAGCAGGAAGCCGTCGCCGGCGTCCGGGCTCTTCACGCGGCCCATGATCATCCCGATGATCACGTCGTCGGGTACNNAAGCCGTCGAGGATGAAGCCGTCACGGGCATCGTCCTGCTCAAGCCGGTCAGCGGCCATCGCGACAATCAGATCGTCGGGCACCAGACCGCCAGAGTCCATGTGGGCCTTTGCGGCCTTGCCGAGCTCGGTGCCCTCGCTGACGTTGGTCCTCAACATGTCCCCTGTTGAGATGAACGGCATATGGAAGTCATCTCGGAGCCGATCGGCCTGGGTGCCCTTACCGGCACCGGGTGGACCAATCAAAATCAGGTTGAGCTCATACGGCATGGACGGGTGATCTTATCGGGCCACCCCAGACGCGGGCGACCGCTTGCCGACAAGCTCGCGGGCAGACCGGCTGCTGCGGGCACCCGCGACCGCCCGCGCGGGGGGTACACGTACGCCCGCGCGCCGCAGCTGCGCGGGCTGACTGACCAGCACGCGCGACTCGATCAGCCGCCAGGAGAGCGTCGCAGCGAGCACCGCCAGGGCGAACGTCGCTATCGCGGTCTCGTCGACCCAGGTGTCGGGTAGGTAGTGGCGCAGGAGGTTGTAGATCGGCAGGTGCAGCAGGTAGAGCGCGTAGCTGATCCGGCCCAGGTAGCGCAGCGGCTGGCAGCCGATCACCCTCGCCAGCAGGNNGCGCAGCGGGCCGCTGCGCGCGCCCCACCCGGACTGACCCGAGCTAGAAGCGCCGCCGGGCTGGGCAGCAGCCGGCTGCGCCAGACCACGGCTGCCAGGCAGCCCAGCAGCAGCTCGCTGGCACGGTCGAGCGGCGAGTAATAGATCGCGTAGCCCTTGACCGAGGCGGCCACGTGTGGGGAGGCCAAGAACAGCGCGAGGATCGCCGCGGCCAGGATCGCCGCTACCGAGCGCGGGCTCAGCTTGTTGCGCAGCATCCAGACGAGCAGCAACGGCCAGACCAGGTAGAACTGCTCCTCCTGTGCCAGGGACCAGGTCGGGTTGAGGCCACCGAGCACCTTGCTGTGCCCGAGCGCCGCGACCCAGTTGTTGACGAACAGGAAGCTCGTCAGCGCCTTCTCCGGCAACGGCCAGCCGGTCAGCTGGTAGAAGAAGGCACCGGTCAGCGCGGAGACCAGTACCACCAGCACCAGCGCCGGCAGCAACCTACGCGCGCGACGCTCGTAGAAGCGGCGCAGGCTGACCATGCCGCTGCGGTCCCACTCCTCGTAGAGCAGAGTCGTGATCAGAAAGCCTGAGAGCGCGAAGAACAGATCGACGCCCACGAATCCGCCCGGCAGCACGCCCGTGTGCGTCAGGATCACGAGTGTCACCGCGATTCCGCGCAACCCGTCCAGGACGGGTCTGCGACCCAAATGCCGAGGCTCGAGGTAGCCCGTGGAGCTGGCTTCCATCCGGGCCAGGGTAGCGTCACCTAAACGACGCCCCGATAAGAGCTTTAACCAGCCTTTACGCCGACGTTATCTTCCGGCGGCGCGCTTCGCCGCCCATAGCTACTTGAGGAAGCCCTCGTAGTTACGCATCTTCAGCTGTGCCTCGAGTTGTCGCATCGTGTCCAATGCGACGCCGATGACGATCAGGATCGAGGTACCACCGAAGGCAAAGCTCGCGCCTGTGCGGGCGATCAGAATCGCCGGCAGCGCCGCGATCAAGGCCAGGAACAGAGCTCCCGGGAAGGTCAGGCGCGCAAGGATGCGATCGAGGAATTCCGCCGTAGGTCGGCCCGGGCGCACACCCGGTATGAAGCCTGAGTTCTTGCGCAGACCGTCGGCGTAGTCCACGGGGTTGAACATGATCGCCGTATAGAAGTACGTGAAGACGATGATCAGCACGCATTCAAAGACGATGTAATGCCAGCCCCCGGGCGATAAGAAGGTCGAGAGGTTGGTCGCGAAGCCCTTGCGGTTCTGGCCGAGCAGCTGCCCGACGGTCGGCGGCAGCGCGGCGACCGTGGCCGCGAAGATCACCGGGATCACGCCGGCCATGTTGACCTTGAGCGGCAGGTAGGTCTGCTGGCCGCCGCTCATGCGCTGGCCGATCACGCGTTTGGCGTACTGGATCGGGATCCGGCGCTCACCGGTCTGCACGAAGACGATCGCGGCGACGACGCCGAAGGCGATGAACGGCATCATCACCTTGAAGACCTGGCTCGGGTTGTCCCACCAGGACTGGAGTCCACCGGGGATGCGCGAGACGATCGAGGCGAAGATCATCAGGGAGATGCCGTTGCCGATGCCGCGCTGGGTGATCAGCTCGCCCATCCACATCAGCAGGACCGTGCCTGAGGTAAGGGTGATCGCGATCAGGAAGAGCTTGCCGATGTTGAAGTTCTCGATCAGCGGGGCGCTGCCGGCCGAGCTCTGAAGGCTCTTGAAGAGGAAGACGTAGCCTATTGACTGGGCGAACGCCAGGCCGACCGTGAGGTAGCGCGTGTACTGGATGATGCGCTGCTGGCCGACCTCGCCCTCCTTGGAGAGCTTCTCAAGCGAAGGGATCGCGACGGTCAGCACCTGCAGGATGATCGAGGCGGTGATGTAGGGCACGATGCCCAGGCCGAATAGGGCGATCCGCCCGAGGCCGCCGCCGGAGAAGGTATTGAGCAGGCCGATCACGCCGCTGCCGGACGTTGTCTGCTGGATCTGCTGCAGCGCCGCGGTGTTGACCCCCGGCGCCGGGATGTAAGAGCCGAGCCGGTAGAGCGCCAGCAGGGCGAAGGTGAAGAGGATCTTGTTACGGATGTCCTTAATCCGGAACGCGCCGAAGATCGTAGAGATCATCGCTTCACCGTCTCCCCTGCTGAGAAAGCGTCCGCGGCCGACAGCCTCACGACTTGGAAGTCGTGGTGCTGTCGATCAGCTCAACTGTGCCACCGGCCTTGACGATCGCCTCCTGGGCGCTCGCACTGACCTGGTGCACGTGAATCGTCAGTGCTTTGGTGAGCTCGCCCTTGGCGAGGATCTTTACCGGAATGTCCTTACGCGTAGCCAGGCCGACTGCCTTCATCGCCTCAACTGTGACGACGGCGCCCGCGTCAAAGCGGTCCTCAAGGTCCTTGAGGTTGACCGGCTGGGTGTGCGTACGGAACGGCTCGAACGGCATTGACTTCTTCATGTGCGGGCCGCGCAGCTTGCGCATCCGCATGTGAATCGGCATCTGGCCACCCTCGAAACGAGCGCGGTCCTTGGAGCCGGCGCGCGAGCCGTAGCCCTTCTGGCCACGACCGGAGGTCTTGCCGGTGCCTGAGCCCTCGCCGCGGCCAACGCGCTTGCGCTTCTTGCGGGAGCCGGGGGCCGGCTTCAAGTTGTGCAGGCCGATGGGCTCGTTGCTCTCCGGCTTTTCAATCTTCTTGCTCATGCCTGTTCAACCTCGATCAGGTGTCGGACCTTGTGCAGCATGCCCTGCATCTGGGGCGAGTCCTTGACCTCGACCGTGTGGCCGATCTTGCGCAAGCCGATCGAGCGCAGCGTGTCCAGCTGGCTCTTGTCGGACCCGACCTTGGACTTGAACTGCGTGACTTTGAGTGTGTCGCTCATGCCGTCACCTCAGGGGCTTCCGGGGCTGCAGGAGCCTCGGGCTCAGCTGAAAGCGTCTCGCTGGCCTGCTCCTTGGGGCTCAGACCGAGCACCGCGTTGACCGAAAGGCCGCGCAGGTTGGCGACCTCTTCAGGTGTCCGCAGCGACTCGAGACCGGCCATCGTCGCCTTGACAAGGTTGATCGGGTTCTGAGTGCCGAGCGACTTGGAAAGGATGTCGTGGATACCAGCGAGCTCCAGTACCGCGCGCACGCCGCCGCCGGCGATGACGCCGGTACCGGGTGCGGCCGGCTTCAGGAAAACGCGACCGGCACCAAAGATGCCCATTGTCTGGTGGGTGATGGTCGATCCGTGCTTGGGAACCCGGTAGAGGTTCTTCTTGGCGCGCTCGACGCCCTTCTGAATAGCAACGGGGACCTCGTTGGCCTTGCCGTAACCGATGCCAACCACCTCGCGCTCATCGCCGACCACAACCAGTGCGGTGAACGAGAAGCGGCGGCCGCCCTTGACTACCTTGGCGACACGGTTGATTTCGACTACTCGCTCCTGGAGGTCGAGCCCTGCTGATGAAACTGTGCGATCACGTTGCATGAATTTAATTCCAGAGTAGCGTCAGTGACGCCTTAGAAGGTGAGCCCGCCCTCACGGGCACCGTCGGCGAGCGCTTGAACGCGCCCGTGGTACAGGTAGCCGCCGCGGTCAAAGACCGCGGAATCGACACCGGCAGCCTTGGCGCGCTCTGCCAGCAGTTCCCCGACCTTCTTGGCCTGGTCACTACCGCGAAGAGTCCCGACAGCGGCTTCATTCCAGTTGACGGCAGCGAGCGTACGGCCGTTGACGTCGTCGATCAGCTGGGCGGAGATGCCGCGGTTGGAGCGGAAGACGGAGATGCGCGGACGCGCCGGGCTACCCGAGACCTTGGCCCGGACACGGCGGCGGCGCTTCAGGCGCGCGGCTTCCTTTGTTTTCACGCTCATGCTCGCTTACCAACCTTCTTGGCGACGTATTCGCCCTCATAGCGGATGCCCTTGCCCTTGTACGGCTCCGGCTTGCGCTGCTTACGGATCTGGGCGGCGATCTCACCGACAACCTGCTTCGAAGCACCCTTGACCGTGATCCGGGTGGGCTGCGGAACCACGAACTCGATTCCGTCAGGCGCCTTGATCTCTACCGGGTGCGAGTAACCGAGAGCAAGCTCCAGGTCACGGCCCTTCAAGGCCGCGCGGTAACCGACGCCCTGGATCTCCAGGCTCTTCTCGAAGCCGGCGGTGACGCCGGTAACCATGTTTGCCACGAGCGTGCGAGTGAGGCCGTGCAGGGCACGGTGCTCGCTACGGTCGGTCGGACGCGTGACGAGCAGCTGCTGCCCGTCGCCACCCTCGACCTCGCTCTGCGCGACGGTGATGTCGCGCGAGATCCGCTCGGAAAGCTCGCCCTTTGGTCCCTTGACGGTGACGAGCTCGCGCTCGACCGTGACGGTGACGCCGCTGGGCAGCGGGATGGGTTGTCTACCAATTCTCGACATTGATGCTTGGTCCTCGGCTTACCAGACCGACGCCACCACTTCCCCACCGACGCCGAGCTTACGCGCGTCGTGACCGGTCATAACGCCACGTGAAGTGGAGATGATCGCGGTGCCAAGTCCGCCCTGGACTTTGGGGATGTGTGCGTGGTCAACGTAATCGCGCCGGCCTGGGCGCGAAACGCGCTTGATGCCGCTGATTACGGGCTTACGGTCGTTGGTGTACTTGAGCGTGACGACGATGCGGGCACCGGGGTGCTCTGCATCGGCCGGCAGCATGTGCCACGCCTCGATATAGCCCTGTTCCTTGAGGATCCGGGCAAGCTCCTGCTTGAGCTTCGACGAGGGGATCGTGACTTCGTGGTGCTGAGCCTTGGCGCCGTTACGCAGGCGCGTCAGGAAGTCAGCGATCGGGTCAGTCATAGACATACGATCACCAACTCGACTTGGTCATGCCGGGGATGTATCCGTTGTGCGCAAGCTCGCGTAGGCAGATCCGGCAAACGCCGAACTTGCGATACACCGAGCGGGAGCGGCCGCAACGGCGGCAACGGGTATAGCCCCGGGTCGGAAACTTTGGAGTCCGCGCTTGGCGAACTCGCTGTGAGGTCTTAGCCATGCGGGTTCCTTAGTTCTGACTGGCGGTCGCCCACTTCGGGCGACCCTCCTTGGCAAACGGCATCCCGAACGCCTCGAGCAGTGCGTAGCACTCCTCGTCGGTGCACGGGCTTGTGGTGATCGTGACGTCGAGACCGCGCGGGTTGTCGATCTCGTCGTAGTTGATCTCCGGGAAGATGATCTGTTCCCTGATCCCGAGCGTGTAGTTGCCGCGGCCGTCAAAGGCGCGCGGGCTGACACCACGGAAGTCACGGATTCGAGGGATCGCGATCGAGATCAGTCGATCGAGAAACTCGTACTGGCGCTCACCGCGAAGGGTCACGGCGAGACCGACCGGCATGCCTTCGCGCAGCTTGAACTGGGCGATCGACTTGCGGGCGCGGCGGACGTTCGGCTTCTGACCGGTGATCTGACCGAGCTGCTCAGCAGCCGCATCAAAGATCTTCGAGTCCTGCTTGCCGTCGCCAACACCCATGTTGACGGTGACCTTGAGGATCTTCGGAGCCTGCATCGGCGAGTCGTAGCCAAAGCGCTCAATCAGCGCCGGGCGGATCTCGTCGTTGTATCGGGTCTTAAAACGTGCGGTAGCCATCAGTCAATCCTTGTCCCACTACGGCGCGCGATGCGGAACCGCTTGCCATCAACAATCTCAATGCCAACACGGGTCGGCTTGTCGTCCTTCGGGTCGATCAGCGCCACGTTCGAGACGTGGATCGCGGCTTCCCGCTCGATCACGCCACCCTGCTGCTGGCTGGCCGGACCGGTCTGCTGCGCCTTCTGATGGCGCTTGATCATGTTGAGCCCCTCGACAATCACCTTGTCATTGGTGGGGTCGACACGCAGAACCTTGCCGCGCTTTCCGCGGTCCTTACCGGCGATCACAACCACCTGATCATCTCTCTTGATACGCGCGGGCATAGCTACAGCACCTCCGGCGCGAGTGAGACGATCTTCATGAAGTTGCGCTCACGCAGCTCGCGGGCAACCGGTCCGAAGATGCGGGTGCCACGCGGGTTGTTGTTGGCGTCGATGATCACCGCGGCGTTCTCATCAAAAGCAATGTAGGTGCCGTCTTCGCGACCGTGAGCCTTCTTGGTCCGCACAACTACGGCCTTGACCACTTCGCCCTTCTTGACCGAGCCCTGGGGGCTGGCCTGCTTGACGGTTGCGGTGATGACGTCCCCGACCCCGGCGTAGCGACGGCGGGAACCGCCGTTGACGCGGATCACGAGGATCTCACGAGCGCCGGTGTTATCAGCGACGCGCAGTCTGCTCTCGTTCTGAACCATTTACTTGGCCCTCTCTACGACCTGCACCAAGCGCCAGCGCTTGAGGCGGGACAACGGACGCGCTTCACGGACCACAACGGTGTCGCCGATGTTGGCGTCGTTGGTCTCATCGTGAGCGTGAACGGTCGATGAGCTGCGAACGATCTTTGAGTAGCGGCGGTGACGGCGAGCCACGTCGATGCGGACCGTGATCGTCTTGTCAGCCTTGTCGGAGACGACGATGCCCTGACGGGTCTTCTGAAGACCGGTCTCGTGCTCGCGCGGCGGCGTGGCATTGCGCTCGTGCGCGCCGGCCTTGTACTTCTCACGCGCCTGGGCGCGCTCAAGGCGGCGGGCGGCAGCCTTCTTGGCCCGCGCCGCGTCGCGCTCGGCCTGGCGGTCCTCGGGGGACACCTCAGCGCGCTGACCGACCTTTGCGGCCTTCTTGGTCTTGATCGCGACCTTGCGCTCTTTCGGAGTCAGCTGCTTTACCGGCGCTGCCGGTTCGGCCTCTGGCTCCGCAACAACAGCAGCGACTTCGACAGCCTCGACCTCTTCCTCCGCTTCGGAGTCAGCGCCGGCGTCGTCAGCGGCGGCTTGCGTCGATGCATGCGCAGAGGCATCCGAGGCCGCAGCCTCGGCGGAGGCGTCCGCTACTGCGGTCTCCTCCAACTCTGTGTTTTCGACTTCTTCAGCCATAACTAGCTCCGGGTCTCCATTCCGCGTTCGCCGGCAATGCCGAGCGCACGCGCAATCTCTTTCTTGGCACGACGGAGGCCCGCCGTGTTGTCCAGCTCGCCGGTGGCGTGCTGGAAGCGCAGCCCGAGAAGCTCTCGGCGCGCAATCTTGATCTGTTCAGCGAGCTCAGTCTCGCTGAGGTCACGCAATTCAGTGGGCTTCATGTTTAGCCGTCTTCCCGCATCACGAACTTGGTACGGACCGGCAGCTTGTGACCGGCAAGGCGCATCGCCTCACGTGCCAAAGGCTCCGGCACCCCGGCGAGCTCGAACATCACACGGCCGGGTTTGACCACGGCCACCCAACCTTCGGGCGAGCCCTTACCGGAACCCATGCGGGTTTCGGCCGGCTTCTTGGTGACGGGCTTGTCGGGGTAAACATTGATCCAGACCTTGCCGCCTCGGCGGATCTTGCGGGTCATCGCGATACGAGCGGCTTCGATCTGACGGTTGGTGATCCAACCGGCGTCGAGCGCCTTCAGTCCGTACTCGCCGAACTGAACCTTGACCTGTCCACGCGAGAGCCCGGCACGACGGCCGCGGTGCTGCTTGCGGTGCTTTACACGCTTAGGGGAAAGCATTAGCTCTGACCACCCTGTGGCGCGTTGCCACCAGTGGAAGGACCGCCGCCACCTGCCGGACGCGGGCCACGGTTGGGACCGCCCTGACCGCCGCCACCCTGTGACCCGGACCCACCCGCGCCACGGTTGGGGCCGCCCTGGCCACCACGGTTCGGACCACCCTGGCCGCCGCCACGATTGGGACCGCCGGTACCTGGACCACGGCCACCGCCGCCGCCCTGGCCACCACGGTAACCACCGGGAGCCCCACCCTGGCCACCCGTCCCACGGTTGGGACCGCCGGGTCCACCAGGACCGCGACCGGGACCGCCTGGCCCACGACCGGGACCACCGGGACCGCGACCGCCGGTGCCGCCCTGGCCACCACGGCCGGGACCACCCGCCCCGCCGGCTGTGCCGGTGCCGCCGCCACCTTGGCCACCACGGCCCCGGCCACGGCCGCCCTGGCCCTGACCGGACCCGCCCGCCCCGCCTGACCCGCCGCGTCCACCGCGACCGCCGCGGTTGTCGCGACCATCACGGCCACCACGGTCGTTCGCCTGCGGGGACGGGTCATCCATCATCGTCAGGTCAGCGCCGGTGTAACCCTCGGGCATGATCTCGCCCTTGTTGATCCAGCACTTGACGCCGATGCGACCGAAAGTCGTCTTGGCCTCATGGAAGCCGTAGTCGATGTCCGCGCGCAACGTGTGCAGTGGAACACGACCGTCCGAGTACTGCTCGGTGCGGGCCATCTCGGCACCACCAAGGCGACCGGAGACCTGGACCTTGACGCCCTTGGCGCCCGAACGCATCGCGCTGGTGAGCGCACGCTTCATGGCACGGCGGAAGGCAACACGGTTCTGCAGCTGTTCGGCGATCGACTGCGCCACCAGGCGCGCGTCGAGCTCGGGTCGCTTGATCTCAAGGATGTTGACCTTGACCTGCTTGTTCGTGATCCGGTGAAGGTCACGGCGCAGCTGATCAACCTCTGAACCGGACTTGCCGATCACGATGCCAGGACGCGCGGTGTTGATATTGACCTCAACATCGTTCGCGCTCTTGCGGATCGTGATGTCCGACAGACCGGCATGGGAAAGGCGACCGACGATGTGCTCGCGGATCTGTGTGTCCTCGTGCAGATAGTCAGCGAAGTGCTTCTCGTTAAACCAGTTCGACTTCCAGTCGTGGATGTAACCCACGCGGATCGATTCGGGGTGAACTTTTTGACCCATGGTGTCTCTTCTAGTTCTTCGGAGTAAGGAGGATGGTCAGGTGCGCTGTGCGCTTACGGATCTTGGACGCGCGCCCCATGGCGCGCGGACGGAACCGCTTGATCGTCGGACCCTCATCGGCGTGTACCGCCTTGATGACCAGATCCTCACCGACGAGCTCATGGTTGTGCTCGGCATTCGCGACCGCTGACTCGAGCAACTTGCTCCAGTCACGAGCGACCGCACGCGGCGTGTGAGCGAGGATAGCGCGTGCGTCCTCAACGCTCTTGCCTCGGATGTTGTCGCAGACAAGGCGAGCCTTGCGTGCGGACGACCGTACGTACTTGGCCTGGGCCCGTACGACCGGGATCGTTGCGCCGGGCTCAACCGCACCGCGCCTACGGGTAGGAGCGGGCTTCGACGGCTTTGCGACCTCGGCCTTGGGAGCCTCTGCGGTCTTCGGCTTTGCGGCACGAGTCCGCTTCGGCTTCTCAGCCGCAGCCTCTACAGGTACCTCAGCTGCGGCTTCGGGAGCCTTCGCAGTTTTAGTTTCAGCCTCGGCAGCAGCAGCCTTCGGCTTCGCCGCCGCGCGCGGCTTACGAGCCGGCTTCGGCTTCTCCTCGGACGCGGACGCCTGCGGGGCGTCGGTCTCCGGGGTGATTTCAGGTTCGTCTGTGCTCATCGTTTCTTACCGGTTGCGGCATGGCCGCGATAAAGGCGCGTGGGAGCGAACTCGCCGAGCTTGTGCCCGACCATTGACTCCGACACGAACACTGGTACGTGCTTGCGACCATCGTGGACGGCGATCGTGTGACCGACCATGTCCGGGAAGATCGTCGAGGAACGCGACCAGGTCTTCAGCATCTTCTTTTCGTTGGCCGCGTTCATCGCTTCGATACGCGCCATCAGGCGCTCCTGTACGAACGGGCCCTTTTTGCTTGAACGGCTCAACGCTTCTTACCTCGCTTACGGCCACGGACGATGTACTTGTCGGAGGCCTTGCCCTTCTTACGGGTTCGGTACCCAAGCGTCGGAACACCCCAGGGCGTCACCGGGTGACGGCCTGCAGTGGTTGAACCCTCGCCACCACCGTGCGGGTGGTCGACCGGGTTCATTGCGACGCCTCGGGTCTGCGGACGGACGCCCATGTGGCGCTTACGTCCGGCCTTTCCGATCTTGACGTTCTGATGGTCGGAGTTACCGACCGTGCCAACCGTGGCGCGGCACTCGCCACGCACCAAGCGCATTTCACCCGAGGGCAGGCGCAGCGTGACGTAGTCACCGTCCTTGGCCAGCAACTGGATGCTGATACCGGCGGAGCGACCAAGCTGGGCGCCACGACCGGGGGTCAACTCGACGTTATGCACGACTGTACCTGCCGGCATGTTTGCCAGCGGCAAGGCGTTACCGACGCGGATGTCCGCGTTCGGGCCCGACTCGACGGTCATGCCGACCTGCAGCTTGGCCGGGGCCAGGATGTAGCGCTTCTCGCCGTCGGCGTAGTGCAGCAGCGCGATGTACGCGGTGCGGTTCGGGTCGTACTCGATGTGAGCGACCTTGGCCGGTACCCCGTCCTTCAAACGCTTGAAGTCGATTCTGCGGTACAGGCGCTTGGCTCCGCCACCGCGGTGGCGTGAGGTCTTGCGCCCATATGAGTTACGACCGCCGGACTTGGTGAGTCCTTCGACCAGCGACTTCTCCGGGCTCGACCGAGTGATCTCGGCGAAGTCCGGGTAGCTGACGAAGCGCATGCCCGGGGAGGTCGGCTTTGGCTTACGAATTGCCATTTACTCTGCCCCTTCCAGGCCGCGGAAGATCGGGATCGAATCGCCCTCACGCACCTGCACGATCGCCTTCTTCCACTGGCGAGTGCGGCCGGCGGTCTGACCGCGGCGCTTGGGCTTGCTCTTGACCGACGAGGTGTGGACGCCGGTGACCTTGACGTCGAACAGCTGCTCGACGGCCTGGCGGATCTGTGTCTTGTGCGCCTTGTCGTTCACGCGGAAGGTGTACTTGCCGAGCTCGGCCAGCACATACGTCTTCTCTGAAACGACAGGACGGATGATGACCTGACTTGCGTCCATTACTTCTCACCGTCCTCTGCGGTCTTGCCGTTGGCCCGTGCGACAAGCGCGGGCAACGCGGCCTCGGAGACCAGCAGACGTGCTCCGTTGATGATGTTGCTGACGCCGGCGTCCTCAACCGGGATCACGGCGACGCGCTCCAGGTTGCGGAACGAAAGCCCAGCGTAGGACTCGCTCTCGAGCAGCACGACCAGCGTCCGGGCATCCGGACCCCAGCTGCCCAAGAGATCCTTGGCCTGCTTGGTCGACGGGGCGCTGAAAATGCCGGCGTCGAAAATGGCCAAAGAACCGCGCTCAGCGTGAACCGAGAGCGCGCTTCGCAGCGCGACCCGGCGGGCCTTGCGGTTGACCTTGAAGGTGTAGTGACGTGGCTGCGGACCGAACGCGGTACCGCCGCCGGTCCAGACCGGGTTGCGTGAGGAGCCGACGCGTGCGCGACCGGAACCCTTCTGCTTCCACGGCTTGGCGCCGCCGCCTCGGACTTCTCCACGCGTCTTGGTGGAGTGAGTCCCCTGACGGCGAGCGGCCTGCTCAGCGCGCACGGTCTCGTGCACGATCGCCATGTTGAACGTCGCCTCGAACGCCTTGGCGTCGAGCTCGACGGTGCCGCCTCCGAGCTTGGGTGCAGTACTAGGCATCGGTGCGTACCTCCACAAGGCCGCCCTTGGCGCCGGGAACGGCGCCGCGGACGAGCAGCAGGTTCTGGCTGGCGATGACGTCAACAACCGTCACGCCGCGCTGGGTGATGCGGGCGTCGCCCATGTGACCCGGACCGCGGATGCCCTTCATCACGCGTGCGGGCCATGCCGAAGCACCGATCGAGCCTGGCGCACGGTAGTTGTGCGAGCCGTGGCTCTTCGGGCCGGTGGCGAAGTTATGGCGCTTGACTGTGCCCTGGAAGCCCTTGCCCTTCGAGGTGCCGGAGATCTTGACCTTGTCGCCGGCGGCGAAGGTCTCGACGGTCACGGTGTCACCGACGTTGAGATCGGTGCCCTCGTTGCGGAACTCCACAAGGTGCCGGTGCGCAGCGGCGCCGGCCTTCTTGAGGTGACCCAGTTCTGGCTTGGAGAGGTGCTTCTCCTTGGAGGCGCCGAAGGCGAGCTGGACGGCGGTGTAGCCGTCGCGCTCGTCGTTGCGCAGCGCCGTCACGGGACAGGGGCCGGCTTCGAGCACGGTTACGCGCTCGACTTTGCCGTCCTCACGGAACCGCTGGGTCATTCCAAGCTTCTTGGCGAGAATGGCGGCCATGGTCTTATGAGGCAAGACGGATCTCGATGTCAACGCCGGCCGGAAGGTGATCCAGGCGCTGCAACGAGTCGACCGTCTTGGGAGTCGGCTGGTGGATATCGATAAGTCGCTTGTGCGTACGGATCTCGAAGTGCTCGCGGGAATCCTTGTCCTTGAAAGGCGAGCGGATCACGCAGTACACGTTCTTTTCCGTCGGGAGCGGCACGGGACCGGAGACAGTCGCGCCGGTGCGCGTCGCCGTCTCGACGATCTCCTTAGCTGCCGTCTCGATCGCTGAAGTGTCATAAGACTTCAGGCGGATGCGGATTTTGTTTTGGGCGATAGTGGCCACGATGATTTCTTCTTTTCTCAATGTCCGGGGCGCCTTCAAGCCTTCGAGGGCGCCCACGCTTCATGGTGCTGCGTGAACTTCGGTTGATCCTGCGGTGCTGCTCACTGCGGTACTCGGTACTGCCCTGGGGATGGTTCGGGGCGGTCCAGCTGGACCGCCCCTTTCCAAGACCTTGTTACTCGACGACCTCGGCAACAACGCCGGAGCCGACGGTGCGGCCGCCTTCGCGAATAGCGAAGCGCAGGCCCTGATCCATAGCGATCGGCTGAATCAGCTCGATCTCCATCTGGACGTTGTCGCCCGGCATGACCATTTCCGTGCCCGCGGGCAGGTTGGCGACGCCAGTCACGTCAGTGGTACGGAAGTAGAACTGCGGACGGTAGCCCGTGAAGAACGGCGTGTGACGGCCGCCCTCTTCCTTCTTAAGGATGTAGACCTCGGCCTTGAACTTCGTGTGAGGGGTGATCGTGCCCGGCTTGCAGAG
>PLES01000031.1 GCA_003137075.1 Solirubrobacterales bacterium
TTCTACGACACTTGGTGTCATCAACTACGCTCAGAGCATATGTCGCGCTGGAAACCAGATGCTGAGGGCCGCTTGATGAGCGCCGCCATCACGCTCTTCGAGCAGCAGGGCTATGACGAGACGACGATCGCCGAGATCGCGGAAGCGGCCGGCCTAACCAAGCGAACCTTCTTCCGCTACTTCGCCGACAAGCGCGAGGTTCTCTTCAACGGGTCCGAGGAGCTGATCGAGCTCTGGGTTGCCGCCGTGGCGAGCGCTCCCCCGGACGCAAGGCCGATGGCCGCGGTGAGCGCCGGACTGGACCAGATGGCCGATCTGTTCCTGGAGCGCCATGAGTACGCAGCCATCCGCTCACGGATCGTCAACGCCAACCAGGAACTGCAGGAGCGCGAGCTGATCAAACTGCAGAGCCTCGCGGGCGCGATCAAGATGGCGTTAATCGCGCGCGGGGTCTCGTTGAATGCGGCGATTCTCGCCGCCCAAGCGGGCGTCACGGTATTTCACGTGGCCTTCGCGCGGTGGGTCGAGCAGGACGATCCGACTGTCTTCAGGCGACTGATGGACGAGTCGCTCGATGAGCTGCGGTCGGTAACCGCCGCAGCCTAGGCGCGTTCCTAGGCGGGCCTGGAGATGTGGTCGGCAACGCGCTCGGCGGCTACGCGCAGACGCCTGAAATAAGCGGCCCGAGAGAGCGACAGATCAAGCGCCGCCTGTTCGTGGCTGCCCACATGCTCTATGTAGCCATGGGTCAGCACGCGCTGCAGCAGGCGCTCGTTGTGCGTATCACCAAATGCGTGCTCGGCGGCGTTGCGAATCAGTGCGCGTACGAACTCGCAACGCTCGCCCGGCGTCGTCCCGCGCGCTAGCGCGCTACGTGCGAGCTCGTGCGGAAGGTGGAAGTTGCGCAGGGCATCACGGATCGCCTCGCGATCGACCAGTGACCCCGGCGTGGGATCTGGCGCTGCGAGACCGAGCTCCGAGTAGACCACTGCTCTGGCGGCGGCCAGCAGGCCGCCGCTGCCGTAATCAAGCCGGTGACACTGGACGCGGTGCGGTCCGAGCGCGAAGTCCAGGTGCTCCAGGTGCTCGCCGCCGAGCGTCTTCGCAAAAGCGATCGCCATCGGAATATCGGGGTTCACGGGCAGGTAGGCGAAGCGCGGGTTGGGCGACCCCGAGCGCAGGACCCCGGCCATCCCGATCATGGCCTTGACCCGCGCCTGCTGGTCCTCGGTGAAGTCGATCGAGTCGTGCCACAGCACCGAATCGCCGAGCGCGCTGTCAATCCGTGCCTGCCGTAGCCAGGGACCGATCAGCGGGTCATCCTCGGCGCAAGCGGGAGCATTGGCCTGGGTCATGCAGACCAGGTAGGCGCAGACCCGGTCTTCCGTATCGCGGATTACCGCCGCGCGCTCGGGCGCTTCGCGGAAGAAGCGCTCGGCCATCGGCCAGAGCGCCGCCTGTCCGCGCTTCGCCATCTGCTCGCAGGCCGACTCAATATCGCCCGGACGGATGTCATCGACGCGGTGTGCGGGCGCGCCGTCCCATCCGAATCCCCAACGGATCACCGGGTTCTCAACCAGGTGCGCGATATCGATGATCAGCAGCGGCTCGCCGTTGATCGCGCGTTCATACAGGTGATCGACGATCTGGCGGCGAAGCATGCGCTCGCGTTCCGGGTCGCGCCGGCGGAAGTCTGCGTTGAGCGCTTTGCGGACCAGTTCATGCAGCGTCAGTCCGTCACTGAGTGGCTCCGTGAAAGTCAGAGAGCGCAAGCGCTCGTAGGCGGCGTCGGCATCGGCGCTGGGCAGCACGTCTCGCAGCAGTTCGGGCGTCGTGACGCGGGCCACCGACGCGACCATCAGCGCCGACTGGCGGACCTCGTCAAGCTCGGTCTCGACCAGCCGGCGGATCAGCGGCCGCAGCAGCTCGGGGCGCTCCATGCCCTGTTCCGGGGTCCAGCTCGCGTCCTCGGCGGCGGCGTCGGCAGCAAGCGCCAGCGCCAGCGGCGATCCTTGCGCCCACTCGACGATCGCTTGTGCGCGCCCATCGCCGGCGCCGCTGGTCGCCAGCAGGCAGAGAGCCTCGTTGGGGGCCAGGCCAGCGAGCGGCAGCTCCGCGGCGATGCCCTCCCAGCCGTCGGCGAACCACGCAGCATCGGGTTCGCCGCGACCTGCTATCACGATCAGAGTGCTGTCCGGCAGGGCGGGAAGCAGTTCGCGGCGAAGATATCCCGCGAGCCCACCCATCTTCTCGAACGTGTCGATCAGAACCAGCGCCTGCTCGCTACCAGCCGCGTCGCGCAGCAGTTCCTCGAGCGCGTCGGGGGTCGGGGTCAGGTCGCGGCCTTCGATCGTGTAGACGTCCCAGCCTTTCGCCGCGGCACGGCGGCCGAACTCGCGCAGCAGCGTGCTCTTGCCGATGCCTCCGGGGCCGCTGACCAGGATCACATTGGCTTGTGGATCCGGTTCGAGGCAACCCTCGAGCAGCGCAAGCTCTCCCGCACGGCCGACGAATCGGCTGCGGTCGCGCTGCTCAAGCCGTTCAGCGAGTGTCCGCGCGCCCTGCACTCGCGGGCGATCCCCCGATAACGCCACGCGCAAAGCCTACCGGTCGCACCAAGGTGAGACCGATTCGACACTGCGGATCTGGCGCCGCTGCCAAAGACTTGGCGACGGGGCGCGCGCTTGGCGTGCCGGGACAACCTAGGGGGCTATGTAGACGATGGGTTTGTTTAGGCAGATGAAGGACATGAAAGAGATGACGCAGGCGGCTCCGGACATGATCCGGAACGCCAACCAGATGGCGGCGCAGGCGCGTGAGATGGCCGCGGCTCAGCAGGCCGCAGCGCAGCAGCAGATGCAGCAGGTCGCTGCTGTTCAGCAGGCCGCGGTTGACGCTGGTGGGCCTGGCTACGAGCCCATCGCCGGGGTTTCGATTGAGACCTACGCCGAGGTTTCAAAGGGCTTGGCCGACTACAACTACGACCAGTCCAAGGCCGTCTTGATCGCGGCGTCCAAGGGCATCTCAGCCGAGAACTGGGAGCAGGCGATGAACGGCTGGAACGACCGGATTCGGACGAATCCGGCCCTCGCTCAGCGCTTCAACCAGCTCTACACGGGGCGCTAGCCATGGGTTTCTGGAAAGCAGAACGGGATCTGCTCAAGCAGGCCCAGGAGATGCAGAAGAGTCAGCCGCCGATGAAGGAGCGGATGGCCAACACGCAGTCCCGCATGCAGGGGGCACTCGACGCGATGGCGGCTCAGACCGAAGCGGCCAACATGGCGCTGACGCTCGGCTCAACCGGGCTGCCGGCGAGCATCACCGTCAACTCGGTGCAGCAGACCGGAACGCTCAACTTCGATCTGATGCTGCAACTGGATGTGATGGTGATGCCTGACGGCCAGCCGCCATATCCAGCCAAGGTGCCGCTGACCATCAGCCAGATGCAGGCCGCATTCGTTCAGCCCGGGAAGACCTTCAGTGGGAAGGTCGATCCCAGCAATCGCGCGACCGTCTGGATCGATCCGACCAGCATTCACTGATGTCGGCTCGCAGAGTCTTCGCGCCTCTGCTGGCAGTACTCTGCGACCTTGGCTTTCTGGCCGCGGTCGCAGCTGCCTACAAGGGGATGCGGAGCGTGATGACCAGCAGCGGCGGCTTCTGCGCCAGTGGTGGCCCCTACGCGATCGCACCGGGGCACCAGTGCACCGGCTCAGAAGTTGGCTACGTGATCTTCGGGATCATCGGTGGACTGCTGTTCGCGGGCGCCGCAGTGGCGGCCGCCACGTGGGCTCGCTGGTCCGCGTTCGGCACCGCGATGTCGTTTTGGGCGCTGGCATTCGGCGCGCTCGGCTGGAACTTCATGAGCCTCGGGTCCAATCCGCCGCACGGCCAGGGCGGCGGCACCGGCTGGATCGTCTGTGGCGTCTTGTTCTGGGCGATGGCACTGGGCGGTGTGGTGCCGGTGATCACGACGGTCGTAGCGTGGATCCGGCGCGGAAGAGGCCCGGAACCAACCCCGAGCTTCACCGCCGAGCCGCTGGTTCGCGCAGCAGTGCCGGGCGACTAAGAGCTCTGGTCGTTTCGCCGGTCGCTGTGAGGGGCCGCAGACAGCTGGTGTCGTGGCAGCCGGGCCATCACAGGCCTGGCTGCCCGGCACCCGGTCACTACTGTTTCAGGTAGTCGCCTCGTCGTGATCGCGCAGACGCTCCGCCATCGTCGTCAGCACGAGCTTTGAGAAGTACGGGGTGTCGTGGATCAGGATCCAGAAGAGGTTGTTGGGAAGCACCACGAGCTTGGTATTGGCGTCGGCGACGGCGCTCAGTGAGCGCAAGCTGCCGTCGATCAGAGCGAGCTCGCCAAACAGTCCGGGTGCCGTGACTTTGCCGACGGTCTTGTCGCCGTTTGAGAGCGTCACGGACCCTTCCGCGACTATGTACATCGTGTCGCCCTCGTCGCCCTTGCTGAAGATGACGGTGCCTTCGGGAAAGTCGATCGGCGGTTTGGCTTGGATGAGCATCGCGAACAGGTCGTTAGTGCTCTGGACGGTCGACATTGGTGGAGCTCCTCACGCGTCGATGTCACGGATCCCGACCGGTATTGGGCGGCGTGACGGCATTGTCGAAGGCTGCGGACGGGCAGCTTACCTCAGAGATGATTGGACCCGTAAACCAGGAAGTTCTTGGTCACAAGTCGTTAACTTTTGCCCGGCTGCGGTGGATCGCATCGGCCGGTACGGCCACCACTCTGAGCTGGTCGAGCGCGGTCACGGTGGCGGTCCTCGTGACGTTGTGAAGCACGCCGATCTCACCGAACGAGTCGCCCGGATGGAGCTCGCCTACGCTGGCCCCCGCGACGGTCGTCTCGGCGTGCCCGGACATCACCACGTAGAGCGCATCACTCTCGTCACCCTCGGCGATTACAACCTCGCCCGCTGAAAACTGCTTTGAGGGCGACTGGGCCGCGAGCGCGAACAGGGCCTCCTCACTTAGGCCCGAAAGCGCTGTGATACCGGCCATCAGTTCAACCAGCGAGTATTCGGCGGGGTCGGCACGCGACGCAGGTACCTCTGGCGCCAAGCCCGAACCCGTGGCTGCGTGGATCCCGGTGATGGCCATCATGAAGTCATCGCGGTCGAGCGCGTAGAGGTCCATCGGCGTGACCGCCCGTACGGTCGCAGTACGGGTGCGATTGCGCAGCAGCGCGAGCTCACCGAAGGCGCGGCCCGCCCCGAGACGGCCAATCTCGTAGCCGTCGATCAAGACCTCGGCCTCGCCGTGGTCGATCACGTAGAAGCGATCACCCACGTCGCCTTGAGTGATGATCGCGGTGCCCGCCTCGACCGCCAGCCGCTTGACGTGCGCCGCGATGTCCTCGATCGTCGCCATGTCAGAGCTGTGGAACAGCGGGACCGCGTGCAGGAACCCGACGACGCGGCTGCGTCCGGCACCGATCGCGTCCGCCTGACTGACGCGCGCCAGGCTCGCGATCACGAACACCGGCAACGGCAACCCACCGATCACTAGCGCGGCACGCAGGCCAAAGACCGCCACCAGGGCAGGCGCGAGCAGCGCGCCGAGGCCTTCGCAGCCAAGCTTGAGTGACTCCATCACGCCGATCGTGCGGGTCAGCGCGTCGCTCTGCAGAACCCGGTGCAGGATTGAATAGGAGGTGGCGTCGGCCACCGCCATCGCCAGTCCCCAGCCTCCGATCAGGCAGACCGCTGCGATCACCGGCGGCGCCGTGCCGACGAGGCTCATCAGCGCGCCCGCGCTGATGAATGCCAGCGCGCACGGGACCCGCAGGCCGGGACGGCCGATCTGAGAAGCCGTGATCGGCGCCGCCAGCATCGCTCCCGCGCCAGAAGCCGCCTGCAGGATGCCGACGCCCGAACTGCCGAACCCCAGTAGACGTAGCGCGACCACGACCGCGAGCGCGCCCCAGAGGCCACGCACGAGCGTCCGTAGCCCGCTCAGCAGCACCAGCGGCCAGAGCAGCCGGTCGCGCAGCACGGCGGGGACCGATCGCAGGCCGTCCTTGATCGAGTCGACACGTTGCGCCGCCCGTGGGTCTGCCGATCTATCCAGGCCGGCGCTGGTGAGCGCGGCAAGCAGCATCACGCCTGCCGAACATGCCATCGCCGTGGGCGGCGAGACCGCTTCGATTGCGAAGCCGCCGCTCAGTGCGCCGACCGCTTGCCCCACGGTCTTGACGATGCTGCTGCCGGCGGCGGCCTTCATCATCTCCTCCGGCGAGCGCGCCAGGGTGGGCAGCAGCCAGGACTGAGCGGGCCGGTACGCGGCCGCGACAAGTGAGTCCAGCACTACTGCCGCAAGCACGAAGCCGAAGCCGACGCTGCCCAGCGCGAGCGCGGCGGCGATGCCGAGCAGCAGCAGCCGACTCAGCGTGATGATCGTCAGCGCGCCGTGCCGTCCGGCCGCGAAGGGCGCGATCGTGACGCTGCTGATCGCGCCGACCAGGAAGCGGATGCCGATCAGGCCGACAGCCAGCGTGCCCCCCGAGCGGAAGGCGTAGATGCTGAGTTCGGTGACGAACGACCATTCGGCCACGTTCCCCAACGCAAACGCGGCCAGGAGCCGCCGCAACCTCAAGTTCATCGGGCGCCATTGTGCCCGCAATCAGGTTCGCCGCGAGGCACGAGTCGGATGCTGTCTACACCATATTCACAAGTCGGCGGAGGCCGTCACCCAACTCCATGAGCTCCCACCACCTTCTTTGCGGCTGGGGTCCACCATGAGAGACCGCAGCCGCAAAGAACGCGGTGTAGGACCCGCTCCTCGCGACGAAGGGGTCGCCGCGGCGCGAAGGCGTCGCCGCCGCGCGTGGGCTAGGGCTACGGCTGCGGCTCGGCGAGCGTGTCGAGCAGGGCGAGTCCCTGCTTGGCCCACTCGATCTCCATCTCGGCGCGCGAGCTCATGCCCTGATAGGCGAAGACCTTGGCGGCGACGATCGTGCGGTGTTCCGCCGCCGGCCTCGCCTCGAGCCGCTCGTTGACGACCGGGTCGAGGCCGTCAGCGATCCGCTGTTGCATCTCCTGCCATTGCTTGAGCCAGCGTGCGTAATGCGCGAGGTGAAGTTCGAACTGCGCACGCGCGCCCTCCGGGTCGGCCCACTCGAGGTACGCGGCCTTGAGCCGGTAAGGGTCCTTCTCCGGCGAGGGCTCAACCGGTGTGCTGGCGAGTTGACGTAGTGCGCTGAGACCCAGATCGGTGATCCGGTACTCGCGCTTGTGTGCCTTCGGGCCGCGCGGCACCTCGACGCTGGCCAGCAGCCCGTCCGCCTCCATGCGTCGTAACTCCGGATAGATCTGGGTGTGCGCGGCGTGCCAGACGAAGCCGACCGAGCTATCGAAGATCTGCAGCAGGTCATACCCGGTGCGCGGGCGGGCCGAGAGCGAAGCCAACAGAGCGAAGCGCAAGGTCATCTGTATGCCCGGTTATACATACGCCCGCGGCTCGGGCGCAGTGCGGCTACGCCTCGAGCGTCTCAGCTGCCTCGAGCCACGCCGTCTCGAGCCGCTCGCGCTCGGCGCTGACTGAGCGCAGTTCTGCGCTCAGCTCGTTCAGCCGTGCGTGGTCGCTCGAGCTCGCTGCCATCAGCCCTTGCAGCTCCTGTTCTCGTGCGGTCTTGCGTTCGAGCTCGCGTTCCAGCCGCTGCGCCTCCTTGCGGGCTTCGCGGGTCTCCTTGCCCGACTTGCGACCACCCGACCGGGCTTGGCCGCCGCCGGCCGCGCTTGCCGAGGAGCTGCCAAGTTCGCTGACGTACTGGTCGATGCCACCGGGCAGATGCCGCAGACCGCCGCTGCTAGTAAGAGCGAAGACGTTGTCGCAGACGCGCTCGATGAAGTAGCGGTCGTGGCTGATCACCACCAGCGTGCCGGGCCACTGATCGAGCAGGTCCTCGAGCGCGGTGAGCGTGTCGATGTCGAGGTCGTTGGTCGGCTCGTCCAGCATCAGCACGTCGGCGGGCTGCAGCATCAGCCGCGCGATAAGTACGCGGGCGCGCTCGCCGCCACTGAGGCGTTCGACAGGTTGATTCAACTGGTCGCCAGTGAAGAGGAACTTCGCCGCGTAGCTGGCGACGTGAACGACGCGATCCTGATAGACCACCGNNGTTGGTCGGCTCGTCCAGCAGAAGCACGTTCGGCTCGGACATCAGCAGTCGCATCAGCACCAGACGCCGGCGCTCGCCGCCCGAGAGGTCACGAACCAGGGTCCGGGACTTCTCGCCACGGAAGCCGAAGCGCTCGGCCAGCTTGCCGGCGGTGAGCTCTGACCCGTCGGCCAGGGTCGAGCGCTTGCGGATCTCCTCGACTGCCGCCAGCACGTTGAGGTGTTCAGGAATCTCGGTCGCCGACTGTGAGAGATGCGCGAGCTTGACCGTCTCGCCGCGGTCGACGTGCCCGGCGGCAGGCGTCAGCTCGTCAGCCATCAGGCCCATCAACGTGGACTTGCCGGAGCCGTTGGCGCCTACCAGCGCCAGCCGTTCGCCGGGCCCCAGTCGCCATGTGACGTCATTGATCACGCGCTGACCGTCATACGCGTAGCTGACGTTCTCCACGTTGATCACTTTGTTGCCGAGTCTCGAGTTGGCGAACCGCAGCAGCTCGGTGGTGTCGCGAGCGACCGGTTCATCGGCGATCAAGGCGTTGGCGGCCTCGATCCGGAACTTCGGCTTGGCGGTCCGCGCCGGGGGCCCGCGCCGCAGCCAGGCCAGCTCCTTGCGAACCAGCTGACGGCGCTTGTCGTCGCGCGAGGAGGCCTGGCGGTCACGCTCGGCCCGCGCCAGCACGTAAGCCGCGTAGCCGCCCTCGTACTGGTGGATCGTGCCGTCGCTGACCTCCCAGGTGTTGGTGCAGACCTCATCCAGGAACCAGCGATCGTGGGTGACGATCAGCATCGCGCCGCTGCGCGCGGACAGATGGCCGGCGATCCACGAGATCACCTCGACGTCGAGGTGGTTGGTGGGCTCGTCCAACAGCAGCAGGTCTGGATGGTCGAGCAGAACCCGTGCGAGCGCTATCCGGCGGCGCTCGCCGCCGGATAGCGCTCGCACGCGGGTCTCGACCCCGTCGGCGAAGCGCGAGAACTCAACCCCTCCGAGCAGGCCGTCCAGGACCCCCCGGAAGACCCGGTCGGCAGCCCACTCGTGCTCGGCCCGGTCACCCAGCAGCACGCCACGAACGGTCTCTTCAGGGTCGAGATCGTCGCCCTGGTCGAGTACCGCGAGCCGCAGCGTGCCGAGACGTGTCACCAGCCCTGAATCGGGCTGCTCAATACCGGCGATCAGGTCGAGCAGCGTCGACTTACCCTGCCCGTTGGCGCCGACCACGCCGATGCGATCGCCCTCGGCAATGCCGAGCGTGACATCGGTCAAGATCTCGCGCGCGGCGAAGCCCTTGCTGACCTGGCTGAGGTTGACGAGGTTACGAGTGGTACTCATGTCCGCCACCCATCCTTGCAAGGATGTAGGTGATGACGACTACCGACTACTCACCGCAATGGATCGAACTCGACGGAGCGGTGAACGCACGCACCGTGGTTCCGGGCGTGCTGCTGCGCTCCGACAACCTCCAGGGCCTCAGCGAACGTGACGTCAGGGAGTTGGTCGAGCAGCATCAACTCGAGCTCGTGCTCGACCTGCGCACCGGCAATGAGCTGCGCCTCGAGGGGCCAGGGCCGATGACGCGTGAGCCTCGTGTGCGGATCGAGCATCGCTCCCTCTACCCGGAGCACGGGAACACCGATGTCGACATCTACGACGCGGTCAAGCCTTGGGGCTCAGAGGGGGTGAGTGAATACCCGGACGAGCGGCCGACCGTGAAGGCCTACATGGGCTACGTGACCCGCCGTCCAGACTCGGTGACTGAGTCAGTCCGGGCGATCGCCAAGACCGATGGTGCGGTTCTGGTGCACTGCGCGGCCGGCAAAGACCGCACCGGAGTGGTGGTTGCGATCGCGCTTGACGCCGCCGGCTGGGACCGCGACGTGATCGTCGCCGACTTCCTGGCCTCGACTGAGCGCATCGACCAGATCCTTGCGCGTCTGCGCGCCTCTGAGACGTATCGCGCCGACATCGAGGCCAACGCCTCAGGGCAGCATGCGCCGATCCCCGGCGTGATGGAGCGGGTGCTCGAACTGATTGACGAGCGCTCCGGAAGCTCACGCGACTGGCTCAAGGAAAATGGGTTGGACGACGCTGAGCTTGAGCTGCTGCGCACGCGCCTGACGCCAGGCTGACACACGCGCTCGCGTTCAGTAGCCGCGCTCGAATAGGATCACGCGCCGTGAGCACTCGTGACCAAGCGCGGGCAGGCAACTGAGTTGCGCCGCGCCCAGTGGCGCCGCCGGCGCCACCTGCTGCTCTCGATAGTCGCGCTCGCTTCCGCCGGACTCGGGATCCTGACCTACGCGACCGGCGTCTTCCACCGCCCTGAGCTCGCGACCATCGACGCACGCTTTCACCTCCGGGGCAGCGATCCGTCGCTGATCAAGGACTTCGTGATCGTCGGCATCGACGCGCCCACGCTCAACAACTTTGAGAACCGATACGTAAAGACCAAGGGCCGCTTTAAAGCGCAGTGGCCGTTCCCGCGGCGTTATCACGCGCAGGTCATCGACAACCTGCTGAAGGCCGGCGCCAAACACATAGCGATCGACATCCAGTTCACCCAGGCGACCGACCCCACCGATGACGGTGACCTGGCCGATGCGGTGGCTAAGGCCGGCCATGTGGTGCTTGCCACGACCGAGGTGGGTTCGCACGGCGAAACCGGTGTGCTCGGCGGCAATGCGGAACTTCGAACGCTGGGGCGCGCAGTCGCCGCCAACGCCACCAATCTTCCGGACACCGACGGGATCTACCGGCGCATGCAGTACTCCTACCAGGGGCTTGAAACGTTCGGCGCCGCGATTGCTGCCCAGACGCTCGGCAAACCGGTCTCGCCCAAGTCGTTCGGCGGCGCCACCGCGTCGGTGCCGATCGATTACGCAGGGCCTCCAAAGACTGTGCCGAGCATCTCGTATTACAAGGTCTACGACGACAATTTCCCCGCGGCGCTGGTGCGCGGCAAGACCGTGATCATCGGCGCCACCGCCTCAATCCTGCAAGACGTTCACCCCACCCCCACCTCGGGCGACGGTGGTGCGAGCACCAGCGAGCTGATGGCCGGCTCGGAGATCGTTGCCAACGAGGCTGCGACCGCTGTCAACGGGTTTCCGCTGCGTGACGACGCCGGCTGGATCAACGTGCTGCTGACCTTGCTGCTCGGTTGTGTCGCGCCGCTGCTCGGCCTGCGCAGTGGCTGGGCGGTGCGGGCGCTGCTCGGCAGCGTGGTAGTAGGGGCGCTCTACGCCGTGGCGGCCCAGCTCACGTTTGACTCTGGCCGGATCATCACCGTGCTCGACCCCGAATTTGCGCTCGCGCTCGGGATCGTCGGCACCCTTGCCGTCATCTACCTCGGAGAGGCGTTCGAGCGTCAGTACGCCCGCAGCACGTTCGCGCGATTCGTGCCGCCCGGCGTCGTTGATCAGGTTCTGGCCAGCACCGATGATGACCTGCGTCTGGCCGGCGTCGAGCGCGTCTGCACGGTCATGTTCAGCGACCTGCGCGGCTTCACGAAGTTCTCCGAGAGTCAGCCGGTCGAGAAGGTGATCGCGGTCGTGAACCACTACCTGAACGAGATGACCGAGGCGATCCTCGAGTCTGGCGGCACCCTGATCGCCTACATGGGCGACGGCATCATGGCGGTCTTCGGCGCGCCGCTTGACCAGGACGACCATGCCGACCGGGCGATGCGCGCAGCTCGCGAGATGATCGGCGAGCGGCTCCAGGGCTTCAACGACTGGCTGGCGGAGCAGGGTCACATCTCAGGGTTCCGCATGGGCGTTGGGCTCAACACCGGTCCGGTGATGTGCGGCAACGTCGGCGCCGAGCAGCGGGTCGAGTACACCGCGATCGGTGACACCACCAACACCGCTTCACGCCTCGAAGGCATGACCAAGGGCACCCCGAACATGCTGTTCGTCGCCGAGGCGACCCGCGACGCCATGCATCACCCGCCCGAAGACCTGCAGTTCGTGGATGAGTTCGAGGTGCGTGGACGCGCCTCGAAGATGCGCATCTACTCGATCCCGGATCCACCCGGATCGCCGCAGGATTAGGCTCAAGCCGATGACCTGGGCATCAGTCTTCATCGTCTTCTACGTGAGCCATCTGGTGGGCGACTACCTGGTTCAGACCGACTGGCAAGCGCGCCACAAGCGCGGCGGCCTCGGACACGACCGTACGGCCCGCAAGGCGCTGCTCTCGCACCTGACAACGTACGCGCTGTCCTTTGTACCGGCGCTGATCTGGGTCTCGTCGCAGCTGCACTGGAAGGTGCTGCTGATCCTGGCCGTGGTGGCGATACCGCACATGGTCCAGGACGACGGGCGGCTGCTAAGCGTCTACGTGCGCAAGGTCAAAGGTCTCGACGCGGGTAGTGATCGCGCGATCGTCGTCTACGTCGACCAGGCGTTCCACATGCTCGCGCTGCTCGGCGCGGCGCTGCTGGTCAGCGCGCTGCGCTAGCTGCGCAGCGAACGGTGAGGTACTGCAAACGGCAGCCCGTTGGCCCAGCTCAGGCTCGCGGTGCGGGCCAGCTTCGGGGCCGGGATCAGGATCACGCAAGGCTCCTTGACAGGGTTGCCGCAGACGCCCTCATCCCACTTGTCAGGCGCGAAGTAGGAGTGGCCTTTGGTGACGATCGCGGTGTGCTTGTACGGGTAGTCGGCGGTCACCTTGATCTTGTCGCGCGCCACATAGAAGTAGGTACCGCCGCAGGTGTTCTCCGTGTACCAGCGGGTGCCGAGCACCGCCGCCGAGCCGGCTGAGCCCTGGGTTGTGAAGTTGCCGTGGGCGTTGGACCAGAGACTGTTGACCTTCTTCTTCTTGTTCGGGCTCTTGCTGCTGGCCGCCTGCGCTGTCGCGCCGTCAACGCTTGCCGTGTGGCCGTTCGCGGCCTCACAGCCGGCGGGGTTGCCGCCTGAGACTGTCGCGATTGCCTCGCCGCCCTTTGTCTGATGGAGGATGAACCGCCCGTCGTAGAAGACCCCTGTCTCAGACTTATGGTGCTTCAGCCCGAGCGTGATCTGCACGTAGCCGTGGTCAGCGTCGATCTCCGAACCGTTGGGGATCCGCGTGACACCCGACAACGAGATGAACTTGTCCGTTCCGGGCAGGCGGATCCTGATCACGCCCTTGACTGGCTCCACGTCCTCAGTCTCGCCGAGGGTCGGCTTCTTGACCTCCACCAGGGCGGTGATGAAGTTGCCACCGGCGAGCGTCGTCACGGTTGCCGTCGGGGTACCGGAAGGGTCGTCCCACGGCGATGTGAAGAAGCCGTTGCCCGGTGCCTGGCCGTCGATCAGGAGAGTGTCGAATACGACCGGTATGAACGGAACCGGTCCGGTGATATCGGTCGGACCACCGGTCGTCGTGTACGGCTGGACGATCTCGGTTGAGCCGCTCACGTACGGGGTCCCGGCGATGTCACCGAAGATCGGCAGCGTGCCTGCAGATGAGCCGGCGCTCGGACCGATGCTCGGCCCTGTGATCGTCTTGGTCTGCTGGGTGTTGTAGTCGGTGATCGTCAGCTTCACACCGCTGCTGTCGGTCGTGAGCGAGATCTCGAGCGGGTCGCCGGGGGCGACGACAAAGCCGCCCGGAGTAAACGTGTAAAGGCCGCCTTTGGGGTCTGCGGTTATGAACTCCGGCGAGTAGAGCTGGGTGGCACCGTGGCAGTAGGTGTAAACCCCAGCGAAGTCAGCCGGGTTAACGGTCCCGCCGCCGCTGTTGTAACTGCCGATCAGTTCGATGCCCGACTCCTGACCCGCGTAGGTGCCGGCGGGTACGTTCGAGCAATCGACCGCTGACACGTAAACAGTTGCCGAGATCGACGACGCCGGCGCGTCGGAGTTCCAGGTCGCGCCCCCGTCGTTCGCGCCAGAGTCACTGCCGAACGCGGAAGGTGCCACCGCGGCCAGAGCAACCACCACCGCCACTCCCGCGAACCTTGACTTGCGGCTACGGCGTTTCAACCAGGAGGGCATGGACGCAGAACCTTATAGGTTTTGCCGACCCTGCGGCTGGCGTAACCCTGTTATATGCGTGAGTCGCTAACGACCTGTCGGTGCTCGTTATACGCAGTGAGCTAACGTCAGGCGGATGGACGAACTTGCAATGACGGTCGATGAGCTGCAGCGGTTGCGCTCGGAGCTCAATGGACTCGAGAGCGACGGTCGCTCTCAGATTGCGGCACGCATCAAGACGGCTCGCGAGTGGGGTGACCTCAAGGAGAACGGCGAGTACCACGCTGCGAAGGAGGCCCAGGCTCACTTGGAGACGCGCATTTTGCGGCTGCGCGAGCAGGTGCGCGCAGCCGTTGTCGTGGAGCACGCTGCCAGCGATGCCGTCCAACACGGCTCGACCGTGAAGGTCACCGACCTTGGAAGCGAAGCGAGCCAGACCTTCAAGATCGTGTCGCCGAACGACGCCAAGCCCAAAGAGGGCCTGATCTCTGCAACCTCTCCGGTATCGAGGGCGCTGGTCGGTCGTCGTGTTGGTGATGAAGTGGAGATCACGATCCCCGCCGGCGTGCGCCGGCTACGGATCGAAGCGATCGACTAGTGACTCCCGCAGGGGGCCACTAGTCGATCGCTGAGCGACCGCCGTTGGCCTGGACCACGAGGAGAGACATGGAGATCGAAGGAACAGCTGCGATCGTCTTCGGCGGAGCTTCCGGGCTGGGCGAGGCGACCGCTCGGCGCCTGGCGGCGCAGGGCGCAACAGTCACCGTTGCCGACATCGATGCCGTTCGCGCGGCAGTTGTGGCGGATGCGATCGGCGGGATCCCGGCGGTCGCCGACGTAACCGACGGAAAGTCCGTCCAGGCGGCGGTTGACGCCGCTGTCGCATCGAGCTCTCAGGGACTGCGGGTATCGGTCTGTTGTGCGGGGATCGGCGTTCCGATGAAGCTGCTCGGCCGCGAGGGCCCGACGCCGCTTGAGGAGTTCCAGAAGACCATCAACGTCAACCTCGTAGGCACGATCAACGTCCTGCGACTCGCGGCTTGGGCGATGACCGAGAACGAGCCCAACGCTGCCGGCGAACGCGGCGTCTGCGTGAACACGGCGTCGGTCGCCGCATACGAGGGCCAGATCGGTCAGGTTGCGTATTCGGCTTCAAAGGGTGGTGTGGTCGCCATCACCGTGCCGGTCGCCCGCGAGCTCGCGCGCTTCGGGATCAGAGTGATGGCCATCGCCCCTGGTCTGTTCAACACGCCGATGCTGGCCGCGCTACCCGAGGACGCAAAGGCTTCGCTCTCCGCCTCAGTGCCTTTCCCGCCGCGTCTCGGCGAGCCCTCGGAGTACGCCGGCCTGGTTGAGCACATCATCAGCAACGGCATGCTCAACGGCGAGGTGGTCCGCTTGGACGGAGCCATTCGGATGGCGCCGCGGTGAGCGTTGAGGAGGTTCCGATCCGTGAGCAGATGATCCGCCTCGGCCAACTGCTCAAGCTGGCGGGCGTGGTCGGAACGGGCGCCGAGGTCAAAGACTTTCTCGCCAGCGAACCGGTGCTGGTCAACGGCGAGCCAGAGACACGTCGCGGCAGGCAGCTAAACCACGGCGACGTCGTCAGCGCTGGCGGACGCGAGCTCCGCGTCGGCGGTTAGCCGCTCACCCAGGCGCGAGTAGCGGCTGTCGGTGTCGGGCGTGCGAGCGGCCCGCGCAATCACTTCGCGGCTGCCGACGATCACGGTCGCGAGCTTGGCGCGGGTGACCGCCGTGTAGAGCATCTCCCGCCGCAGGAAGAAGGCGCCGGCCTGCGGGTGGGCGACGATCACAGCCACCGGCAGCTCGATGCCCTGGCCGCGATGGACCGAGCAGGCGTAGCCGAGCTGCAGGCTCCCGATCTCCTCAGGCGGCAGCCGCAGTTCGCGCTCATCGGTGCTGAGCAGCAGTGCCGCGTCGTCCTGGCCCGAGCCCTTGACCTCGTCGATCAGCCTGACCACAGTGCCATTCATCAGGCCAAGCTCGTGGAGGTTGCGCCCGGTCATCATAAGCTTGTCCCCGAGCCGCAGGCGTCCACCGCCGACCGGCTCGCCGCGCGGGTTAAGCGCGTTCCTCAGCGCTTTGTTGAGCGCGTCGATCCCGAGGTCGCCCTTGTAGACAGGCGCGAACACCTGGATGTCGGTCACCGGGTCAACGCCGTAATGCTTCGGCAGTCGCTCGCTGACCAGCTCGACGATCAGCTCCAGGGCATCGCGCGCGCTGGCTCGCTCCATCAGGAAGAGGTCGTGCTTCATGCCCTCTTCGTGCTTGAACTCGGGTACCTCACCGCGGCGAATCGCGTGCGCGCCCTGGACGATCATGCTGCCTGCCGCTTGCCGGAAGATGTGGTTCAGGCGTGCCGTCGGCACGACATCGGAGCCGACAAGGTCAGCGAACGGCTTGCCGGCACCGACCGGCGCCAGCTGGTCGGCGTCACCGACCAGCACCACGTGGGCTGTGGCGGAGACGGCGCGCATCAGCGTCACCATCAGCTCGAGGTTGGCCATCGAAGACTCGTCGAGGATCAGCAGGTCGCAGGGAAGCGGGTTGTCCTCGTTGTGTTCGGGCGCCTCGCCGGGGACCCAGCCCAGGGCGGAGTGCACAGTCTTCGCGTCAAAGCCACTCGCCTCGGTCATGCGTCGTGCCGCCCGCCCGGTCGGGGCTACCAGCAGCACCTTCGCGTCCTGGGCCTTCGCCTGGGTCGCGATCGTCTGGATCGTCGCGGTCTTGCCGGTGCCGGGCCCGCCGGTGATCACCGACAGGCGGTAGTCAAAAGCGGCACGCACGCCGTCACGCTGTTCGGCGGTGAGCGCCAGCTCACCGGTGGTGCCGCCACCGGCAGCGTCAGGATCAACAGGCTTGAGCTTCCCAGCCGGCTTGCGCAGCATCTGCTCGATCCGCTCCGCGAGTTCCTGCTCCAGTTCCCAGGTGACTGTCCTGTAGATCCAGTCGCCGTCGCGCATCAGGTCACCGTCTTCGACCAGCGTGTCGACCGCCTGCTCATTGGGCATGCGGCCGAGCAGCTCGCCGGCCGCGTTCAGCAACTGACCCAGCGGCAGGCAGGTGCTGCCGGCGCGGCCCTCGGTCTCGGTGAGCGCGTAAACAAGCGCGGCCGTGGTGCGGCCGGGGATCGCGTCGACCGCGTCGACGGAATTTGATCCCGTCAGGCCGGCAGCCGCCACCCCCGCCCGGGCGATCCGGTCGGCGACCTTGAAACCAACGCCGAAGACGCGCGTCAACTCATACGGGTTCTCGGTGACCACGCGGTAGGCGGTCGACGGGTACTCGTCGCTGATCCGCTTGACCAGGTATGCGAGTCCGTGCGGGGCCAGCAGCATGTGCAAGCGGCGGGTCGTGCGCAGCTCGTTCCAGGAGCGCGCCGCCTCCTCCGCACGCTGAGGGTTGAGTCCGACCTGGCGGAAGGCCGCGGCCGGCTCATCGTCGATCGCATCGAGCACCTCTGCCTCGCCGAAGCGCTCAACCAGCGTCTTGGCTCGCTTCTCACCGATGTTCTTGATGCGGCGCAGGTAGCCGACCAGGGCGGCGCTGTCGCTCGGCGCCAGCGGGCGCGCCTCGCTGACCTTGACCTGCGGGCCGTAACGGCTGTCACTCACCCAGACGCCGATCACGCGCACGCGTTCACGTTCCTCAAGGTGGCTCAAGGCGCCGACCAGCACGATCTCATCGCCTTCGTGCTCAGCGTCGAGCACGGCGAACCCGTTCTCCTCGTTCGCGAAGCGCTGGCGGCGGATCGTCACCTCGTCATCAAACTGCTCAGGCATCTGTGCCATGTGGCCGGTTTCGTAAGGACGTGGATGGTTGGCGAGTGGCTGGGCGTGGCTGACGGACGGCGGCGAACCAAGTCGTATTGGTGGTCCGGCGGGTTCGCCGCCGTCCGTCAGGCGTGGTCAGACGCCGCCAAACGCCGCGTAATTACGGAATCGATCACTAAGTTAGACCCGTCGCAGGCGGGAACCGTCACTTTGTGTCGAAATTGGCACAAAGTGAGAACACTGCTGGACCGCCAGCAGGCTTCCGATGCTCCGCTACGTCTTCGCTCCCGTCCACCCAGCCTTCGCGCACTCACTCGGAGTGCCGCTCACCCTTACCGAACTTGCTGGGTCCGGGCAGGACCTGACAGCCGCGAACCCGCGCGGCGTGGCGATCACGTTCGACGACGGTCCACACCCGGTAGGGACCCCCGCGATGCTGGAGGTCCTCGCCCGTCACGGCGCCCGCGCGACCTTTTTCGTGATCGGCGAGCAGGTGGTCAAACGGCCGCAGCTGCTGCAACGGATCCAGGCGGAGGGGCACGCGATCGCGCTACACGGCTACCACCACCGCCTGCATCTGCGGCGCAGCGCGGTGGAGCTCGCGGACGACTTCACGCGCGGTCTCGCCGCAATCGAGGATGCGGTCGGCAGTTCAGCGCGTCTGCACCGACCGCCGTTCGGCATATATAGCCGCGCGAGCCTGCAGATCGCGCGCGATCGGGGGCTCCAGCCTCTGCTGTGGTCGACCTGGGGAAAGGATTGGCGCAAGTTCACGACGTCCGAGCGGATCGCCGGGCGCGCAGTCGGCGGCATCCAAGCCGCCGACGTGATCCTGCTGCACGACGCCGATTTTTATAGCGCCAAGCGCTCGCACGAGCGCACGGCGCAGGCACTCGAACTGATGCTCGCACGGCTGGAATCCGCCGGACTCGGTACCTTCTTATGCGGTTAGCGTGTTTGCCCTCATGGATGAGGCGACGGGGGCAACACCGATACGAGGGCCAGGCACGGCATCACGTGTGCCGATTCCCGCCTGGTCAGCCCTGCGAATTCTGAACCCACAGGATCTATGACTGCTGCATCAACTGACCCACAAGCCGTCCCTGACTACGGACGCTTTGCCATCGGCTGGGACCCGAGCGATCGCGCTCGCCTACACGAGCTGATCGACGAAGTACTCGACTCCAACCGTTGGGCCGAAGCCGACATGAACAAGCGCTTTGAACAGGCGTGGGCGGATTGGAACGAGCTTCCCGCCGTCGCGATGTCCGGCTGGACCGGCGGCACGCTGAGCGCGCTGCACTTCGCCGGCGTTCAGGGTGAGACGGTGCTCTGCCCGTCAAACACCTTTATGGCCACGCCGCTGGCAGCGATTCGCTCCGGCGCCGAGGTCCAGTTCGTCGACTGCAATCGCGAAGACCTATGTATGTCGTTCGAGGACTTCGAGCGCAAGGCCGAGCAGTACAAGCCGAAGGCCGCGTTCCTGGTCCATATCGGCGGACACATCGCGTTCGACTCGCAGAAGATCGCGGACTACTGCAAGGCCAACGACATCTTCCTGATCGAGGACTGCGCCCATGCGCACGGCGCTTCCTGGAACGGCGTCAAGCCAGGCCAGTACGGCGATGCCGGTGTCTACTCGATGTACGCGACCAAGACCGTCTCAACCGGTGAGGGCGGTGTACTCGTCTCCAAGCGCCCCGAGGTGCTGGAGCACGCCCGCGCATTCCGTAACTACGGCAAGCCGACCTACGAGGTCCAGGGCTTGAACTTCCGCATGAACGAATTCACCGCGGCGCTGGGTCTGATCCAGACCGAGCGGATGCCGCAGATCGTCGAGTGGAAGAACGAGACCGCGCGAGAATTTATCGACCCTCAATTTGAGGGATCTAAGCTCGAGCTGCCGGAGGGCATGGTTTCGGGCCTCTACAAGTACATCGTTTTCGACTGGCTCGAGAAGTCGACGGGGCGCGTTTATGACGAACCCTGCCACCGGATCTTGGGCCACAACGTCGATCTTCCCAACACAGATTGGGTTGCAAAGAACCATTCCTGCCCACCGTTGTATTACCGTCCTATTAAGACGGGCGCAGAAACTAACTAAGGGGACCCTCACCAGATGAGAGTTATGGTCACAGGCGGGGCGGGCTTTATCGGCTCGCACGTCGTCGACAAACTGCGAGATCACGGCCACGAAGCCGTGATCTACGACCGGCGCCCGTCGCCGTGGCACGACGCTGCGAGCGTCGACACGGTGATCGGTTCGATCACCGACATCGCCGCGCTGGAGCTCGCTCTGGCTGATTGCGATGCGGTCGCGCACCTCGCGGCCGTCGCCGACGTCAGCGATGTTCACGCGGAGCCCTCGGACGCCGAGGAGATCAACGCTCGCGGTACCGCGGCCGTATTGGAAGCGGCTCGCCGCGCCGGCGTCAAGCGCGTTGTCTACGCGTCGACGATCTGGGTTTACAGCGACACCGAGGACGTGACGGTCAGCGAGACCACGTTGCTGCCTCCGCCCGCCCACCTCTACACCGCCACGAAGCTGGCCGGTGAGCTTTACTGCCGCTCGTATCAGGAGCTGTACGGCGTCAACTACACGATTCTGCGTTTCGGGATCCCCTACGGCCCGCGTGCTCGCGAGGCGGCGGTGGTTCCGGCGTTCGTGAACAAGGCGTTCGCGGGTGAGCCGCTGACGCTCTCCGGCGACGGCCTGCAGTCGCGTCGCTTCGTGTACGTCGAGGATCTGGCTGAGGGTGTCGTAGCCGGTCTCGGCCAGATTGCTGAGAACCGCGTTTACAACCTCTCGAGCGATGAGGACGTCACGATCAAGCAGATCGCTGAAGTCGTTCAGGAGATCGTCGGTAACACCGAGATCGTCTACGGGCCGGCTCGCCCCGGTGACCTCGGCAGCAAGATCGTGCTCTCCGACAGGGCGCACGAGGAACTCGGTTGGACCGCGGCGACCCCGTTCGCAGAGGGAGTCCGACGCTATGTCGAGTGGCGTCGCGAACAAGCGGCGAAAAAAAGCGGAGGGCACCTCGACCCTTTAGCGGTAGCGGGCGAGCCTGAAGAAGCAGAGGCTTGTCCGCGTAAGGTCCTGATCATCTCCGCCGACATCGGCGAGGGTCACGACCTACCTGCTCGCGCGGTCGCGCGTGAGATCCGGGAGGAAGACCCGGAAGCACTGATCTCGATCGTCAACGGCCTGCCGGCAATGGGGCCGTTGATGACCAAGATCCTGCGCGAGAACTCGGCGTTCATGTTCCGCTGGGTCCCGTGGCTGTTCGACTTCCAATACCGGCTGTTCATGGACTTTGCGCCGACGCGCTGGCTGACGTCCAGGCTGCTGTACGTATTCGGGCATCGCGGCCTGATGCGCCTGATCAAGGCGCACAACCCTGACCTGATCGTCTCGACCTACCCGGGCACGACCCAGCTGCTCGGCGACCTACGCCGCAACGGCAGCTTGGACGTGCCCTGTTACTCGTCCATCACCGACCTCGCCGGCCTGCGGTTCTGGGCGCATCCTGGGATCGATCTGCACTTCATCACCCATCCTGAGTCCCAGGAGGAGGTTGAGCGGATCGCCGGGCCCGGCAGCGTGCGTTGGGCGAAGCCGCCCACGAACCCGGCCTTCCTGCGCCCACGCGATCGCGTCCAGGCGCGCGCCGCCCTCGGCCTGCCGGCGGACGGCACCGTGATCACCGTCTCCGGTGGTGGCTGGGGCGTCGGCGATGTGATCGGCGCCGCACGCGCGGCGCTCGAAGTGCAGGACGCACAGGTTCTCTGCCTCTGCGGTCACAACGACGGTCTGCGCGAGCGTGTCAGCCAGGCTTTCGCCGGCGACCCACGGCTGCGCGTGATGGGCTTCACCAACCGCATGGGTGACGTCATGGCCGCCTCCGACGCGCTGATCCACTCGAGCGCCGGGCTGACCGTGCTTGAGGCGATCATCCGCGGTTGTCCCGTGATCTCCTACGGCTTCGGCTTCGGTCACGTGCGCGTCTCAAACCAGGCGCTGGAGCACTTCAAGCTCGCGCAGGTGGCGCATACGCCGCCGGAGCTGAAGCCTGCGCTTGAGCGCGCTTTGCAGATGGCGCCCGAGCCGAACACATCCTTCGCCGCACGTCCGTCGACCGCGGCCCTGATGCTCGCCAACACGCGGCGTACGCTGCCGCTGCCGACCTGGCGCGTGCGCACCGTGCGCGCCGCGACCGCGTTCGGCACGGCGGTTGTGGTCGCGGGCTGCGTCTTCACCTCGAGCTTCGCCTACTCGGTGGAGGGGGCGCTGGCGAAGACGACGACCCAGGTTCCCACGGGGGAGCATCAGGTCGCGATCCTCGTTGATGCGAGCCCGAGCCAGGTGCCGGGGCTCGCGCTCGCGGCGGCGAATGACCGGATACACGTTTCATTTGCGCTCGACAGCGCCACGGCCCTGGCGGTGTTCACCGCCCACTTCTACGGCGACCAGGCGGTGCCGCGGCTGCCCGACAGCGGTGTCGTTGGCTGGCTCAACACTCGCGCCCAGCTGCATCGGCTCGACCACGAGCTCCGCGTGGGCCGGCACTTCGTCTACGCATCCAGCGGCTCGAGCCTCGCGCAGTGGCTCCTGGCCCACGGTGCCGGCGGCAAGCCGGTCGCCGGCCACGTCCGCATCAGCCACGTCAATCAGGTTCCGGGCAAGCTGACGAACGGCGAGGTAGTTGAGATCCGCCCCGGCACAACCAAGTCGCAGCTCGCACAGCTCAACGCGCTCTCAGAGCAGGTGCACGATCAGCGTCTGAGCGGGGTTGCGGTCGGAACGCTCTTCAAGGACGCCGGCCAGCAGGTCTGAGCTACTGCTCGGGTTGGTGGCCCGCTGGCCACCAACCCGAGTCGGCCCCGCGCAGGCCCCCTGGTTACTGCGTGAGGTAGTCGGTGCCGGAGGAGCTGCTGCTGCTGGTGCCCGAGCTGGAGGAGGGGACGTTGCCGTCGGCGATCAGGTTCAGCGTCCCGTTCTGCAGGTCGACATCGAGCCCCTCGAGCATCCCGCCGGTTGACGTGGCGTCGATGCCGCTGCCGGTGCTGCCGAAGTCGATCGCGCCGTCGGGAGCAAAAATGTCACCGCTCCAATTCAAGGTGGAGTTGGTGTCCGCAACAGTCCCGGTTGAGTAGACCAGGCAGTTGTAGAGGGCCGGCTGGTAGCAGATCTCGGTGCCTCCATAAGCGCCGTTTTCGAAGCTGACGTTGCCGCCGATGAAGGTGACCTTCTTATACGGGCTCGAGCAGTCGGTCGACTCGACCTGGATCGTTCCGTTCCAGGTCGCCGGGTTGCTGACGGTGCCGGTTCCGATCGCGCAGTAGACGTTGCCCGAGACCGGTAGCTGGTCGACGCCGTTGNNCGGTGAAGGTGTAACCCGAGGAGCTCGTTGTCGCCAGCGTGCAGTAGGACGGCGAGCCCGCGACGCCGTTGGTGGCCGCGCTGGTCGTGCAGGTGCCGGCGGCCGTGCTGCACGCTGTGAAGTAGGGACTTTCCGCGTAGTTGATCGGCCAGCCCTCGCTTGCGACCTGGGTTGCCGTGTAGCCGCTTTTGCTCGGCAGCGTCAGGGCCGTGTAGCAACTGCCCGCGACCGTGAGTGACGGCGCAGCTCCGCCCGAGTCTGATTGCAGGCTGCCGTTGTTGGCCAGCGTCATCAGTCCTTCGCTGTGGATGTTGCCGGAGACATTGAGCGTGAAGCCGTCGCTCGAGCTGCCCGAGGTGACGCCGGCCCCGGAGCTGCAGCTCGAGTCCGCTGAGTAGATCGCCGAGCAAAGGGTCTTGCTCGACGCCTCGCTGCACGGCGTGGCGGTACTGCCGCCGCTCGACCATCCCGCCGTGGAGGAAGCCGCCTGGGTTGTGGTCTTGATTCCGAACACCTGCGCGAAGAACGAAGGCGAGGTGTTGGAGGGCGACACCTCAACGGTGTCCTTGCTCGTGTTGATGCTGATCTGGCTGTCAGTGATCGTGACGTTGTTGAGCGCGGCGTAGTGGACGGCCACGGCATCCGCGGTGGTCGTATCGGTTGAGGAGCTGCAGGCATAGCCGCTGGGGCCGACCCCCGGGTTGGCTAGGCAGTTGGCGGCGGCCAGCGCCGCAGAGTCAGCGACAACCTGCATCTCATGGTGCTTCTGATACCAGCTGGCCGTATCGATTCCCACCGCGCAGAAGCCGAGCCCGATGGCCATCGCGATCGTGACCAGGATCAGCGACTGGCCTCGCTCCTCGGAGCGCAGGCGGCGAAGCATTCGGACGCAGGCGGGGATCACGGCATCTCGCATATCGGGAAATCTGCCGTTGCGGGAGATCTCGCTTAAGAAAAGTGGACGTTTTGGCCTACCAATAACTGGACGTTTGATCGGTTGGTGAGACGGCATGAGAGATAGTTGACTACACAAGTAAATCCTGCTAGGCTCTGTTCAAGACGATCGAAAGGCAGGACCAGATGAAGCAGCTTGAAGGCATCCACCACATCTCTGCGATCACTTCGGACGCGCAGCGCAACCTCGACTTCTATGTGGGCGTGCTCGGGCTGCGACTGATCAAGAAGTCGGTCAACCAGGACCACACGTCCGTTTACCACCTCTTCTACGGCGACGAGCAGGCGCACCCCGGCTCCGACATCACCTTCTTCGAGTACCCGGGAACGCCGCCCGGGCGCGCCGGCGCCGGCATGGTCCACCGGATCGTTTGGCGGGTCGCCGCACCGGCCGCGATCGATTTCTGGCGCAGCCGTCTGGTCGAGCAGGGCTACGGCGCCGCGCGGACCGAATCCGGGTCGCTGATCTTTGCCGACTGGGAGGGCCTTGAGCATGAGCTGGTGGCCGTCGATGTAGCTGACGCCCCGCTCGCCGGCGAGCACCCCGAGATCCCCACTGAGCACGCGCTCCAGGGATTCCACCAGGTCCGCGCCTACTCGGCGCACCCGGAGTGGAGCAGCGACATTCTCGAAGGAACGCTCGGCTTCAAGCCCGTCGCCGAGAACGAATGGGAGGCTCGTGGTGAGCAGCGTGGCGGCTCGATCGTGTATGACGCTCCGCCAGAGGCGCGGGCGCTTCAGGGATCCGGCACCGTGCACCACGTGGCCTGGGCGATGTACGACGAGGACGTGCCCGAATGGCACCAGGCCGTAAAGACCGCGGGCGCTCATCCGAGCACCGTGATCGACCGCCACTACTTCCAGTCGATCTACTTCCGCGAGCCCTCGGGCGTGCTCTTCGAGCTCGCCACCTTCGGACCAGGCTTCACCGTCGATGAGCCGCTCGAGCATCTCGGCGAGAAGCTCTCGGTGACCCCCCAGTTCGAGCACCTGCGCGAGCAGATTGAGCCGAGCCTGACGCCGTTGCGCAACCCGCGCGACGCCTGGGCCAAGGCCTAGCGAGATTTTCGTGTCGCCTACCGGGGTGCATTAGAACGGTCGGCCAGCTGGTTGCGCTGGCCGACCGTCAAGTGCTCTATCGCCCCGGACGTCTCCTTGCCGACGACTGCGTCCGTGGCAACGTGCTCGTACTCTTGAGCGAGCGAGTCTGGGGCCTCATAGGTGGCCTAGGAGTCCAAGTCGAGGCTTTAGCTGCCTCAGGAGTCGGTGGCAGTCTGCGCGGTTAGGACGCTGTCGACGGCCTCGGCGAGGGTGGCGCGTGTCGCCTTCGCATCCTCGAGGTAGCCGCCGATCATGGCGCCGTCGCGGAGCATGATGAGCGCGCGGGCTGCCTTTTTCGGATCGCTTGCGCCAGCTCGTGTGATGAGATCGAGGATGAGTTCACGAAACCAGGAGCGGTGCACTGCGGCGGTCCTATGGATGATGCTTGTGCGGTCCGGGAACTCGGCTGCGGCGTTGATGAATGGACAGCCGCGAAACCCGGGGCTGCACAGATCATCTCCTATCGCTCCCATGACTAGTCGAAGCAGGTTGGCCGGGTCTGGCTCGTGGTCGGCTGCGAGTTCGCACGCCGCACGAATCTGCATGTCGCGCGTAGTCAGATACGCGGCCACGAGGTCTTCCTTACTCGGGAAGTACCGGTAGAAGGTCGACCGCGTTCCGTTGGCGGCATCGATGATCCGATCGACGCTCACGGAGTTGATGCCTTCTTCGTAGAAGATCCTCGACGCCGCCTCGAGCAACTGTTCACGCGCGGAGGAGCGTCGCTGGGGCGTGGCGATGTCCGATGGGTTGGACATGAGCTAGCACGATACCAGAACGAACATTCTGTTCGAAATTGCTTGACAGGCGCCAGGGCAACCCGTAAGGTCTGAATCGAACAGAACATTCTGTTCGATTCTCACTAGGCAGCCCACTTCTCTGGCTGCCAGTCACACAACCGAAAGGTCACCCCCTCATGTCAGTCCCCCTCGTGGGTCGGGCTCGTCCCGCCCTGCTGGTCGCCGCGCTCGTCAGCCTTACGTTGCTTGTCGGCGGGTTCTCGGCCACATCGCCCGCTCACGCCTCAGTCTCCCCGAAGCCAACCGTCGTTCTGGTCCACGGAGCGTGGGCCGACGGATCCAGTTGGGACGGTGTCGTCAAAGACCTCCAAGCCCGCGGCTACACCGTCGACGTGCCACCGAACCCTCTACGCGGCCTGCACTCCGACAGCGCATACCTCAAGGACTACCTGTCGACCATCAAGGGTCCGATCGTGCTCGTCGGTCACTCCTACGGTGGCGCGGTCATCACCGATGCCGCCACCGGCAACCGCCAAGTCAAGGCGCTGGTCTACGTAGACGCGTTCATTCCGACGGAGGGCCAGAGCATCCTTCAGATCCTCACTCCCCCGAAGGGCTCATCGCAGGCGCCCCTGAACCCACCGGCGCTATTCAACTTCGTGCCCTTCCCCGGCGCGCCAAAGGGAGTAAGCGACTGGTATCTCAAGCCTGCGGTGTTCATGCAGGTGTTGGCGAATGGCCTGCCTAAGGCGCAGGCTGAAGTACTCGCTGCGACCCAGCGTCCGATCGCCTCCGATGCTCTGACCGAGACATCGACCGCTCCCGCGTGGAAGACGATCCCGTCCTGGGACGTCATCGGCACCGAGGACCTGATCCTCCCGCCCGCACTCCAACAGGAGATGGCCAAGACAGCCGGGTCTCACATCACTGAGATCAAGGCAGGCCACCTCAGCGGCCTGATCGACCACCCAGCAGCAATCGCGAACGTGATCCTCGCGGCCGCAACCCACAGCTAGAGACCCAAGACGGCAGGCGGTCGGTCACCGCGACCGGCCGCCAAGCACGGAAACCGAAGTGCAAGAGCGAGGTCCCGCAGAATCGGTGATCATCAACTTCTGTGAAGGCCTCGCCGAGCGGGTGCTCGCCATCGTGACATGGTCTCAATCGAGAACGCCGGTCGACGAGGACGCCGGGCAGACGATCAATGTCGCCGACTCCTTCAGGCACCTTGCTCGCGTCCTCGGAGCGTCGGCGCGGGCTGACGCCGCCGGGGGGAATAACAAACCGCGTCCGCCACGCGAGAGTGGTCGAACTCGATCAGACGGGAAGCCGGGCGAGGCCGCGCGATTAGCATTACTCCTGTGTCTGACGGCACCGGCAACGGCGCAACGCTGATCGTTCACGGCGAGCTACTCGCACCCAACGACGGGGCACCAGCCGGAGTCGCGCTTGCGCTCTCAGCGCCGACCCGACAGGAGTGGCCGTCGTCGTGCGATCAGATCGCCCGCTGAACGCGCTCGACACGGGCCAGCTTGAGGGCGGTCCAGCGGGACCGCCCCCGGGTCACCGAGGGTCCGGCCAGCGGAACCCGGGCTCGTCGAAGTCGGCGACGAGCGGGCTGGGTGCGATCCCGGCAGGCGGATCGGCCTGGTTGTAGGCCGCCGGCGCGAGGTCGTTCGGAGTCTGCGGATGGAACAGCGCCGCCATGTACTGGGCCTGGCCGCGACCGGCTCCCAGCTCGGTCTGGCCGCCGCCGTAGGCGCCGATTCCGTGCTCGGCGCAGTAGTCGTACATCGCGCAGAGCTGCTTCAGCGAGCCGACGCGGGAGGGCTTGATGTTGACCATGCGCGGGGGGAAGGGCAGCGCCTCGATATCGGCGATCGAATGGATCGGCGCGTCCCAGGTGATGCGGTCATGCTCGGTGGCGAGTACGGCGCGCGTCTCGGGCAGGCTGAGGTCAGGGTCTTCGAGCCAGGCCTCGGGGAAGGCAGCCGCGACCCGCTGATACATGTCGGGGTCGCCGGCCTGATCGACCGGGCTGCCCTTGTAGAGGCCCTTGAAGTCGATCGAGTCGACCGCGCCGGTCTGCACCAGCGCTGCGATCAGTTCGGGACCCCATGAGCTGGTGGCGTCGAGCTTGAAGCGCAGCGTCGGGTCGAGGGCCAGCCGCTTGCTGACCGCCTCGAGCGTCGGCGGTTCGCCGAGTCGGGTCGAGGCGACATAGGTCATCGGGCGGGGCTCGCGGTGTAGCGCCTGGTGCAGCGGGATGCCGGCCTGGCGCAGTGCCAGGTCGAGCGCAGCACTTTGAAAAGCCCAGATCCGGTAGAGCCGGTAGGCCTCATTTGTCGAGCCATCCGGGAAGAGTTCGAGCTGCTCGACCGCCTCGCAGAACCCCGCAAGCGACCACGATCCGCCGAGCTGGTGGACCGCGCCGGCCCGCTGGAACGCCGCCTGCTCCTCCTCTCCGTAGGTGACGTCCTCCCCGACCCCGGAGTGTCCGGCGCCATGCATCCAGACCAACGTGCAGTGGCGCGTGAACTCCGGCGAGATCTCGGCGCTCAGCGCTTCGAGTGAGTAGCTCTCGACGCGGAGTGGGAGCTCGGCAAGCAGGTCGAAGGTGGCCATCGCAGAGCACATACCCTACTCATTTGCGGACAGCGGCTGACCGCATCGCGGCTCGGCGACAGTCAAAACTTTCCAGCCGATCAGATCGTCTCTGTACCCTGATACAGATGAACCGTGGCGGGTCCCTGGGCGTCGAGTTGGATTCCGCAGCGGTTGCGCTGGGCGAGACGCGCCAGCGGACCTTGGCTCTGATCGCAGACTTCGGCAGCGACACGCTGGAGGCTGTGCACTCGAAGCTGATGAGCCCGCTGGTCTGGGACCTCGGGCATATCGCGGCGTTCGAGGACCTCTGGATCTCGCGCGCGATCGAGGGGCCGATGCTGCGTGCGGACCTCGTCGACATCTACGACGCCGACGAGACGCCGCGGGCGAAGCGCGGCGACCTGCCATTCCTGAAGACCTCCGAAGCCCTGGACTATCTCGAGCAGGTGCAGGCGCGAACGCTGAGCCTGCTCGAAAGTGACGGCGCTCGCATGAACCCGGACCTGGTGGAGCTGGTCATTCGCCACGAGCAGCAGCACAACGAGACGATGCTGCAGACGCTCCAGCTGGCTCACCTCAACTCGCCGTTCGGTGATCGCCTCGAGCGCTTTCAAGCCGATGTAACGCTTTCCGAGCCGGCGGGACTCAACTTCGTGGAGATCGATGCAGCAGCGGTGCCGATCGGAGCCGACCCGGAAGCCGGGTTCGCGTATGACAACGAGCGGCCAAGGCATGTCGTTGAGGTTGGTCCGTTCAAAATCGGCCGCACGCCGGTCACCAACGCGGCCTGGCTCGAGTTCATCGAGCGCGGTGGTTACGAGCGGTCGGAATGGTGGTCGCCGGAGGGCTGGGCGTGGCGCACCGCCGAACGGGCGAGTGCGCCGCTCACATGGACGCCGGATGGCCGGCAGTGGCGGCTCGGCGAGCTGCGAGCGATCGACCCCGCTGAGCCGGTGATTCACGTCTCCTGGTTCGAGGCGGACGCATTCGCGAGGTCGCACGGCGTGCGCCTGCCGACCGAGTTCGAGTGGGAGCTCGCCGCCAGCTGGGATCCGATCGCCGAGCTCAAGGTCACTCCGGAGGCGGGAGTCGTTTCGCCGCTCGGGGTCCAGGGCATGATCGGGAACGTGTGGGAGTGGACCTCCACGACCTTCGACGGGTACCCAGGCTTCGTCGCCTACCCCTATAGCGAGTACTCGGAGCAGTTCTTCGGTGATCGCTACCGGGTGCTGCGCGGCGGCTCCTGCGCGAGCCGGCCGCTGATCGCTACTGCGACCTTCCGCAACTGGGACCTGCCAGAGCGGCGGCAGATCTTCAGCGGACTGCGACTGGCAAGTGACATCTGATGAGCGACTTGAGCACCCCCCTGATCACCACCGCGCACTCGCTGGACGGCGACTCGGGCTCGCTTGCGGATGACGTCCGTGACGGCTTCGCGAGGCCCTTCAAGGAACTGCCGCCCAAGCACCTCTACGACGATCGCGGATCGCAGCTGTTCGATGACATCTGCACGCTCGACGAGTACTACCCGACTCGCACTGAGCGCGCGATTCTCGAGGCCAGCGCACCGGAGATCGCGGAACGTACCGGGGGCACGGAGTTGGTTGAGCTCGGGTCAGGCACGGCCGCCAAGACGCGGGTTCTGCTGGACGCGATGCAGGCCGCCGGCAACCTTCAGAGCTACATCCCTTTTGACATCGCCGACACGGTTGTGCGCGAGACCGCGTATGCGATCGGCAGCGAGTACCCCGAGCTGGGCTCGGTCAACGGCGTTGTCGGCGACTTCGAGCACCACCTGCACCTGATCCCGCCGCCGCCGGATGACTCTCCGCGGGTCGTGGCGCTGTTGGGAGGCACGCTCGGCAACTTCATCCCGCCTGGCCGGCACACGCTGTTGCGCAGCATCGCCGGGCTGCTGCGCCCCGGTGATTACGCGCTGCTCGGTGCCGACCTGGTCAAGGATCCGGCTGTGATCGAGGCTGCCTACAACGACAGCCTCGGCGTCACAGCGGAGTTCAACCTGAACGTGCTGAACGTGATCAACCGCGAGCTGGACGCCGACTTCGAGCTCGACAACTTCCGGCACGTCGCCTTCTTCGACACCGAGCAGGAGTGGATCGAGATGCGCCTGCGCGCCGAGCGAGCCTGCCAGGTGCAGATCCGCCAGCTCGCGCTCGAGGTCATCTTCGAGGCCGGCGAGGAGGTCCGCACCGAGATCAGCGCGAAGTTCAGCCCCGAGCGGATGGCGGATGACCTGAGCGCGGCCGGTCTTGAGCTGGTCGACATGTACACGGACGAGCAGGATCTTTACGGCCTGGTGCTCGCCCGCCCGGTCGCAGACAGTTAGCGCTCGCTGTCCGTTTGGTGGCCGCGCTCAGGCCGCTGGCTCGCGAGCGTGCATCGGCAACGCGAACAGCAGCAGGAAGGCGACCGCCAGTGGCGCCAGGCAGGCCCAGGCGGTGATCTGCAGCGCGTGTGTCGGGAGGTGGTGGCCGAAGCCTGAGAAGAAGATCGTTCCGAGCACGGCGACGCCGAGTGCGCTCGAGAGCTGCTGAACGGCTTCGAGCACGCCAGACGCGGAGCCCACTTCATCCATGCCGACACCGGCCATGATGAAGTCGAACAGCGGCCCCATGCTCGCGCCGGCGCCGAGCCCGATCACGAACAGTGAGGGCGCGAGGTCCCAGCTACTGGCGGTGTGGGCACTGGTCACCGTCAGCGCGAGGCCAACGATGCCGGCGCCGACGGTCGCGACGCTGATGTGCAGCAGGTGGCGGCCGAGCCGTTTGACCAGCGCGAAGCCGCCGGTCATGCCGGCGACCATGCCCAGCACCATCGGGGTGAGCGTGAGGCCTGCGTGGATCGGGGAGAAGCCCTCGCCGAGCTGGCCGAACAGTGAGACGCAGAGCAGCACGCCGGCGAAGGCGCCGAAGAATGCGAGCAGGACCATCAGGCCGCTGGTGTAGGTGCGGTTGGCCAGCAGCCGCGGCTCGATCAGCGGATCGCCCTTGCGCTGGCGCTCCCAGAGCACGAAGGCGGCGAGCAGGAGCACGCCGGCGGCGAGCAAGATGAACGTCCAGACGGGCCATCCGGACGTGCGGCCCTGGATCAGTGGGTAGATGATCGCGGTCAGCGCCGCGCCGACCAGGAGCATCCCGACGGTGTCGAGCCGGATCCCGGGGTGGGCGATCGTGCGCGGCAGGACCCGCAGGCCGCCGGCGAATGTGGCGATGCCGATCGGAAGGTTGATCAAGAAGACCAGACGCCAGCCACTGCCCCAGAGATTTGCCTCGACCAGCACGCCGGCGAGGATCGGCGCGGCGAGCATCGCGACCCCCATCATCGGTCCGAAGACGCCGTAGACCTTGCCCATCTCGTCCTCGTCAAAGGTCTCCTTGAGCATCCCGAAGCCCTGGGGAATCATCAGCGCTCCGAACGAGCCCTGCAGCACCCGAAAGGCGATCAGTACCCCAGCGGAGGGGGCGGTCGCGCAGGCGACGGACATAAGCGTGAAGCCGGCGGAGCCGATCAGGAAGAGCCGGCGACGACCGAACATGTCGCCGAGTCGCGCACCGGCAATCAGGAAGACGGCGAACGCGAGGGTGTATCCGGCCGGCAGCCATTGCAGCGTGGATGTGCTGCCGCCGATCGCTCGGCGGATCGACGGACCGGCGACGTTGACGATCGTCGCGTCCATCAGATCCATGATGTTGGCCGCGAGTACGACCGCGAGCACGAACCAGCGCAACGGGTTGCGCACGGCTGGTTGGGTGGCGATCTCGGGGGGAGAGATGGTGATGGTGTCGGTCATCGGGGCGGTCCTCGGCTCGTTATGATTTCTGCTTGGGGTGTAAAAGTACATAGAGTGTAGAAATATGTCAAGGTGAAGTTTTGGGGTATCGTTCTGGCTATGAGCGAGTCAGCTTCCCGAGCCGTCGATCCCCTAGCCCCGGATCTGCACTCGCAGATGCTTGGAGGTCTGGTCGCGCAGGAGATGGGCGAGGACATCTCAGAGAGCCTGCGGCGGGTGCGCCGCGCCGAGGAGGCGCGATATCGCGCCGCGCACCCCGACGAAGGGCTGCGCGAGCGCAAGCGTCGACTCACCCGCCAGCTGATCTCCGACGCAGCGACCGTGATGTTCGTCAGCCGCGGCTTCGACGCGGTGAAGGTCTCGGAAGTGGCTGACCGCGTCAACGTCTCAATGAAGACGCTCTACAACTACTTTCCGACCAAGGAATCGATGGTGCTCGACCAGGCCGACGAACTCATCGAAGAGATGGCGCGCGCGTTGCGGGACCGGCCGGCCGGAATCTCGATCACCGATGCCGTGGTGGGGGCGATCGAAGCCAGCATGGACGGATTTGATCTGCTGGAGGATGAGCAGGCCGCCTTTGTGCCGAAGTTCGAGTTGATGGTCAGGCAGACTCCCACGCTGCGGGCACACTGGCTGGAGATTCTCGATCGCCTCTCCCGTGTCGCCGCCGAACAGCTCGCCGCGCAGGCGGGAGTCGCGCCCAGCGATCCCGAGCCGACGGTTGCAGGCCGGGCGCTCGTCGGCCTGGTCCAAGTCGACTCCGAATCACGCGTGCGCCATATCGCCGCCGGCCTGCGCGGCGCGGAACTGCGGGACGCGGTTGTCAGCGACGTGCGCCAAGCCGCGCGACTGCTGGAGAACGGATTGGCCACGCTGGGTCGCGGTGTCTAGCGTCGTGAGTCGGGATGCGTTCGCTGCCTCGCGAGTGGCTGGGCGTGCGTGGGGCCGCACGTTTCGCAAAGCAGGTACCGGTGGTACCTGCCGCGAGACGGGCGGGCCGAAGTGGGTCCAGACACCGCGAGGTTAGAAGCCGTCGCGGTAGACGTCCTTATAGAGCAGGTAGGAGCCACCTTCAGGACCGGCCCTGAAGCCCTGCGGGCAGTACGGCGCCATGTAAATGAAGTCATCGCGGATCACGGGCAGCTCATCACCGTCGAGGTGGTACAGGCCGCCACCCGAGGTCATGTAGAGCCCGTGCTCCTCGTCGTGAATCTCGATCTGGGCGAGCGCGACATCCGGCCCGAACTCCATGTGTGAGATGTTGAAGTCAAAGGCCGGGTTGGCGGGGTCGAGCAGTTCGCGGCGCATCAAGCCCGGGACCGCAGTCGCCGTCGCCTCCAGGGCGTCCAGTTGGCCGCAGACGACCCCGGGCGCGGCGATGCCGGGCCACGACTCGTACCGGCGTTTGATCATGATCAGCGACGCACCCACAGCAAGTGCGAGCGTCAGCTCGGCGGCCGGGCCGGCGTAGACGTAGCCGCCTTCGCTCAGCGCAAAGCGCCCGCCGTCAACCTCCTGCGCCCCCGCGACCGTCACCGTGGCATCGCCGCCCAACCCGAAGATGAAGTGCTCAAAGCCAGACGCGATCGGCCACTCGACCGGATCCTCACCAGCGACGACCAGGTACTGGCCAAAGCGCGCCGGGGCCATGCGCGGGGTCACGAGCTTGTAGTACTGCGCACCGGGCAGGCTCGGCAACCGGCTCATGTAGCGGTTGGCCGGCGTCAGCAGTGTGTAGGCGAGTCCGCGGCGGCCGCGGTCACCGGGAACGATCATGCCCACTCCGAGCGAAGTCTATGCGCGGCTTCGCCAGCCGTCCGTGGGTTCACGGGCATGCGCACCTCACTGGCCCGGCCGCAGCAGCTGACCGCGGGGTGGGCCGACAAGCTGCCCGTCGTGGTAGATCAGATCGCCGCGCAGGTACGTGGCGTGAACGCGCGCGCTGAGCGTGCACCCGACATAGGGGCTGAAGCGGTGGCGGTCAAGCAGCTCATCGCGACTGAGCAAGCGCTCGGTGCCGGTTTCGATCAGCGTCAGGTCGGCGTCCATCCCAGGCGCCAACGCGCCCTTGCCTGCGAGCCGGAAGCGGTCCGCGGCGGCGGCCGCGAGCAGCCGCGGGAGTTGAACCGCGTCAACGCGTCTGCCGCTGAGGCTCTCACTCACCATCAGCTCGATAGTCGACTGAAGCCCGGAGATCCCGCCCCAGATCGCGAAGAAGTCATCCCCGAGCTTCAGCTCGGGCGGCGCCGGCGAGTGGTCTGAGACGACGAACAGCGTCTCATCCTGCGACACCAGCTGCCACAGCTGCGCCACTTCCGCGGCGGAGCGCAGCGGCGGTGCGCATTTGGCCGCCGCCCCCAGTTCGGCCGCGTCGTCGTCGGTCAGCAGCAGGTGGTGGGCGGTGACTTCGCAGCTCACGTCGTGACCCCGGGCACGGGCAGCGGCGACCAGCTGGATCCCGCGTGCCGTGGAGACGTGCACGATGTGCAGCGGGCAGCCGGTGATGGCGGCGAGCTCCAACGCGCTCGCAATCGCCTCGCTCTCGGCCGCGGGTGGACGCGACTCGATGTAGTCGCGCACGGAGGTCCGGCCTGCGGCCGCCGCGCGGGCGGCGAGCTGCGCGGTGATGCGATCGCTCTCTGCGTGCAGCAGCAGCGGCAGACCGAGCTCCGCGATCGTCCCCATCGCCTCATACAGCGTCAGCTCGTCACTGGCGGGGAAGTCCTCTGCGCCGCTGGCTGACATGAACGCTTTGAAACCGATCACCCCGGCCCGAGCCAGCGTGTGCAGCTCCGCTCGGTTGCCCGGGACAACACCACCCCAGAGCCCGAAATCGACGCGTGAATCGGCCACAACGGCCTTCGCCTGAAAGCCGGCAAGGTCGACGGTGGGCGGGCTGGCGTTGAGCGGCATCTCCACAACCGTGGTGACGCCGCCCGCGGCAGCCGCGGCCGATCCGGTCTGCCACCCCTCCCAGTGGGACCTCGCGCCCGGCGCGTTGAAGTGGACGTGCGGATCAACGCCACCGGGCAGCGCCAGCATGCCCTCGCCGGCAACCTCGCGCGCGCCCGCAGGAGTGCTGACGCTCGCCCCGACCTCCGCGATGACGCCGTCCAGCACAGCAATCTCGACCTGTTCACCGGCGGCGGTCCGCGCGCCGCGGATCACCAGGGGGCCGCCGCCGTGGCCTGCGCCGCCGCCGCTCACGAGCCGCGATAGACCGAGTACCCGTAGGCGCTCAGGAGCAGGGGGACGTGGAGCTGGGCGCGGCCGTCCTCCACGACGAAGGTCACGAGCACCTCAGGAAAGAAGGGCGTGCCAGTGGCGAACTGCAGCCGCGCCCGGCCAGCAGCGACTTCAGGGAAGGTCGAGACCCGCCCGTCGTCGTCGGTGACGGCCGAAGCGACCTCATGCCAGCCCGCGCCGGCGTCGCTGAAGAGCGTCACGGCGACGCCCGCGGCCGGGTCGCCACTGACGGTGTCGAGCACGTGGGTGGTGATCCGGGTCACGTCGGCAGCAGACTAGCCAGTCGCAGTGCCGTGATCTCGCGCTGCTGATCACAGGCGTTCACGAACTCCGTCTCCGGCGGATTGTCCAGGCGATCGTGCAGAGCCACCAGGATCTCATCGCCCGATCGCCCGGCTGCCCGGATCAGGAAGACGAAGCCGAACCGTCGCTGGTACTCGATGTTGGCTGCCGCCAGTGCCATCCGGGTGGCGTGGTCGTCCTGCACGCCCGCCTGCTCGGCGGCGCCGATCGCATCGCCGGCCTGCGGCGCTCCGATCGCGGAGTGCGCAGCAAAGGCCTCCAGCCAGTCGGTACGACAGAGACCGTCGAACGCCTGACCCGACGCAGCCAGCGCCTGCTCTGCGCCAGCCGGCTCCGCCGCCAACATCAGCTCCACCCAGCGCCGCGAGCTGCAGCACTCGTGCAACGCCTCGGCTGTGAGCCGCGGGGCGATGCTCACGCCGCCAGCCTCGCCAGCGTCCCCGCGAGCACCTTGACGCCAAGGTCAAGTTGCGCGGGTTCGGTGTATTCGTCGGGATGGTGGCTGAGGCCGGCGCGGCTCGGCACGAAGATCATCCCGATCGGCACCTGCGCCCCGAGCACCATCGCGTCGTGGTAGGCGCCGGAGGCCATGTCCAGGTACGGAGTTCCGAGCTCCTCGCAGACCGCTCGTACGGTCGCGACGATCTGCGGGTCGCACGGCGCCGGCCGATCGAAGACCATCTCACGCAGCTCAGCGGAGAGCCCGCGGCGCGAGCTGATCTCATCGATCGCGTCGTGGATTGCGCTCACGACCTGCTCACGGGCGTCGAGTACAACGTCGCGCACGTCGATGTCGAGCGTCACAGCCCCCGGAATCACGTTGACAGCTCCTGGCTCCACCTCGATGGTGCCGACCGTACCGACGGTCGTGCCGCTGGCAGAGTCGCGTGCGAGGCGCTCGACGGTGAGGATGACCTCAGCAGCGCCGCCGAGCGCGTCGAGGCGCAGCGCCATCGGGGTAGAGCCGGCGTGACGAGCTTCGCCGGTCAGCGTCAGACGCAGCTGATGCGGCGCGGCGATCCGCTCCACCACACCGACCGCGATGCCGCGTTGCTCGAGCACCGCACCCTGCTCGATATGCAGCTCGACGAACGCGGCCACGGCGCCAGGGTCAAGCCGCGCCTCGGAAATCCGGTCAGGGTCGAGTCCGACCGCATCCATCGCTGCGGCGATCGTGACCCCGTCACGGTCTGCCATCGTGTCCAGCTCGGAGCGTTGCAAGGTGCCGACCATTGCGCGGCTGCCGATGCAGCCGGCGCCGAACCGCGGCTCCTCCCCGGCAAATCCGATCACCTCGACCGTGCGGCGAGGCACGAAGCTCGCCGCGCGCAGCTGCGCGACGGCGTCGATCGCGCCGAGCACGCCGAGCACGCCGTCATAGGCGCCGGCGTTAAGCGTCGTGTCAAAGTGCGAGCCCGTCCAGATCGCGGGAAGTTGCGGCTCGCTGCCGTTCCAGCGGCCGAAGAGGTTGCCGGCGGCGTCAAGACGGGTTTCGAGGCCGGCCTCTCGCATCCATTCGGAGACGAGCGCGGTTGCCTCGCCATACGCCGGCGTGTAGACCTCGCGCGTGATCCCGGCGCCCAGCACCTCGGACTGGATCCGAGCGAGCTGATCTATGCGGCTGTGCAGGCTGGCGGTTGTAGCGCTCATCATCACCCCTTCAAGGACGAGGTTCCAAGTGGGTTGTGCGACGGGACGGTTGGAAGAGTTCGGGCGTTGGGGCCGGCGACGCACGCCGGCCCCAACGTCGCTTGGTTTGCTAGCCCTTCGGGATCGTGCCGATCACGCCCTTCACCAGGAAGTTCATATCGGTCACTTGCGTGCTGTCGAGGGCGTACCCCGTCTTCGAGATGAGCTTCCCGGACTGGGCGTACAGCGGCCCGCTGAACGGGGTCGCCTTGCCGCTCTCGAACAGCTTCTGCTTGGCGGCGATCTCAGCCTTGACCTTGGCCGGGACTTCCTTCCAGAGCGCACCGGACTCGTCGAAGCTGGTCGTGCCCTCGGTCATCGACACGTAGTCCGTGTGGCTCATCCAGGTCCCGCTCAGAGCCTGCTGCGTGTCCTTGAGGAACAGCGGCTTCAGATTCCACAGCACGCCGGCCAGGTAGGACTTGGCTCCGACCGCCTTCTGCTGCGTCTGGTAGCCGATCCACGGGATCCCCTTCTCCGCAGCCACCTGGCCAGGCCCCGCACCTGTGGTCAGGAACGCGATCGCGCCGGCGCCGGCGTTGATCAGGCCACGAGCAGCGTTCTGCGCGATCGACACGCTGTCCCAGTTGTTGGTGCAGGTGAAGCGGACCTTGATCGCCGGGTTCACCGCCTGTGCGCCGAGTGCAAAGCCGTTGGACTCAGCGAGGTTGTCGGATATCGGCTCACCGCAGATGATGCCGACCTGACCGGTCTTGGTGACCGATGCCGCGGCCATACCGGCCAGGTAGAACCCATCTGCATCCACGGTGAAATATGTGGAGGTGTTGCTCGGCATCTTCTTGTCGAGAATGCCCACGTACTCGGCCTGCACAATGTGCACGCCTGGGAACTTCGCAGGGTTGACGTACAGCTGCTGGTTGAAGGCGGTCAGGAAGATCAGCTTGTAGCCCGCGGCCACCAGGCTCTTGACCGCAGTGACGTCCTCGGGGCCGTCCGGAACGACCTTGTCGGTAACCGAGATCTTGCTGCCGAACTTGGCCACCACGCCCTGCTGACCCTCGTACATCGCGGTGTCCCAGCCGAGGTCATTGGTGGCGTTCTCGTACAGGAACGCGACCTTCAGCGGAGCTGAGGCGGCCCTGCCGGTTGTGCTCGCGCCTGCCGACGCGCTCAAGCCGAAGACGGCGACGACGAGCGCCACAAGCATCGCGGCTGTTGCTGTGAGGCCGGCGGCACGGCTGCTGCCACCTGCTCGTTTCCAATGCTTACTCATGTGTACCTAGCATCCCCTTATTGATTGACAAATCGACATACGCGTTCACCCACCGTCCCGCGCATACGGCACACCGAGGGCGGCCGGCGCACCAAACCGCCCCCGTCCCCATCCGCTGGAAACGATCGCCAGTACGGCGATCGTCAGCACGTACGGGAGCGCGCTGAACACCTCTGGCGGTAGCTGTACGCCGCGCGCGCTGAGGTTCGCCCCGAGCGCCGAGACGACGCCGAAGAGATATGCGCCGGCGATTACCCCAGCGGGCCGCCAGAACGCGAGGATCACAAGTGCAAGCGCGATCCATCCGGCGCCGCTTGTAATCCCGTCTGTCCACTCGGACGAGATCACGAGTGTGTAGAAGCTCCCGCCGACCCCGGCCAAAGCGCCACCGATCAGCACGTGCGCGTAGCGGTAGCGCGTGACGCTCACCCCCATCGCGTCGGCAGCCTCCGGATTCTCGCCCACCGCCCGCAGATGCAAGCCCTGACGCGTCTTGTTCACGTACCAGTAGATCGCGAAGGCGATAACCCACGAGATGTACACGAGCGCCGGCTGGTTGAAGATGATCGGGCCCAGGATCGGAACGTCCTTGAGGCCGAACACGTTGATCGCGTTCATGATGTGACGGCCCGGGTTGCCGCCGAGGTTGGCCAGGTCTCCGACGTAGCTGGAGAGGCCGGTGGCGCCGGCGAAGATCGTCAGCGCGAGCCCGGAGACGACCTGGTTGGCCCGCAGCGTGATTGTCATGAACGCGTGAATCAGCGATACCGCCGCCGCGGCCGCCGCGCCGGCCAGCACGGCGATGATCAGGACCAGGCCGTTGGGACCGCTGACGTCGCGCGAGACCCAGAATGCGACCACGGCGCCCATCAGCATCATCCCCTCGACCCCGAGGTTGAGCACGCCGGAGCGCTCGGCCAAGAGCTCACCGAGGGCGGCGATCGCCATCGGCGTCCCGTAGAAGATCCCGGTCGCGATCAGCTGTATGACAAGACCGCGGTTCACGCTGCGACCGTCGCCTTCTCCGCGCCGACGCGCACGCGGTAACGGCTGAAGATCTCGCTGCCCAGCACGCAGAAGAGGATGATTCCCTCAATCACGCCGGTCAGGCTCTGCGGGAAGGTCGCGCTCTGAACGTTGATCCCGGCGTTGGTGATCGCACCGAGCAACAGGGCGCTGATCACCACCGCCAGCGGGTTGTAGCGGCCGAGCGCCGCGACCACGATCCCGGTGTAGCCGTACTGCGGAGACTGAAGCCCGGTCGGGTCGAGGATGTGGGTGAAGTCGCCGACCTGGCTGGCCCCGGCGATCGCCGCAATCGCTCCGGAGAGCAGCATCACGATCACGAAGTTGCGTTTGCTCGCCATGCCGGCGTAGCGCCCCACGCCGGGGTTGTCGGCGGTCACCCGCAGCTGATAGCCGAGCCAGGTATGCCGCACGAGCACGAACAGCAGAGCGGCGAGCACCAAGCCGACGAGGAACCCGAACGGCACGCTGAAGTTGCCGCCGCCGATCGCCGGCCAGTTGGCGGCTCCCGGGATCGTCTTGCCGTGCGCGACCAGGTAGGCGCTGGCGCCGCTGGTGTCGCGCCAGTAGCTGTTCGAGTCGTTGATCAGCCAGTCGAGCAGCAGCCCCGCGGTGTAGTTGAGCATCAGCGAGGTGAGGATCTCGTTGGCGTTCAGGTAGGCCCGCAGCAGTCCCGGGATAGCCGCCCACAGCGCTCCGCCGACCATCGCGGCGAGGATCATCGCGGGCAGCGCCAGGCCGATGCCGTGGGCGCCGATCGCGAGCGCTACGCCGGAGGCACAGATCGCGCCGATGTAGAGCTGGCCCTCACCGCCGATGTTCCAGATGCCCATCCGGAACGCGACGGCCGCCGCCAGCCCGGTGAGCAGCAGGGGAGTGGCGCTCACCAGCGTCTGTGAGATCGCGCTGGTGCTTGTGACCGACGCCTGCAGCATCGCGTTGTAGGACTGCAACGGGTTGTGGCCGCCGGCCAGCAGGATGACCGTGACGATCACGAACGCGAACAGGAACGCGCCGACCGGCGTCGCCGCCTGCACCCAACTGGGTGTGCGCTCGGTGCGTTTCTCTAGGCGAATAGGGATCGCCGGCAGGATCGCGCTCACGCGGCCTGCTCCTGGCCCATCATCAGCAGGCCGATCTCCTCGACGTCCGCACCCTCGGCGTCGACGATGCCGGTGATCCGCCCGCCCGACATCACCGCAACCCGGTCGGCTAGGTCGAGCACCTCATCGAGGTCCTCGGAGATCATCACGACCGCGGTGCCACTGTCGGCCGCTTCCGCAATCAGCTTGCGCACCGTCTCTGTGACGCCGACGTCGAGGCCGCGGGTCGGCGCTGCGATCACGAGTACCTTCGGCTGGGACGCCATCTCCCGGGCGAGCAGCACCTTCTGCGCGTTCCCGCCGGAGAGCTGGCCGACCAGCGAGGACGGACCGCCCCGCAGCTCATATCCGCTCAGCAGGGTGTTCGCGTTGTCAACTACGCGTCCACGCCGAATCAGCGGGCCACGCGAGAAGGCGCCGGTCCGGAACGACTTCAGCACCAGGTTCTCAGCGACGTCGATCCCGGACGCGAGCCCGATGCCCATGCGGTCCTCAGGGACAAACGCCATGCCGGCGGCCAGTGCCGCGAGTGGGCGCCCAGAACGGACCGGGGTTCCGCCGACGAAGACCTCGCCGCCGCTGCGCGGACGCACGCCGGCTATCGCCTCCGCGAACTCGCGCTGGCCGTTGCCGGCAACGCCCGCGACGCCGAGCACCTCGCCGGCGGCGACGTTTAGGTTGATCCGGTCGACGGCCAGGGTGCCGAGGTCGTTGTGGACGACGAGCTCCTTGATCTCGAGCCCGGCGGTCGCGGCTTCCTGAGCGCGCGCCGCGCGCTGGCGACGACCGAGCTCGATCTCGCGCCCGACCATCATCCGCGCGAGCTCCTTGCGGTCGACGGCCGCGGCGTGATCGCCGAGCTCGACGGTGCCGGTCATCACGCCGCGGCGCAGGACGCTGACTCGGTCGGAGACGGCCAGGACCTCATGGAGCTTGTGGGAGATGAAGATCACCGAGTTCCCGGCCTTCGCCAACCCCCGCACCGAGGCAAACAACCGCTCCGCCTCCTGTGGTGTCAGCACGGTTGTGGGCTCGTCGAGGATCAGCACCCTCGCGCCGCGGCAGAGAGCTTTGAGGATCTCCACGCGCTGGCGTTCTCCGATCGAGAGGTCACCGATCATCTTGCCCGCGTCGACCGGCATTTCGTACTGCTCGGCCAGCCGCGCGACCTCCTGCTCGGCCTTGCGCCGCTTGAAGCGGATCCGCGAGCCATCCAATGACCAGCCGAGCATCACGTTCTCCGCGACCGTGAGCCGCTCCACCAGGCTGAAGTGCTGGTGGACCATGAAGATCCCGTTGTGGTGGGCGTCCGCAGGGGAGTGCATGACGACGGACTTGCCGTCGACCTCGATGCGACCAGCGGTCGGCTGGTACATGCCCGTGAGCATCTTGCAAAGCGTCGTCTTACCCGAGCCGTTCTCACCGAGCAGCGCATGCACCTCGCCGCCAAGAACCTCGAAGTCGACGTTGTCGTTGGCCACCACGCCGGGGAAGCGCTTTGTCACGGCGTAGGCCGCGAGCGCGACGCGACGATCGGGTTCATTCGGCACCGCGCCGAATCTATGCAGCGGTGCAGATCAGTGGTATGGCCACCGGTCGAAATTGGACTGACCACTGGTGCTCCATCGGGAGAAGATTCGGGTCAGCGCTTTGGAAGTAGGTGCTGTGGCGAATAGGATCATTGCTGTCCGTGAGCTCCACAAAGAGCCAACAGGAGCGCGCCAGCGCCACCCGCACACCGGTGTTTGCGAGCATCGCTGCGCGGATCCGGGAGCTTGCTGCGGCCGAAGGACTCGACGCCGGGGACCGGCTTCCTGGCGAGCGCGAGCTCTCCCGGATGCTCGGGGTCAGTCGCACCGCCCTGCGTGAGGCGCTGACCGCGCTGCGGATCGACGGGGCGGTTGAGGTACAGCACGGAAACGGGATCTATCTGCTGCGCTCGCCGACTGAGACGATCCCGCCAATCGCCGCCGAACTGGCCCGCCGCAACCCCCAGCTGCCGGCGCTGGGTGCCGTGCGCAACACGCTCGAGGCGCTGGCCGCCGAGCTGGCCGCGGGAAACCGTGATGACCAGGACCTCGCCCGCATGGTCGAAGCTGTCCGCACGATGGACGCGGCGATCGCGGCTGGTGAGGACGGGATCGAGGGGGATCGCATGTTCCACGCCGCGATCCTCGTGGCGGCGCGCAACCCGGTGCTCACCGATCTCTTGCAGACGCTCGCGAAGGGTGCCGAGCAGATCGCGTCCGCGTCGCTCGGGCGTCAGGGCCAGCCGCCGCGATCACTCTCCGCGCACCGCCTGATCCTCGACGCGATCATCGTGCACGACGCCGACCTCGCGCGGCGGCTGATGCGCGAGCACCTGGATCTGACCGGCGAGATGCTGGCGGCCGATTAGCGATCGGCCGCAGGGTAACCGCCACGGCTGGGGTCAAAGCAGTGGGTATGACTCCCAGGCGGGGCCCGGGTCAGGTGCGGCTGGGACCAGTATCTGAGCCTCAATTAGCCCGTAGGGGCGGTCCTCGAAGCGGAAAACGAGGTTCGGGTTGTCGAGCCCGAAGCGCTCGAGGTCGACGAGGAAGTGGTGCCGGTTCGGCATCGACAGCCGCACCTCTACGAGGCCTGGGCTGGCGGCCACGGCTGCGCCCGCCATCTCGAAGAGCGTCTGCTGCAAGGAGAGGCTGTGAACCGTGGCGAAGCTCTCTAGCATCGCTGCGCGGGCGGTGTCGAACGAGGCGTCCCACTCCCCGGCGGTGAGGAGCGCGCCGTGGCGCCAGCGTGCAGCGACAGCGGTGGAGAGGATCCGCTCGTCTGTCTCCTGAAGGGTGGTGTAGGGGTCTTTGATGTAACCGCTGAACTCCGAACCGGTCGTCTTCAGCACGATCAGGTCCTTGAGTCCGGACAGCACCCAAACACCTTGCTCCTGGTCGACGACCACCTCGGCGATACGCAGCTCTGAGCCGGCCGCGACGAAGCTGTGAGGGTGCGGTTCTCCGTCTACCGGGATCCGCGACCAGCTCGAGGACTCGATCTTTACCCGCGCACGCGTGATCGGCGCGAAGCTTGAGACGAAGTGCCGCGCGAGCCGCAGGCCAAACTCCTCAATCTCACCGACAGGCGACTCGCGCGCGAACGCGAACACGGTGTTCTTCTGGGTGTCGGTCGTAACGACGTTGGCGTTCGAGCCAACGCGATGCACGTCTTCCAGATCGCCAGAGAGCGTCACCCCGACGTTGAGGTCAACGAAGCTGTGGACCGGCGTGCTGCGATCCACGACAACCATCCGCACCTGGGCCTTGCCGTACTGGTTTGCGCCGAGGATCAACTCCATGGCCGGGCAAGCTAGCTGGTCAGACCACTGTGTTCCTGGTCCAGCCGGATGAAGATTCAAAGACTCTTTCAGACATCAGGCCATAGTTCGCCTGTGGCCACCGAACCTACCTTCAAACGATGATCCGGACGATCGTCCAGAACTGCCACATCGCGACCTGCGATGGGGCCGGGAGCGAGTACGAGGATGGCCATCTGATCGTTGAGGACGGCCGCATCGCCGCCGTCGGCACCGGCCCCGCGCCGCGGCCGCTTGCCGGCGCGGGGGATGGTCAGACCATTCACGTCGACGGCCGCGGCTGTCTGCTCACGCCGGGCCTCGTCAACACGCACCACCATCTCTATCAGTGGGTCACGCGCGCGGTCTCCCAGGACCAGACGCTGTTCGGATGGTTGACGACGCTCTACCCGATCTGGGCCGGGATCGACGCGGAGATCGTCGAGGCGGCTGCCGCCGCCAACCTCGGCTGGTTGGCGCTGACCGGCTGCACCACCTCCAGTGACCACCACTATGTGTTCCCCAAGCGCGCCGGCGACCTGATGGAGGCGGAGATCAGCGCCGCCCGGCGGATCGGCCTGCGGTTTCACCCCGCCCGCGGCTCGATGGATCTCGGCCAGTCGAAGGGCGGACTGCCGCCCGACTCGGTCGTTGAGGACCGCGACGAGATCCTGAGCGCGACCGCCGACGCGATCGACACCTACAACGACCCGAGCGAGGAGTCACTGCTGCGGATCGTGGTCGCGCCCTGCTCCCCGTTCAGCGTCTCGGAGGGCCTGATGCGCGAGGCCGCCGATCTGGCGCGTCAGAAGGGCGTGCGCCTGCACACCCACCTGGCCGAGACGACCGATGAAGACGATTACTGCGCCGAGCACTACGGTTGCACCCCGACGCAGTACGCCGAGCGGCTCGGCTGGCTCGGTGACGATGTCTGGATGGCGCACTGCGTGCACCTGGACGATGACGCGATCGAGCGTTTTGCGATGACCGGCACTGGGGTTGCGCACTGCCCGACCTCCAACGGGCGGCTCGGCGCCGGCCTGGCGCCGGTGCAGCGCTTGCTGAGCCGGCAGGTCCCCGTGGGTCTGGGCGTCGACGGCGCCGCCTCCAACGAATCGGGGCGCATGGTTGACGAGCTTCACCAGGCGCTGCTGGTCGCCCGGCTCCGCGACGGGCCGCTCGCGCTGAGCGCCCGCGAAGCGCTGAGGATGGCCACGGTCGGCGGCGCTCGCTGTCTGGGCCGCGAGCGCGAACTCGGCAGCCTCGAGGTCGGAAAGCTGGCCGATCTGGCGCTCTGGCGGGTCGACGGGATTTCGTGCGACGGGATCAGCGACCCGGTCGCGACGCTCGTCTTCGGCGCCCCGACACTCGAGCGGCTGTGGGTCTCCGGGCGCGCGATCGTCGAGCAGCAGGAGCTGCTGACCGCCGACGCCGATGCGCTCGGAGCCGGCGCTAAGCGGGCCGCGGTAGAGCTGGCGGCGCGGGCTGGGCGCTGATGCACGACGTAAAGCTCATGTCCAGTAGCTTCGGTGACAGATGATGCCGGGTCAGGACGATCAGCAGGACGCACGTTGGCTCGCCGAGGCAGTTGAACTGGCGGTGAGCAACGTCGCAGCCGGCGGTGGCCCATTCGGGGCGCTGATCGTCCGCGACGGTGCCGTGCTTGCGACCGGGGTAAACGCGGTTACGACAACCAACGACCCCACCGCCCACGCCGAGGTCGTCGCGATCCGGACGGCATGCAAGACGATCGGCGACTTCCGGTTGACCGGCTGCGTGCTGGTGACCTCGTGCGAACCATGCCCGCTCTGTCTGGCAGCCGCGCTCTGGGCCCGCGTCGAGCGCGTGCTCTACGCAGCAGATCGGTACGACGCCGCCCGTGGGGGCTTTGACGACCTTGCCTTCTACGAGTTGTTCGCAACCCCGCGCGCGGAGTGGCCGATGGCGGTAACCAACATCGCGGTCACCGCCCCGACTGCACCCTTCGCCGCGTGGCAGGCGAAGCCCGACCGCGTGGACTACTGAGACTTCGCGCGATTGGCCGAGTGTCCATTGGACGCGTGCGCTGACGGCTCTAAGTTTGCGGCTGTGCTTCGACAGCCTTGCGATCTACGGCAACGCGCCCACGCCTCCGCCTGGGCTCCGGGTCGGATCGCGCACGACGCAAGACATCTCTCCTAGCGGGGTGTGGCCGGGGTGCTCACGTGCTCCTTTCGTCAAACCTTGCTGCCGGTTCTGACAGGCGCCCGACGTCGCCCGGCGGCGTCGCGAGAAGCCTCCGCCACAGACGAGAGAAGGTTGAGTAATGGCTGCTGTTGAAGAGATTGTTGATGAAGTGATCACGCTGCCGCGGGAGTGCACGTTCGAGGCTGACGACTGGGCGATCCTTGCCCGCTACTGGTATCCGATTGCCCTGTCCCGCGAGATCGCGGCGGCTCCAACTCGTGCGACGCTCCTGGATGAGCGCCTCGTGGTCTACCGCGCCGCCGGGGAGGTCGTTGTCGCGAACGACATCTGCCCGCACCGCGGCGTCCCGCTCAGCGCCGGCACAGGCGAAAGCGACGGAAGCGGGATCCGCTGCGCCTACCACGGTCTCAAGTTCGGTTCGGGCGGCCGCTGTATGGACATCCCCGCCCATCCCGAAGGCAAGATCCCGCTGCGGATGCATCTGCGCTCCTACCCGGTTGTCGAGCGCTACGGGCTCGTCTGGACCTGCCTGCGGCCGCACGAAGACACCCTCGCAGACCCCGCGGTGACGGCGCCGATCCCCGTCGCGCCCTATTGGGACGACAACAGCTTCCAGAAGCTGACCTGCCCGCCGTTCGACATTGCCGCATTTGCCGGCCGCCAGCTCGAGGGGTTTCTTGATGTCGCCCACTTCGGCTTCATCCACACCGAGACGTTCGCGGATCCCGACAACACCGTTGTCCCTGACTACAAGCCGGTCCTGCACGACCACGGGTTCACCGTCGACTACTGGAGCACGGTCGCGAACTACCCGCACGGCACCGCGATAGCCCCGCCGCCGCCCGGCTTTCAGTGGCTCCGGCGATTCGACGTGCACCTGCCGTTCACGGCCAGCCTTGTCGTGCATTTCCCGGACGACGGCCTGCTCTCGATCATGAACGCGGCATCGCCTGTGTCCGCCCGCCAGACTCGCATGTTCGCCCCGATCGCCAAGAACTTCATCACCGACCAGCCCGCCGAGGAGGTATACGACTTCAACCACCGGATCTTCGAAGAAGATCGCGCCATCGTTGAGATCCAGAAGCCCGAGAACCTGCCCCTTGAACCTCGCCTCGAAGTCAATATCCCCGCCGACCGCAGCTCGGTCGCCTACCGTCGCGGCCTGCGCGATCTCGGCCTCAGCCACTTCTTCACGGCCTGATCCTGCGGGCCGGTGAGGATGGCCGATGGTGCGGATCACACGTCCCGCGCTGCTCTGCTCTTACGGCGCCCGGCAAAATTTTGCTCGGCCGGATCACTTTCTCGTGCAGAGGCGGCCGAGGTCGATCCCGTAGATCGGCTGATAGACCTCGCAGCCGATGCGGGCGGAGAAGAAATCTCGAGCTGATTCGGTTGCCCAGGCGAGGAGGGGAGCCTCCCGCAGCGCGAGCTCGTCGTCAAGGCGCCCGTAGTTGGTCAGGCGGGCTTCGCCGGTCAGCGTGAACGCTCGCTTGATGGCCGAGATCCAGCGCAGGCCCAGTCGCCCGACGCCACCGGACCAGCCATACAGCGCCGGATCGAAGAGCCCGGATATGTAGTCAGATGGATCGGCAAAGTCGTAGGTCCAGGTCGCCCAGCTGAGGTCCCAGGAGTTGCTGTCCACCATGCGAATCGACATCGCGTCAATCGGCTCCGAGACGATGTGCACCTTGATTCCGATTGGGCGCAGTTCGCTCTGGATCAACTGCGCGGTCTGGATGCAAGCTGAGGTGTTACAGGTGAGCATCGTGGCTGTCGCGTGCAGGCCGTGCATCAGGGCGCGGGCCTTGACGAGATCGGGCGTGCCGAGCGGATAGACGGGGTCGGGCAGCGACCCCGGCATTCCGGGCGGGAGGTAGTGGCCCGTGGGCACCCCGCCGTAGTACGGGCCGGCGACTGCGACAAGAGCCTGGCGATCGATGGCGTAATTGACCGCTTGACGCACGCGCGGTGACGCGAACAGGGGCCGATCAGGGTTGAGTTCGTAGAAGTCGAGGGTCACGGTGGGGTTGGTGAAGTACTGCTGGCGGCCTGCCCGCGCCAACGCTGCCCGCGCCATACCGCTGCTCAAGCCGCGAGGAGAGCGACGCTGGGATGTTGGTGTCGAGCGCGAGCTGCACGCTGCTGACATAGTCACTGCGCCCTGAAGCAACGCTGTTGACCGCATCCGCGTACGCCTCACCGAAGCTGTAGACGATCTCGCGCGGGACGTGCGGACGGCTGCCGTGGTAGTTCGGGTTGCGCTTTAGGACCAGTTGTGCTGGGCTGCTCTCAGCGATGTAGTAGGGCCCGGCGGCCGGTATCGGTTGCGTCTGAGGGGCATACGGGGTGTCATGTGGCACGGCACAGAAGGTGAGCATCGCGAGGCGGGAGGTGATGTCCGGCGCCGGAGCCGTGAGACGGATCTGCAGCTCGTCGCCGTGCGAGGTCACTCCGACGAGTCGCTTCGTGCGGCCGGCGATGAACGCCGGCTCTCCAACGATGTCGCCGAAGAAACCGCGCTCATATGCTGCGTTCCTTTCGCTCAGCGCCCGGTCGATCGTGTGCTCGAAGGTTTGAGCCGTGACCGGGGCGTTCGACGGTGGCGAGAACCTGAGGCCCTTGCGAATCGTGAACGTGTAGGTGCGGCCGTCGGCCGATACGGTGGGCAGTGCGGTCGCCGCGTCAGGGACCAGGCGCTCACCCGCTGGCCCTGGGAGATCGGGATATGTCAGCAACCCTGCGCAGGTCTCGTACATCAACTGCATCTCATCCTGGTCGGCTGAGCCGATGCGCGTTGGATCAAGGTATGGGAAGGGGCGCTCGCGCGAGATCCGAATCACCCCTGGCTGGCTTCCTGCTGCGGCGACCGGGGGAGCAGGGCTTGCCTGCACGGTGACCCAGACCGCATGATCAGCAAATGCCAGTTGCTGGGGACTTTGCCCGACCCTGATGGTTTCCGAAACGCGGTTGGTCGTGGGGTTGACGCGCGAGACGGTGCCGTTGCCACTGTTGGCCACCCAGACGGAGCCGCCGCCCCAGACCACGCCACGAGGGGCAGCGCCGACCGCAATCGTCGTGGTCACGGAATCGGTAGCTGGATCGATCCTGACCAGCGTGTTGTCCAGTCTGTCAGCAACCCAGACGGCGCCGCCACCCACCGCGATCCCGCTCGCGCCGCGGCCGACATTGATCGTTGCCAGCACGTCACCGCTCGGCTCGATCCGAGTGACAGTGTCGGACATCGAATCGGCTACCCAGGTCGAGCTAGCGCCGACCGCGATTCCGCTTGGCTGATTGCCGACGCTTGTCGTTGAAATGATCGAGCCGTCGCTTGCGACCTGCACCACCGCGGCCGCGTTGTCGGCGAACCAGGCGGACCGGCCGCCAACCGCGGCTGCCGTGGGACTGGACGGGAACGTCCCGGCGAACCGCGAGAGCTTTACCCTCGAGACGACCGCTCCGAACGTGGGGTCGAGCCGGCTGACGTTGCCGTATTCGGCGGTGTTGAAAGCCCACAGCTGACCATTGCCCGCGGCGACCCCATCAACGGTCCCTCCGGGAGCCAGGGTACGCACGACATCCCGCGACCTCACGTTGATGTCCGAGAGTGTGTGGTCAGATGTGTTAGCCACCCAGATCGAACCCTCGTCGCTCGCGATCCCTTCTGGATCGGCGCCCACAGGTACCTCGGCCGCCACAGTGTTGGTGGCTGGGTTGATCACGGCGACGGTGTTCGGTCCGGCGATCAGAGACACCGTTCCGCCGGTGGACAGTTTGACCACCAGCGCGACAAGGGCGACGAGCAGCAGGACGCCGCCGGCCGCAAGCAGTAGACCACCACGTGCCAACCGCGTGCGGGTCGCCTCGGCGGTTGGGAGTCTGCGCCGGATGTCGAGCGCCGGATCTTGCTCGAGCATGCTGCGCTCCAACTGCTGGAGCTCGTTGCCCGGTTCGAGTCCAAGCTCCTCGACCAGCCGGCCTCGCGCGTCGCGATAAACCTGAAGCGCGTCTGCCTGACGACCTGAGCGGTAAAGAGCCAGCATCAGCTGCCCTGCGAACCGCTCGCGCAACGGGTGCTTGCGGACTAGCTCTTCGAGCTCGGGGACCAGGCGTGCGTGCTCCCCGAGCGCCAGGTCGGCGTCGATGCGCCCTTCCAAAGCCGCGAGTCGGGCCTCGTCAAGACGGCGAATCCTGGCTTGCGCGAACGACTGATACGCGAACTCGGCAAGCGGTGGTCCACGCCAGAGCGCAAGCGCCTGCTTGAACCGCTCACTGGCTTGGCGTGCGTTGCCCTCGCGGAACGCTCGCGTTCCCTGATCGACAAGGGAATCAAAGCGATCCTCGTCAGCCTGGTCGGCGGAAATATCCAGCATGTAGCCGTGCCCAACGGTGACCAGCAGCCCGTCTCCCAGGGCTCGCCGTAGGTTTGAGACGTAGCCGTGCTGCCAAGCGGCAGCTGGCGATCCCCATCGATCACCTCAAGTCGCCCCAGAACTTGAAACTCGATCACAGTTTGCCCGACCGCGACAGTACCACGGGATCGGCAGAGTTCACGACGCGTACCGACTCGCCGGGCCGGCTTCGTCGCACTTACTGTTTGCTCGTATTGCAGTTGACGGTATTGGGTGTTGTGCCCGTTGCATTTGCACTGGACCCGGCAACAGCCATTTTGTGAAACGTCGCTAAGTGACGGCTGGCGCTCTGTCTGATTGCCCGCCTGCGAAACCTCCAGGCCGACGCGCTGAAACGAGTCGTTTACCGGCCGTTGACCGCCGTTGACCGCAAATGCGGCGCCGGCGCGCACAGTCTTCGCCATCGGTCGCGCCGGGCGGCCACAGCTCAAAGGAGAAAGAAAGTATGAGCACCATTGGTCGCATCGTTGCTGTCGTCGCTCTCGTCCTTACCTTGGGGGTTGCGGGCCCTGCCTTTGCGGGCGAGTTCAACGTCACCAAGAATGGCACTTACATTCCGGTTAACCCTCCGGTGAATCAGATGGCTGCGTTGAGGGATGAGGGACCGACAGTCGTGCGCGTCAGCGCGGGGAACGGATTTGATTGGGGTGACGCCGGCATTGGCGCCGGCGTCGGCGTGGCGATAGTGGTGATGTTGGTGGGAGGCGGCCTCTCGCTCTCTCAGCGCCGTCCCCAGGGAATCCGCCAAGCCTGACCCGAAGAGATGGCGCGTTGGTTAGGGGAATTTCCACGCGTCAAGACCAGTGGCCCCGTGAACTTCACGGGGCCACTGCGTCCACTGGCTCAGCTGGTCGGCGCTGGAGAGCCGCTCAGGTCAGAGCAGCCGGTCCTCTCGTGGATTGTGCTGTGTCCAGATCCGAATCCCTGCCAGAGGTCTTGATACCTGTCCCCGGTTAATGGGAACATATGTTCGTGTCGCCTGAGCCGCTGATCGTCTGTGTCTCGATCCTCCGTCTGGAGCTGAAGGTCGCCGTTGGTGATCGCGCCGAATTGCTTGGTGTGCCGATCGCGATCGCGCCGGAGCCGGGTGGCGCGCAGCTGATCGGCGAGGTTTCAGATGCCGCGCAGGCTTTCGGCATCGCGCCAGGGATGAGGCTGGGAGAGGC
>PLES01000110.1 GCA_003137075.1 Solirubrobacterales bacterium
GGCTACGGGCTGTTCACCGGCGGGCTCGGCTTTCATCAGGGCGGAGAGCGGCTTGGCGCGACCGTGGTCCCGGTGTCCGGTGGCTTCACCGCTCGCCAGGCGATGCTGCTCGCGGACTTCGGCGCCGAGGTGCTTGTCTCGACCACCTCCTACGCGCTCGCGATCGCGGCCGCGGTCCGCGATGCGGGCCAGGATCCGCTGACACTCGGACTCAAGATCGGCCTCTTCGGCGGCGAGGCGTCGACGCCGCGGATGCGCGCGGAGATCGAGCGTCAGCTGGGCTTGCGCGCGATCAATTCGTACGGGCTCTCGGAGATGTGCGGTCCCGGCGTCTCGGCCGAATGCATGTTTGCCCGCGACGGCCTACACATAAACGAGGACCACTTCCTGGCCGAGGTGATCGACCCTGAAGATGGGCGCGTGCTCGGACCGGGAGAGGAGGGCGAGCTCGTCTTCACCACGCTCACCAAGGAGGCGCTGCCGCTGATCCGCTACCGCAGCGGCGATCTTGCCCGGGTCGGTGTCGAACCCTGCGCTTGCGGCCGTACCAGCGCGCGGATCTTCGACCTGCGCGGCAGGCACGACGACATGCTCACGATCCGCGGCGTCAACGTGCACCCGTCCAACGTCGAGCATCTGCTGCTCGGTATGCCGGGGATCACCCCTTACTACCGGCTCGTGGTCGAGCGCGCCGGACTGATGGACGAGCTCACGGTCGAGTGCGAGGTCGAGGGCGACGCCGATCCGATCGAGCTTGGCGCACGCACCGCCGCGATGCTGCGGGAGCAGATGGGGCTGCGGATCACGATCACGATCCTCGAGCCGGGCACCCTGCCGCGCAGCGACGGCAAGGCCGTGCGGGTGATCGACCGCCGCGAGCAGTGATCAGTCGCGGTGGGCTGAGACCCAGGCGACCGAGCCGGCGTCGACCGGCAGCGCTACGCCGGTGACGAACGAGGCGTCGTCGCTGCACAGCCAGACGACCGCGGCCGCGACTTCGGACGGGTCGCCGGGTCGGGTCATGGCCTGGGGCGCGAGGATCTCGGCGGCCCGCTCAGGCGGCAGGTCTGACATCAGCGGCGTCATGATCGCGCCGGGACAGACTGCGTTGACGCGGATCTTTTCGTTGGCGTATTCGACCGCGGCGTTCTTGGTCAATCCGAGGATCCCGTGCTTGCTGGCGGTGTAGGCGCTAAGCCCGATCACCGCCATCAGGCCCGCGTTCGATGAGGTGTTGACGATCGAGCCCCCGGTGGGCTGAGCCAGCATCTGGCGGATCTGATGCTTGAGTCCGAGGAAGACCCCGCGCAGGTTCACGGCTATCACGCGGTCGAACTCCTCTTCCGTGGTCTCGTGCAGCAGCCGGTGTACGCCGATGCCGGCGTTGTTGTGGGCGTAATCGAGGCTGCCGTGTCGAGCTATCACATGACTGACGAGCGCCTGATTGTCGGCGCTGCTCGCCACGTCGCACGGGAAGAATTCGGCGACCCCGCCGGCCTCGATGATGTGCCTGACGGTATCTTCGCCGCGCTCGCGCGAGGACTCGAGGTCCGAGACCACCACGGCGGCGCCCTCCTGCGCGAAGCGGATCGCGCAGGCGCGGCCGATGCCGCTCGCTGCGCCCGTGACCAGCCCGGCCTTGCCCAACATAGATCCACTCGCAGCCTGCATCACAGTCAAAAGTTGATCGTCGGCAGGGCGCCGATCGCCGCGTGCCGCACCTCGCTCGGTGTCTGCCCGAACTTGCGCTTGAACACCCGCGAGAAGTGAGCGGCGTCGCAGAAGCCCCAGCGGAAGGCGATATCGGTGACGGAGCCGCCGGTGGGCAACTGCAGATCCTCGAGGCAGCGTTGGAGGCGCTCATTGCGGACCAGCACGGCCACCGATGCGTCGCCGTCCTCGAACAGCGCGTGCAGCGCCCGCACCGACATCGCGAAGGCGTTGGCGATCGACGTCGGGCCGAGGTCCGCGTCCTGCAGATGGGCGCGGATGTGACGGCGAATGTCCGATCTCAACGCCGAGCGCTCGGCGGCCTTGCCGGTCGACAGTCCCGGCTCGACCGCGGCGCGCAGCAACTCGAGCGCGACGTTGGCTGCCGCGGTCGCGCCGGCTGGTTCGAGCTGGGGCAGCTCCGCGACCAGTGCGTTCATGTACCTGACCAGCAGGCGTGCCGGGCCGTTGCCGTCGAGCGAAGGCAGCCCGCTGAGATCGGCCAAGCGCGGGCAGACCGCCAAGACCCTCTTGCGCGGGAACAGCAGCGTGCGCTTGTAGAAGGGCTGAACGATCTCAATGTCGGTCGGCTGCAGGCCGTCCCAGAGCGCGATGTGGCCGGCTGTCAGCGTGATCTCACGGCCGCCCTCGCGCACCGTTTCAACGCCCTTGTGTACGCACTGGAAGCCGAGCACGTCCTCATGCGAGGCCGGTCCGTTGGCGCCGATCACGTCGGTGCTGCGATGCCCATGGAAAGGCGCCGCAACGCAGTCCACGAGCATCAGGTCATCGATGCTGCGGCGTGCCACGCCGCCTGAGAAGGTCGCCGGCGTGCGATGCGTCGGACTGATCTCGAAGCCGAGGTGCGTATTGGCCAGGATCTCCGACCACGAATCGAGCTGGGCATCAACGTCAGTGCCGCGCGCAGACCAGCGCTCCGCGGTGTCGGTCTGCGGAGACGGGCTCACGTCGGGTGCGAGCGTGGCGCTCACGAGACTGTGTCCTGTCTGCTCTCTCTCCCGCCGAGCCCAGCATCGACCCGGTGAACTCTCCTTGAGGTGATCATATCCCTCACTCCTTTTGGCCTTGCCGAAGTTCTCCGGCCAGTGCGACGAACGCATCCAGCGCTGCCGGGTTCAGCAGCGCACCGCGGCTGGCGACCTTTTCGGCCGACTCGCCTCGCAAAATCCGCTTGACCGGAGCCTCGAGCTTCTTGCCGGTCAAAGTGCGTGGAATCGCCGGAACGCCGACGATCCGGTCGGGCACGTGGCGCGGCGAAAGTTGTCCGCGCAGAGCTTTCGCGATGCGCCCGTGTAGCTCTTCGTCAAGCGAGCTGCCGTCGGCCGCGACGATGAACAGCAGCAGCTGTCCGCTGCCACCGTCGTCGTCCTCCAAGTGCACCACGAGCGAATCTTCGACGTCTGGAAACTCGTCCACGACCCTGTAGAACTCGCCGGTACCGAGCCGCACCCCGCCCCGGTTGAGGGTCGCGTCGGAGCGGCCGGTGACCACGCAACTGCCGCGCTCGTCGAACTTGATCCAGTCACCCTGACGCCAGACGCCGGGGTAGCGGTCGAAATAGGCGCTGCGGTAGCGGCTGCCGTCGGTGTCGCCCCAGAGCGCGACCGGCATCGACGGCATCGGCGAGGTCAGCACCATCTCCCCAAGCTCGCCAACCACGACGTTGCCGTCGGCGTCGAAGGCCTTCACGTCGACGCCCAGCGACGGTCCGGAGATCTCGCCCTCGAAGACCGGTTGGGCGGGGGAACCACCGACCATGCCGCTGCAGACGTCGGTTCCGCCGGAGCCGTTGATCATCAGCGTGCTGGCGTCGAGATGCTCGTAGACCCACCGGTAGGCCTCGGCCGGCAGCGGCGAGCCGGCGGTGCAGAAGGTGCGGATCGAGCTCAGGTCGAGCAGCCGGCCGGGTAGCAGCCCGGCCTTGCGGCAGGCGACCATATAGACCGAACTGGCGCCCATCGTCGTCGGGCGCAGCTCTTCGGCGATCCGCCACTGCTCGAGCAGATCTGGCCATGTGGGATCTCCATCGAGCATCACGATCGAGGCCCGCATTAGCAACGCCGAGACCAGCGCGTTCCACATCATCCAGGCGGTGGTGGAGAACCACAGCAGCCGGCCGCCGGGCTTGAGGTCCCAGAAAAGGCCCTGGTTCTTGAAGTGCTCGAGCAGCTGCCCGCCATGGCCGTGCACGATCGCCTTCGGCAGGCCGGTCGTGCCCGAGGAGAACAGCACGTAGAGCGGGTGATCGAATGCCACCGGCGTGAACTCGAGCGGCCCTGGCTCGGCCAGCAGCTGCTCCCAGGTGACGGCGTCGCTTGGGAGTTCGCCGCTGCCGTAGGGCACGCCGACCACGTGCTCAACGCTCGGCAGGCCGGCGCGGATCGCGGCGACCTCCTGCTCGCGCGAGACGTAGCGGTCGCGGTAGCCGTAGCCCGGCACCGCCAGCAGCACCTTGGGCTCGATCTGCGCGAAGCGGTCGATCACGCTGCGCGGGCCGAACTCGGCGGCACAGGTCGACCAGATGGCGCCGAGGCTTGCGGTCGCGATGAAGGCGACGAGCGTCTCAGGGATGTTCGGCATGTAGGCGACAACGCGGTCGCCCTCACCGACGCCGAGCCGTTGCAGGCCGGCGCGGGCACGGCTGACCTGCTCGCGCAACTCGCCGAAGCTCAGCTCGATCTGCGCTCGTGTCTGCGAGCGTGCGACAACCGCGTTGCGGTCGTGGTCTTCGTCACGGCCGACAAGGTGTTCGGCGTAGTTCAGCTCGGCACCAGTGAACCATTTGGCGCCGGGCATCTTGCGCTCGGCCAGCACGCGTTCGTATGGCGTGTGGAAGCGGACCTCGAAGAACTCGGCAGTCGCGCTCCAGAACCCCTCAAGGTCGTCAACCGACCATCGGTAGAGCTCGTCATAGTCGGCGAAGTCGAGACCGCGCTCAGCCGCCAGCCAAGCCATGAAACGCCCGATCTCAGTGCTCTCGCGTAGGTCAGCCGGGGGCTGCCAGAGGACGTCGCCCAGCACGTCAGTCTCGCAACTTCAGCAACTTGGCCGCGTTCTCCTTCAGCACCAGCGGCCGGACCTCGTCCTTGATCGGGAGCTCGGCGAACTCCTTGAGCCAGCGCTCAGGCGTGAGTAGCGGATAGTCGGAACCGAACAGCATCTTGTGCTTGAGCTGCGTGTTCGTGTACTGGATCAGGTTGGCCGGGAAGTACTTCGGCGCCCATCCAGAAAGATCGATGTAGACGTTCGGCTTGTGCACGGCGATCGCGAGCGCCTCGTCCTGCCAGGGGAACGAGGGGTGGGCGAGGATGATGTCCAAGCCGGGGAAGTCAGCCGCGACGTCATCCACGGCCATCGGATTCGAGTACTTCAGGCGCACGCCGCCGCCGCCGGGCATGCCCGCCCCGATGCCGGTGGTGCCGGAGTGGAAGAGCGCGAT
>PLES01000060.1 GCA_003137075.1 Solirubrobacterales bacterium
CTTGAGGTCGACCGCATCAACCCGTCTGCGGACGGGTGGCTGGTGTCGACTTCCGAAGGACCGCTAACAGCGCGCCAGGTAATCGTCGCGATCGGGCACCAGCACACGCCCTGGGTCCCGGCGTGGCCCGGCCACGAGCAGTTCCCCGGGCGGATCCTGCACTCTTACGATTATCGCAACCCGGAGCCGTTCCGCGATTGCGACGTTCTGGTCGTTGGCAGCGGATGTTCAGGTCTGGACATCGCACGGGACCTGGCGCAGGGTGGCGCCCGCCGGGTCCGGGTAGCGGTGAGAACGCCGCCGAACCTGCTCCTCAAACTGTCCTTCGGGTTGCCAACTGACTTTGTTGCAGCGGCGCTATATCGACTGCCGAACTGGATCGCTGATCCCATCGGACGGTTTATTCAGCGGCTCAACGTCGGTGATCTCAGCCGTTGGGGGCTGGTACCACCTGAGGTGGGCATTTTCACCCGACTGCACGAAGGAGACGCCCCGGTGATAGTGGACCGGGGCATCATCGCGGCGATCAAGGCGCGCGACTTCGAGATTGTTGCGGGAGTAGCCGCGGTTGACGCTGACGGTGTGCGGCTAGCCGACGGCACGACCCTCAAGCCGGACGTGGTCATCGCAGCTACAGGATTCAAGACCGGGCTGGAGCCACTCGTGGGTCATCTCGACGTGCTCGACGAAGGTGGCATGCCGTTCGAGTTTCAGGGAGTTCCCCTGCAGCCGGGTTTGCGTTTTCTTGGCTACGCACCGTGCATGGGCGTCATCGGCCGCGACGCGAGGCGCGTGGTCCGGCACCTTTACCGTGAGCTGACCGGCACCGAACCGCCGGGGCTGGGGCCGCTGCAGCGCCTGTGGCCGCTATAACCGCCATAACAATGACAGTGCGGTTTGGCCTAGGTAGCGAAACTTTGCAGCGCGCCAGTGATACGCGTTCTGACTGTTGGCGTGGACCAATCGCGGTGCTGGACGTGGACTTGTCCGCCCCTCCGGCAGAGATTCAAGTTGCCGACCGCTACCGAAAAGTGCTGCTGCTTTTCAGGCAAAATGGCACGCCTGTGGCACGCGACGAGTTGTCCGTAGAGGCCGGGAAATTGCCAGCGGAGGTCTACGAGCAGGCACTGGATGAGGCACGACGTGCGTCGCCACCGCCGCCGGCACAAGAGGATAGGAGTCCCGCGCTTCCCTCCGCCACGGTCGTCGTCTGTACACACGGTCGTGGAGACGCGGCGCTCGCAACGGTCGCCTCATTCGAAGCCTTGGACTACGACGGCGCGGTTGAGATCATCGTCGTCGACAACGCGCCCAAAGACGATTTACTCGCAAAAGCCCTCGCCGTGCGCCCACAACATCCGCGTAGGCCTGTGCGACGCGTGGTCGCGCCGATTCCGGGCCTGACCAGGGCTCGCAACTGTGCGCTGATGGCTGCCTCTGGCGAACTAATCGCGTTCACCGACGACGACGCAATTGTTGACTCGCAATGGCTCCGCATGATCGCTGCGGGCTTTGCGTCAGCGCCCGACGTAGTGTGTGTGACCGGACTCACGGTCCCAGTGGAACTCGAAACCAGGGCCCAGGACTGGGCGGAGATGTTCAACGGCCTCAACAGGGGCCGCAGCTTCACCCGGACGGCGTACCGGCTAGGTGAGCTGGGTGGGCGCCATCCGCTCTATCCCTATCCGACGCTCGGCGCCGGCGTGAATATGGCGTTCAAGCGCGACGTCGTAAAGGCCCTTGGTGGCTTTTGTACCGCTCTTGGGCCTGGTACCCCGAGCGCCGGCGGGGAGGAGACCGCGATGCTCGCGGAGATACTTCTTGCCCGCAAAGCGATCGTCTACGAACCCGCCGCACTGGTTCGGCACGAGCACCGTCGCGACGAGGAAGGTCTGTGTCGACAGATGCGCTCCTACGGCGTCGGCACGACCGCATACCTGGTGTGGTGTCTGCATCACCATCCGGTCGCAAGTCTGGGCTTGGCGCGGATGGCAGGTCCCGCATTGCGTTATTTCAGAACGCGGGGCGCCTCGCATCAGGATGCTGACCGAGGGCCTGCGCCTGGCTTCCTTACAGCAGAGTTGCGGCGCGGGATGCGGAGCGGCCCAAGGGCCTATCTGCGCAGCGTCATTGCGGACCGGCGTCTGCGGCGGTCGCCAACCCAGACCTCATGCGAGTGACCCGCCTCCGCGTTTCGCGCAACTAAGCCGCCAGTTCTTGACCACCTGCTCCGGCGTGTGTCCGAGTCGCGGCACCGGCACGCTGCGGGCACCCATTCTCTCGGGGCTTTGAAGCTCTCAAACGACCAGATCCAAGCACAGACGGCCGGTCACTACCATTAGGCCGCACGGTGAGACAAAGAGCGATTAATCACGATACTGCGTTCGGTCTGAGACGACTCCGTGTGCTGCCGGTCGGCTTGGCAACACTCACGCTCATCTTGATGCTCGCGCTGCTCGGCAGCGCGAGCGTGAATCAGGCGGTCGCGGCCCCATCACCTAGTGTCGTCGCTGCTGCTCCAAAGCCCACAGGAGTAGCGGGCGATTGGACGCTCGCGCTCAACTCTGAATTCAACACGAGTTCGCTGGACACGACGATCTGGCGGCCCGGTTGGTTCGGGACCGGAATCACCAACCCGATTAACCAAAACGAGTCGGCGTGCTACCGCTCTCAGAACGTCCAATCCCTGGGTGATGGCAGCCTATTCCTAAATGTGACGCCTCAGCCAACCAGATGCGAAGGCGGCCGCAGACCATACAGCGGCTCCATAATCTCGAGCAATCCGAGCGATGGGCGAGCCGGAGGCGGCTTCCAATTCCGTTACGGCATCGTTGAAGTGAAGGTCTACCTCCCCTCATACGGAAGCCTGATAGCGAACTGGCCAGAGGTAATTACGCTCGGACAGGTCTGGCCGAAGGATGGCGAGGACGACATCATGGAAGGGCTGTTCGGCCATGCATGCTTCCACTACCACAGCGCCATTGACCGGAGTCCCAGTGGGCTTGGTGGCTGCGACAGCGATCTGCGCCCCGGCTGGCACACCCTAGCCGCCGACTGGGAGCCAGGCTCCATCACCTACTACTACGACGGCGTCAGGGTCGGGGGCGTAACACAGGGCGTGGCGTCAGCACCCATGTACCTGGTGATAGCCAACACCGTCTCGAAACTCGCGCCCCAGGTAGCGAGGGACGACACCATGAGGCTCGCCTACGTCCGCGTTTGGCAGAGGGCGTCCGCGTAAGCGAGCGGCCCGCGCCGCGCCGAGTCTGGGCGGAATAGCTCGCCGCCGCAAGGCGAGCTATTCCGATTGCTTCATCTTTAGAAAGCGACGAGGCCGGCCTGGGGTACCGAAGGGCTCACCTGGGCCGGCTTGCATACGGCGTTGCCGGCGCTAACGCCGGCTATCTCGTCGAAGCTCGGGATCCAGTCGTCGGTCGGCGCCGGTAGGCGGGAGAAACGCTCCGTCATGATCGCCCTCACGACGCGCTTGCCGTCCTTCCACGCGTTGAGGTTGCTGAGCCCATGGATCCGTTCCTGCTCGTACGAAGGGACCTCGGCGATCCTGAATCCGGCCTTGGCGGCCCTCACGTTCAGGATGGTCTCTACCTCAAAGCCATCACACGTGATCTGCAAATTCGGTAGGCAGCGCCGCCAGAACGCGCTGTAGCCGTAACAGAGGTCGGTGTATTGCGTGCCAAACAGAGTGTTGACCGCAAACCCCAGCACACGGTTGCCGGCGCTGCGTAGCGGCGTGATGTCCGCGCTGCCGCCTCCGGTCATGTGCCGCGACCCCTTGACAAACTCGGCCCCGGCGCTGAGTGGTGCGAGGAAATCCGGAATCTCGGCCGGGTCGGTAGAACCGTCAGCGTCGATCATCACGATGATGTCGCCGCTCGCTGCCGCGAAACCGCAGGCCAGGGCGTTGCCCTTGCCCTTCCGGTCCTGGAGGATGATCCGAGCGTCGGGGCGCAGTGTCTTGGCTACTGCGATCGTGTCGTCGGTGGAATGTCCATCGACGATGAGCACCTCGGTAATGCCCTCAGGTAGCCGACCCAGAACGTGCGGTAGGTTCTTCTCTTCGTTGAGCGTCGGGATGATCACGCTTACCGTAGGCTGCGCTCGCCGTTCGGCGTTGCGGCGCTCTCGTCCCGTGATGCGGTAGTAAGGCGACCGGCCTGAGGTCGGCCACTGTGTCTGCGTTTCAGCGGCGTCCATGAACTCTTCGGGTCGCCTCTCGATGGTGATACTCATGTTGCCGCCCGGCCTTTCTATCCGTGTTTGGTCGGTGGGCCGTAGCCCTGCGAGTGCCTTCCGGGCACTCGCTAGATGGAGCCACGCCATCTCCCGCTGGTCCGGAAGGCGGCGGTCCTTGCTTCAACCGATGGGTCAAGTGGCCGTAGACCCTGGTTCCGTCCTTATGTTTCTGTATCTGAGCGGCAATCTGAAACCTCGTAAGTGGGCTTCCGGATTAACCGTCGTCGATGTCTGGCTCTGGTCCTTCGGTTACCCGTCCCTGAGTAAGTCGTCCCGGTTGGCTCCGCAGCCCCCCGGCGCGTAGTGCAAAGTTTTGTCTCAGTCGGTGCCATCCATCCGAATGACCCGCCACTGAAACTTGAGCCTCAAGCGTGAAAGTAAACGGACATACGATTTGGATGTCAAGTCCGGCTCTGCATTGCAGCTGGCCGATTGGCCAACCGCAAGAGTTCTTGCAGCGGCAGGAAAGCTCGTACTGCCCGCGCGTGCTCGAGCCACCGGAAAACGTTGCTTGACGTGTGAGAAGCAACACAGAAGCGTCCTGCAGCGGCTGTCACCCGCGTCCCCGTGGCCGCCGCCCCGGGCGCGGTACCGCTCAGCCGACCGGCTGCACGACGAGCAGCGAGTGCCCGTCGGGGTCCCGTAGCCAGAACATGTCCGGAACAGGAGCGCCCCAGCGTGTGATCTCGTCGTCGACGTCAACGCCGCGGTCCCTGAACTCCGCGTGGGTTGCGTCGATGTCGTCGGTTTGGAAGGTGATGCCGGTGTTGATCGATGTCACCTCTCGGCCAGGCGGTGGGATCGCCAGCGAGATGCCGGCCGTTCCGACCGGTGCGTAGACCTCCACCCAGCGCATGCCTCCGCCGAACTCCTGGTCTGTGCGCTTCTCAAGGCCCAGCTTCTCCACATAGAACGCAATCGACCTGTTCTGGTCGGAGACCGGAACTACTACAAGGCTGATTTCACGTAGTCCGCTCATGTACGCGAGTCTCCCTGACTCTGGTTTCGTGCGCAAGCGCATCTGTTGGGCTTTTGTTGCGCTGAATGCCGGTTTTTCACAAGTACGGCTATGGTGCGGCCATGGCTGAACCTGGCTCATCTGGTGCGGTCCTAAGCCTCATCAGGACGCGCGAGGCAACCACCCGCAACGAACTGGCCGACCGTCTGGGGATCGGCCGCTCAACCGTTGTGCAGCGGTTGGCGGTGCTCTCAGACGCCAATCTGGTGATAGCCGCCGGTGACGCTCAGTCCAGCGGCGGTCGCCCTGCAGGCATGTTTGCCTTCAATGAATCGGCCGGTGTCGTGCTGGTCGGCGACCTTGGACAGACCGGATGCCATCTGGCTGTCTGCGACCTCGGGGCCCGGCCTCTCGCCGAACACACCGCCCCGCTTGAGATCGCGCAAGGCCCTGAGATCGTGCTCGATTGGGTGAAGGACCGGTTCGCTGAGCTGCTGCGTGACGTGGGCCGCGGCTGGCAGGACGTGTTCGGCATTGGTATTGGTCTTCCCGGGCCCGTCGACTTCGAGACCGGGCGGCCGGTCAACCCGCCGGCGATGCCCGGCTGGGACGCCGCGGACGTTCCGCAGATGTTCGCCGACGTCGCCAGCTGCCCGGTGCTGGTCGACAACGACGCCCGGATCATGGCGCTCGGCGAGCACCGTGCCGCGCGGCGCGCCGACCGGCACATGATCTTCGTGAAGATCGGCAGCGGCATCGGTGCAGGCGTGATCATCGATGGTGAAGTGCTGCGCGGTGAGCGCGGTGCCGCCGGTGACATCGGGCATTTTGTGGTGGAGCCAGACTCGGGCGCCATCTGCCGGTGCGGCAACATCGGCTGTCTCGACGCTGTAGCCGGCGGGTGGGCGATCGCCCAGCGCATGGGCGGGCACGCGGCGACGCCGCCGGACGTGGTGCGACTGGCCCGTGACGGAGACCCGGAGGCGACCGCACAGGTGCGCAACAGCGGCCGGCTGGTCGGCGCCGCGGTGGCCAACGCGGTCAACCTCTTGAACCCGACATCAGTGGTGATCGGCGGCAAGCTCGCAGAGGCTCACGAGCAGGTCTTCGCGGCAGTGCGAGAGGCCGTTTACAGCACCTGCACACCCGTCGCCTCGCGCTATCTGAACATCGTGCTGACCGAGCTCGGCCACATGGCCGGCGTGATCGGTGCGGCCCACATGGTGATCGACCACGTGCTTGATCCGGACCGCGTGGCGGCCCTGCTCAACTCCTGAGTGCGGTGCTCGCCTCGCTGGCGAGCCGCGTGATCTGGGCCCAGTCGCCCTGCTCGATCAGCTCTAGCGGAACCATCCAGGATCCACCGACGCAGGCGACGTTCGCCAGCGCCAGGTACTGCTGTGCTCGGGCCAGGTCGATCCCGCCGGTCGGACAGAAGGTCACCTCAGGGAAGGGGCCACCTAAGGCCTTGACGGCGGCGATCCCGCCGCTGCTTTCAGCCGGGAAGAACTTCAGCAGCGAGATGTCCGAGTCGAGCAGCTTCATCACCTCCGTGGCTGTGACCGCCCCCGGTAGGAACGCGCCACCCTCGGAGGCTGCGGCACGCAGCAGCGCGTCAGTGCAGCCCGGCGAGACGATGAACTCGGCTCCGGCGTCACGCGCGTTGCGGTACTGCTGGGCCGTGAGCACTGTGCCGGCGCCGACCACCACGTCCGGGACCTCATTGGCGATCCGCTCGATCGAGGCGAGCCCGGCATCGGTTCTCAAGGTCACCTCGAGCACAGGCAAGCCGCCGTCTCGCAACGCCGTGGCGAGTCCGACAGCCGCATCAACGTCGTGGATCGTGATCACCGGAACTAGCCGCGTCTGACGCAGGAGGTCTTGAAATTCCACTGTGATGGTTCCGGAGAGGCTCAGACGGCGAATACGGAGGCGCCGGCCTCAGCGCCCGTCACAGTCTGGCGGAACAGGCGGAAGAGCTCCCGGCCGGTCCCCTCATCGGTGTTACCCGGTGCCTGTGCCATGGCACGCTCGGACAGCTCTACGCCGAGCACGTCGAGCGTGTCGGCGACGGTGTCGAAACGGATCAGGTCACCGTCCTTGAGACGCGCGAGCACGCCGCCCTCGGCGGCCTCCGGCGTCAGGTGCACGGCTGCCGGAGCCTTGCCTGAGGCGCCTGACATGCGTCCGTCGGTGACCAGCGCGACCTTGTGCCCGCGGTCCTGCAAGATGCCGAGGGCGGGCGTCAGTCTGTGCAGCTCGGGCATCCCGTTCGCCTTCGGCCCCTGGAAGCGGACCACGACCACCACGTCACCAACAAACTCGTCGCGATTAAACGCCTCGAGGAAGTCCTCTTGGCAATCGAACACGCGTGCCGGAGCTTCGATGATCCGGTTCTCGGGCTTCAGCGCGGAGACCTTCGCGACGCTGCGGCCGAGGTTGCCGTCGAGCACGCGGATGCCGCTGTCCGCGGCGAACGGCTCCGCAGGGGTGCGCAGCACCGCAAAGCTCTGACTCTCGCTCTCAGCGTCGCCCGCCCGGTTCGGCTGCCAGCGCACGCCGTCCGGCGTCAGCTCCGGCATGGCGCAGTATCGGCTGAGCCCGGGGCCGGCGACCGTGAGCACGTCCTCGTGCATCAGGCCGGCTTCCAGCAGGCTCTGGAAGAGCCGCGCGGTGCCACCCGCCGCCTGGAACTCGTTGATGTCGGCGCTGCCGTTCGGGTAGATGCGGGCCAGCAAGGGCACCACCGATGAGAGCTTCGCGAAGTCATGCCAGGTGAGGTCTATGCCGGCGGCGGCCGCCATCGCGACGAGGTGCATCGTGTGGTTGGTGGAACCTCCGGTCGCGAGCAGCGCGACCATCGCGTTCACAAAGGCCTTCTCATCGAGTACGCGCCCGATCGGCGCGTACTGCTCGGCCCGGGTGAGGTCGACGATGCGCTCGCCGGCGGCCTCGGTGATGCCTTTGCGTAGAGCGGTTCCGGCGATCACGAAGCTGGCACCAGGAAGGTGCAGGCCCATCGCCTCCATCAGCAGCTGGTTGGTGTTGGCGGTGCCGAAGAACGTGCAGGTGCCGGGCGCGTGGTACGCGGCCAGCTCTGACTCAAGCAGCGCCGCGGCGTCGACCTGGCCCTGGGCATGCAGTTCGCGCACCTTCGCCTTTTCGCCGTTGGAGATGCCGGACGGCATCGGCCCGGCAGGCACGAGGATGCACGGCAGATGCCCGAAGGAGAGCGCGCCCATCACAAGGCCTGGCACGATCTTGTCGCAGACGCCGAGCAGCAGCATGCCGTCGAACATGTCGTGCGCCAGTGCGATTGCCGTCGCCATCGCCACAACATCGCGGCTGAAAAGCGAAAGTTCCATGCCGGCACGACCTTGGGTGACGCCGTCGCACATCGCTGGCACGCCGCCCGCGAACTGGGCGATTCCGCCGGCCCTCAGGATCGCCTTCTTCAGCAGTGTCGGGTAGCGCTCGAGCGGCTGGTGGGCCGAGAGCATGTCGTTGTAGGCCGAGACGAGCGCGATGTTCGGCACCGACCCGCGCGCCAGCAGATCCTTCTCATCCGCGGAGCAGGCGGCGACTCCATGCGCGAGGTTCGCGCAGCCGGCACCGTGGCGGGGGCGCTCGATCTCGGCAAGACGGCCGATACGGTCCAGATAGGCCGTGCGCTTCAACTGGCTGCGCCGCTTGATCTGCTCGGTGACCTGCTCAACCTCGAGGTGTACATCACGCGAGGTTCGGCGGGCGGGCATAGTTTCCACGACTACAGCTATATCTGATTGGACTTTTGCTTGTCAAGCGGCAAAAGCCGGATTCCCCGCATGCAGCGGGCGTGGGGAGGCGAGCCCGGCGCTCCCGGCGCTCGCCAGAGCGCTCGTACGGGGCCTGAACGCAAACGGGGGGCGGGACGATCTGCCCCACCCCCCGATGCAGCAACCGGCTGCTGAGCGCTGGCCTACGAAGGCAGCGGCAGCGTGTTTGCCGGCGCCACCGCGGAGACATCAACGCTCACTGGCGTCGAAGCAACCGCGACGTTGTACGGGCCGCCCGGGATCTGCACGCGCAGCTGGAACGTGCCGAGCTGACCGAACGCGTATGAGAACGAGTACCCGGAACTCGAGTTCAGTGACCCGGTCGCAACATCGACCCAGTCACCGCTCTGGTTCAGGCGCTGCAGGTTGACGACATGTCCGGTGTGGTCGGGCGTGACCGTTCCGCTCACGGTCACCGGTGCGCCGACGTCGACCGTCGCCGGGGTCTCATTGATCGTCAGCCCGTCCTGCACGCCGACGAACAGCTCGGCTGTCTCCTGCGTCGGCGGGTCGGTCGTCTTCACGATGTAGACCATGTTGTGAATCGGCGTTTGGCTGAAGCTGTAGGCGCCGGTCGCCGCGGTGGTCGTGGTCGTTGCCAGCGGCTGCCAGGTGCCGCGATGTTGCTTGCCGTAAAGCGTGACCTCGGTGGCTGCGGGCTCCGGCGTCGTGGTCGACCCGGCTGAGTACAGGATGCCGCTGATCGTCTCCGGCTGGGCCGCGGCGATCACGGCAGCAGAGGCGTTGATCGTGAACGAGGCGTTCTGCTGCTGCTGAACGGTGAGCGTCACCGGATCAGACTGTCCCGCGATGTTGCGCGGGTCGCCGGGGAAGTAGGCGCGCAGCGTATAGCTGCCGGCCAGCTTGAACTTGGTCGCGATGTTGAACGCGGAGGTCGGGTCGGTGCGCCCGCTCGCGATCGTGTGCCAACCGTCACCGGAGCTGCTGTCCTGCTCCTGCAGCAGCACCCGCTCGTTCGGATGGGCGGGGAACACGGTCCCTGTGAAATCCACTGCCTGCCCGGTAGTTGATGTCGGGTTGGCGGTGCTCAGCGTAACGATCGCCGAGACCAGCTCGTGCAGCGTGTGGCTGTGCGTGCCGCCGGGCCCGACCACATACCAGTTGCGGTTCGAATTGACGATGCCCTCGGTGCGAACAAACTCGTAATAACCGGCTGCGTTGGTACGCGTAACACCGATCAGCGAGAAGCTGGCGGCTGGGTTGATCCGGTGGAACAGGAGGACTCGTTGCCCACCGCTGTCAAAGCCCTGAAGGCGTCCATAGATCAGGACTCCTTCACCCGCTACGAGCGGGTTTGTCGTGGTCGCGATCGTGAGACCGCGATTGTGATGCGGGTGCGGCGCAGCGCTTGCTGCGCTCGGCGCCGCCAGAACGATTGCACCCAATAACGTCACTACTAATGATCTCGTTGATAGACGAGTGAACATTCACAGCTCCTTTCCCCAAAGTGTGTGCGTCACTCATCCCAACACGGACTTCTTATATAAGTTGCGCGTCACCTCTCTTACAAAAGAAAAGGCAACATCATTTTTGTTCGAGCCCGGTATTCCGGGTACTCGGAGGGGAAGCTGGCGGCCATGTTGCGCTCCTCGACCAGCGCCGAGTAATAGAAATTTGCGCCCAAAGCCAGCACCAGCACGATGCCTATCACGTTGATGGCGATCGAGCTGCCGAGCAGCGCTAGCAGGATGCCCGTGTAGATGGGATGGCGCACCCGGGCGTAGGGACCTGAGGTGATCAGCTCGGGTTCGGCGCGCTGGGTCATCGGCATGCCCCAGTTGCGTCCCAGATAGACGCGCGCCCAGACCGCGACCGCGATTCCGGCTGCAAACAGAGCCGCGCCGATCACGCCCAGCACCGGGCTTCGGCTGCTGAGGCCGCCGAAGTGGCCAAAGCGGATCAGCAGAAAGGCAGCTAACACGGTGAAGCTTCGCACCACGCCGCGTCGCGGCCCGACACTCTCATTCGCGCTCGCCGCGGCGACCCCCCAGCCGATCAAGAAGACGACCCAGATGACAGCGATCGCGACCCTCAGCGTGTGCATCGTCTGCGCAGATTAGGCGCAAAGGTCTTACGCGCAACTTAAAACCAGCCCACCGATATGTGGGAGGATCGACTAAGCATGCCGCTTTTTGGAAAACGCAACTCAGCGCCGGCACCGCTCAGCGAAGAGGATCAGCAGGCGGCCGCGGTCGATCTGCAGCGGATCGCCGCCGGCGGCATCCCGCTCGGAGCCGAGCAACGCCTGAAGCGCGTCGCGGCTTCTGACGCCCCCGTCTTCAACAGCGACCTGACCGCCAAGGAGTACGCCATCTGCCAGGCCGCCGGCCTGACGCCTATCGCCCAGGTGATGGGCTCCTCCGTGGTCCAGCACGGCTGGAGCAACTACAGCTGGGGCAGCTTCGGCGGCGGCATCAGCGAAGTGCCATCGATGGCCACGCCCTGGAACCTCTCACGCGAGCGCTCGTTCGGCCGTCTGCGCCAGGAGGCGGACTTCGCCGGCGCCGATTCAGTGCTCGGCATCGAGCTGATCGCCAAGTCGTTCCTCGGCGAGGCCGGTCAGGTGGAGTACGCGATCTTCGGCACCGCCGTGCGCGACATGGCGTTCGCGCGCGCCGGCGGCACGGGAGCGAGACTCTGCACGCTCGACGCCCAGGATGTGGTCAAGCTGCGCCAGATCGGCGGCGAGACGCTCGACGTGATCGGCCACACCGCGGTCGTCTGCGCCGCGCTCGGCATGCAGGCCAACCAGATGATGGGCGCCTGGTGGGGCAACACCGAGCTGCCCGAGGTCAGCCGCGCGGTCTCGGTCGCGCGCCACCTCGCAATGGAGGAGGTCAAGCGCCAGGCGAACGCGGTCGGCGCCAACGAGATGGTGATCTCGGGCCTGCGCCACAACATCGACCACCACGAGATTGAGCGCGGTGCCGGTTACGGCCGCCAGCATTACTTCATCGTCTCGATGCACGTACTTGGCACGGCCGTCGCGCTCGGTGCCCATGACCCACACCCGCATCCGCTGGGTGTGCCGATGATGTCAATCAACCTCGGCGCCTAGCGTCGCCGCGGTAGACAGATCACAAGGAGTCAACTGATGTCCGCATACGATCCGACGAGCACCGAGGGGCTGGCTGAGCACGCCAGTGAGCGTCTGCGGATGAACGCGCGCGGGCTGTTCACCTCCGACCTCTCCGTGAACGAGTACCTCTGCGTTGAGAAGGCCGGCTTTGAGCCCGTGGGCCTGGTGGTCGGTTCAAGCATCTACCACATCGGTTACCAGCAGGCGAACTGGAAGACCAGCCAGGAGATGGGCGTGCTCACGCAGGCGATGTACAACGCCCGCGAGCTGGCGATGACGCGCATGGAGGAAGAGGCCGAGCAGCTCGGCGCCGACGGCATCGTTGGCGTGCGGCTCGACGTCGGCCGCTACGAGTGGGGCGCCGACATGGCTGAGTTCATCGCGATCGGCACCGCGATCAAGCACAAGGGCGGCAAGGTCCACCGCGCCCCGAACGGCCGTCCCTTCACCAGCGACCTCTCGGGCCAGGCCTTCTGGACGCTGATGCAGACCGGCAAGCGCCCGGTCGGCCTGGTGATGGGCAACTGCGTCTACCACGTGGCCCACCGCGGAATGATGCAGTCGATGAAGCAGACCGGTCAGAACGTCGAGCTCGAGCAGTACACCCAGGCGCTCTACGACGCCCGCGAGCTGGCGATGGAGCGCATGCAGAAGGAAGCAGAGGCGATCGGTGACGGCGTGCTGGGCATCGTCGAGGTCAAGCTCAACGAGAACAGCCACGGCTGGGGCAGCCACGTGATCGAGTTCTTCGCGCTCGGCACCGCCGTCGTACCGAATGAGCACGCCGACCCCGACGCGCAGCTGCCGGCGATCACCACCACGCTCGACATCAACGACTGACGTCCACTCAGCCGCTGGCCCGCATGGCCAGCGGCTCTGACGCTCTACCCGCTGACGTCAGGACAAGGTGCGTTCGAGCAGGCTGAACAGCTCCACGTAGTGGCGCTCGGCGGCGGCCTCGTTGTAAGCGGCCGTGTCTTTCATCGTGTACCCGTGGGGCGCGTCCTCATAGATCTCTGCGCGGTAGGTGGCGCCCGCCGACTGCAGCGCGCTCTCAAGCGTTGCGATCTGCTCAGGCGTCGCGCTCGCGTCGTTGTCGGCGAAGCCGAAGTAGAGCTCGGCCTTGACGTTGTCCGCGGCGAGGTGGGGGCTGTGCTCGTCCTCTGTGACCAGCCGGCCGGTATGGAAGGCGCCAAGTGCGGCGACCCGCTCCGGGTAGGCGGCGGCGATAGTCCAGCCGATGCGTCCGCCCATGCAGTAGCCGGTGATCGCGACCGGGCCGCGACTGGTCTGCTCCAGGAAGCCGAGGTAGGCGTCGGCGTCGCTGACCATCAGTTCGTCGGTCAGCGCGACGATCAGCGGCATGATCTTGGTCATCATCTCCGCGCGACCTTCGGGCGTGCTCATGTCGGGAAGCTCAAACGCCGGGGCGCGGCCAATCCGGTAGAAGAGGTTGGGCGCCAGCACCACATATCCCTTACTGGCGATACGGTCGGCCATCGTCTTGATCTGATCCCGCAAACCAAAGGCGTCGATTACCAGCAGCACGCCTGGGTAGTCACCATCAGCGTCCGGCCTTGCGAGGTAGGCGTCGGCGACGCCGTCCGGAGTCTGAACATCAACCATCTCACCGCTCATCGCTTCACTCCTGCTTGGGGACCTGACGCATTCAAGCGGGTGCGCGGTCAGCTGGCCGTTAGGTCTCATCGTTAGTGTGATGCGACGATGAGCGACCGTGAGGATGTGAGCCCGACCGGCGGCTCGCGAGGCACGCCCGACGCCTCGGTCACGGCCGGCGCGCAGCTACTTCCCCTGGACGAGCACGCGATCAGTGGTCTGCGGGAAGCCGGGCGCCAGTGGCCCCAGGGAGCCGGTCAGCGCGAGGCGATTCAGCGGGCGCTGCCGGTCGACCCGGCGCTCGAGTTCACGCCGTACGAGCAGCATCGCGGCGCCCGCTTCATCCATGTCAAGAGTGCCCGGCGCGGCAAGTCCCGCGATCTGGAGGCGACGCCGATCGCCGATGAGGGTGAGACAACCAGCGCTCAGTTCGTCTATCGCCTACGGCGCTTGGTGATCGGCCCGCCACTGCGCAGCACCGCGGTCGCCGGCGAGCGCATGGGCAAGGCGCTGGCGCTGCCGGTGCTTTCTCCGGACGCGCTCTCATCGGTCGCCTACGGTCCGCAGGCGATGATGGCGATCCTCGTGCTCGCCGGTACCGCGGAGCTCAAACTCTCACTGATCCTAGGCGCGGTGATCGTGCTGTTGATGCTCGCGGTCGGACTCGGATACCGGCAGGTGATCAAGGCCTATCCTCACGGCGGCGGCTCCTACGTGGTCGCGAGTGACAGCCTTGGGCCGGTCTGGGGCCTCTTCGCCGGTGCCGGCCTGACCGTCGACTACATCGTCACCGTGGCGATCTCGGTCGCCGCCGGGGTAGCGGCCGTCAGCTCCGCGATCCCGTCACTGGCGTCGGCAACGGTGCCTATCGGCCTGGCGATGATCCTGCTGCTGGTGGCCGGCAATCTGCGCGGCGCGCGCGAGGCCGGGGCGCTGTTCGCGGCCCCGACCTACATGTTCATCGCCGCCATTTTTCTGGTCGTGATCGTTGGACTGGTGAAGTCCGCCGGCCATTCGTTCCATCCGGTGGCGCCGATCCCGCACGCCGCGACAGAGGGCCTCGGCGTGCTGTTGATCCTGCGTGCGTTCTCATCCGGCGCAACCGCGATGACCGGCATCGAGGTCATCTCCAACTCGGTGCCGGTGTTCCAGCCGCCCGCGGCTGACAACGCCCGTCGCACGCTCTCGATCATGATCGGGCTGCTCGTCTCGATGTTCATCGGCGTGGTTGTGGTGGCGCACCTCGACGGCGCCAGCCCCGGCGGCCAGACCGTGCTCTCGCAGATGGCGCATCGCAGCCTCGGCAGCGGTGTGCTCTATGACTACGTGCAGCTGGCCACGACGCTTGTGCTGCTGATCGCCGCCAACTCTGCCTTCAACGGCTTTCCGCGGCTGCTCTATTTCGTGGCCCGCGACCGCTTCGCGCCATTGACCTTCGTGCATATGGGTGATCGCTTGGCGTTCACCTCCGGGATCGTCGTGCTGGCCGTACCGGCGGCCGTGCTCTATGCCGCCTTTGACGGGCAGACCGCGCCGCTGATCCCGCTGTTCGCGGTCGGGGTGTTTGTCGCGTTCACGCTTGCCCAGAGCGCGATGGTGATGTACTGGCTGCGCCACCGCGAGGGTGGCTGGCGGCGCGGCCTTGCGATCAACGCGCTCGGCGCGGGGCTCTCCGCGGTGGTCGCGATCATCGCCGCGATCACCAAGTTCACATCCGGTGCCTGGGTCGTCGTGCTCGTGATCCCGACGCTCGTGTTCCTCAGCCGGCGCGTGCATCGCCACTACCAGGTCGCAAGTGATGCGCTGCGCCCGCGGCCGGTCTCGCCGGGGGACGAGCGGCAGGGCATCGGCCGACCGCCGACC
>PLES01000088.1 GCA_003137075.1 Solirubrobacterales bacterium
CAGCGTCGCGCTTGGGTCTGGGAGCGGGGGCCACGTCGATCACGGTCGAGCGAATCGGAGGGGAGGGCGGCCGCTCAAAAACGACGGTCACGTCTTCACCCTCACTGGCGGCCCAGCGTTCGAGCTGGTCGACCAGACGCAGCATCGCGGCGTCGCGGTCGCGCCACCACTGGTCCGGGCGCGTGCCGATCACATTCATGCCGTCGACCAGCCAGCGCAACTATTGCCCCCGGAGCGTCTTCAAAGCGTTTGGGTCGAGATTATCGGTGCGGTGTTGGCGCGATCTTGATCGCAGCGTCTGACAAAGCTTGTGTTCACGCCGTAAACACTGGTGATTGCTGTTCGTATCGACGCTTATCGCGTGATAGCGTCCCGAAAGTAAGCTCGTCTTTAGGAGACGGGACAGAGCAGGTGCAGGCACCGATGGTGACGGGAGACGTCCTCGCGGGAGCAGCACTGTGAGCTACGGAGGAGTACTCCAGCATGCCAACAGGCACAGTTAAGTGGTTCAGTGACGAGAAGGGTTTCGGCTTCATCACGCCTGACGAAGGCAGCCGCGACCTCTTCGTGCATCACACGTCAATCGAGGCTGACGGTTACCGCTCGTTGGCCGAGGGCGCGAAGGTGTCGTACGAGGAAGAGGCTGGTCCCAAGGGGCCGAAGGCCATCAACGTCACGCGTCTCTAAGCCACGGAGGTCCGCAAGGGCCTCACGGTAGTCCTGCCCTGCGGCCGCAGCTCATCGAGCTCGCGGCCGTTGGTGCTTAACGGCTGCGAAGCTGCGGCCGGGATCTGGGCTAGGGCTCTGCGACGAAGCCGTCGGCAGGCTCCATCGGGAGTTCGGCGGAATGCCACTCAAGCATCCCTCCGGCCATGTTGTGGGCGTCGTAGCCAGCCTGCGCGAGTGCGTCTGTTGCCATGGCTGAGCGGCCCCCGCTGCGGCAATAGAAGATCACTGGCAGGTTGCTGTCGAGCGTCGGTGCCTGAGCCGGCAGGTCGGCCAACTCGATCAATCGCGACCCGGCGATGTGGCCGGCGTCGTGTTCATGCTGCTGGCGCACGTCGATCAGTTGGATGTCACCATTGGCGATCAGTTCAGCAACCTGTGCGGGTGTGTAGTCCACGAAAAGGACTGTAGCCGGTCCTTTCGAAGCACGGAATTGGCTTCTTTTGTATGCCTTTGGGACTTGTTGTATGCAGGAGCAGCCCATTCTGTGTTTGTGTCGTGTTATGCTGCCGCGCAGTCATACCCAGCCGAGTCCCTTGCACACAGTTGCGAGGGAGCGGGGGAACCCAGTTGTTGAGCCGCACGTAGCGGCTCTAGGGGCGAATCGCCGCGAAGGTGCGGCGTAGCGCAAGCTCTTTCAGCGCGAGCCCGACAGCTAACCCCGTAGGCACCAGAAAGAGAAAGGGTTGGTTTGTCGTATTACAAAGCTGTGCCCGGTTACCGCCGCGTAGCAGCATTCACTGTCTCGCTGGTCGCGCTCTTCGTCGTAGCGCCCGCGGCCGCGACCGCAGCGGCTCAGCAGGGCAAGCAGGGTTTTGGCACGCAAACCATTTCGCTCGGAATGCGTGGGAACACGGTGATGACGCTGCAGCGCGATCTCACCGCGACTGGCTTCAGCGTGCTGCCGACAGGCAGCTTCACCAGGTCGACGGTCCGCGAGGTACGCGAGTTCCAGATCAAGTACAACCTCCAGGTTGATGGGGTCGCCGGTCCGGCGACCTGGAAGAAACTCGAGAAGCTGCTCAGCTCCGTGAACCACATCACCGAGGCGGCGCCGGCTTCTGGCACTTCTGGCACTGGCGCTTCGGGCCTCGGTTCGACGGGCGTGGTGACCACCGATCAGAGTGCTGTGGTCCCAAGCAGTGACGTGCTGCCGAGCGCAGACAGCGGTGGCGTTGGCTTCGTGCCGACGCCTCAGAGCACTTCCGAAATCGACGCAACTCTGGTTGATGGGCTGGCGATACCCGCTCCGGGCACGCCGCAAACGATCATCGACGTGATCGACGCCGCCAACCAGATCGCGTTCCTGCCTTACATCTACGGCGGCGGCCATCAGGACTACACCGTCGCCAACGGCATCACCCAGCTTGTGGCCGGGTATGACTGCTCGGCGTCTGTGAGCTTCGCGCTGCACGGCGGCACGCTGCTCGCCGATCCGCTCGATTCGGCTCAGTTCGTGAACTACGGCACCGCGGGCGCGGGTAACTGGATCACGCTCTACTCGAAGGCCGGCTACCACACGTTCATGCAGGTCGCGGGTCTCTGGTTCGACACCGCCACCCAGAGCGCGCAGAACGGTAACGATCGCTGGTCTACCACCCGCACCTCCACCGGCCCTGGCTGGGTAGTGCGGCACCCGGCCGGCTGGTAGCCAGTACCGCCGGTAAATCTCTGCAGCGACCGGGTACGCGTGAGCACGCGTACCCGGCGCTCGCAGCGCCTGGCAGCCTGGGCTGTGAGCCGCTGAGCGCCCCGTAGCTGCGCCCTAGGTAGGATTCAGCTTGTGTCCGCGCTGGCCGAGATCTACACGATCCCTCAGGAGTATCTGGACTTCCGCGACACGATCGCCCAGATCGCGCGGGAGCGCGTCGCTCCCCGCGCCGCGGAGATCGATGAGAAGGCGGAGTATCCGCACGACCTGCGCAAGCTGTTCGCCGAGCAGGACATCCTCGGTCTGCCGTTCGATGAGGAGCACGGCGGCACCGGCACTGGCACGCTGATGCTGAACATGGCGGTTGAGGAGATCGCCAAGGCCGACGCCTCCACGGCGCTGATCCTGATGATTCAGGAGCTCGGGACGTTGCCGATCAAACTGCACGGCTCCGAGGAACTCAAGCAGCGTTTTCTGCCCAGGTGCGCAACTGGCGAGTGGTCACCGGCCTTTGCGCTCTCCGAGGCCGAGGCAGGCTCTGATCCCGGCGGCATGATCACCTACGCCGTCCAGGACGGTGACGAGTGGATCATCAACGGCTCCAAGACCTGGATCACCAACACGGGCATCGCCGACTTCTACTGCGTCTTTGCGGTCACTGATCGGGAGGCCGGCCACTCGCGCGGGATCACCGCGTTTGTGGTCGAGGCGGATCGCCCCGGTTTCAGCGTCGGCAAGCTCGAGCACAAGCTCGGGATCCGTGCCTCTCCGACTGGCACGCCGGTATTTGACGACGTGCGCGTGCCGGCAGCCAACGTCATCGGTGAGGTCAACCGTGGCTTCAAGGTCGCGATGAGCACGCTTGACCGCTCACGTCTCGGCGTCGCCGCCCAGGCATTGGGGATCGCCCAGGGCGCAACTGACTACGCCGCTGCCTACGCACGCGAACGCAAGCAGTTCGGCAAACCGATCAACGAGTTCCAGGGCATCCAGTTCAAGCTGGCGGACATGGAGACCAAGTGCGCCGCCGCTCGCGAGCTGCTCTACCAGGCGTGCTGCAAGGTCGACCGCGACGACCCGGACCTAGGCAAGTATTCAGCGATGGCGAAGCTGTTCTGCTCAGATACCGCGATGGAAGTCACGGTCGAAGCGGTGCAGATCCTGGGCGGCTACGGCTTCGTCAAGGAGTATCCGGTTGAGCGGATGATGCGCGACGCCAAGATCACTCAGATCTACGAGGGCACGAACGAGATTCAGCGTCTCGTGATCGCCCGAAGCCTGAGGTAGCGGTATGCGCCCGGCCGCGAGTCTGCGTGGGGCCCTCGCTTCGGCGCTGGCCGCGCTGACCGTCGCGGTCGGAATCATGACGCTGGCGATGGGCTTCAGCACGACGCCGCTGGTCGAGACCGTGCAGTTCCTCACGGTGGTCGGGCTCGGCGCGATCGTGATCGGCGGGGCGATCGTGCTGGTGTTGATCAAGCTCGGGGGCTGGCGCGCGCCCGAGGACGAGTTTGAGCAGATCGTGCGCCGCGCCGAGCGCCTGGCTGTCGAGGGTCCCTGGGAGGACCACGACGATGCATACGACTGGGAAGACGACAACGACTACATCGACCTGAGTGACGAAGAGGACTTCAAGGCGCTCGTGCGCTCCGCGGTCGATGAACTACCGCTCGAGTTCCACCGGGCGCTGGAGCATGTCGCGATCGTCGTGGCCGACGGTGGCGCCCGGGTCCGGGTAGGTCGCGGTCGCCGCGCCGTATATGGGCAATACCAGGGCGACACCCTTGCCGAGGACTACTTTCACGACCGCATCGTGATCTTCCGCGACACGCTGGTGCGCGACTTCGGACGCGACCCTGAGGCGCTGCGCGAGCAGGTGCTGCGTACTGTGCGCCGAGAGCTCTCTCACCGCCTCGGCATCACCGAGTGAGCGCGTAGCGCAGGAACAGCGAGCCTTCGCGTTCGAGTACGCCCGCCAGCTGTAGCTGCGTCGGTGGCTCGAGCGGTGGCCCGCTGGCCACCGCTGGCCCTGGGCCGCCGGCCAAGGTCGGGGCGATAGTCAGGAAGAGCATGTCGACGAGGCCCTCGCGAAGCAACGCGCTGAACAGCGTCGGGCCGCCCTCGCAGAGCAACGTGCTGACCTGATGGCGCTGCTTGAGCGTGCTCAGCGCCGCTGTGAGCGGTCGCGGCGTATCAGGGTCGAGGAGTTCATGTTGGAGCTGGGCCGTGCTCTCAGCCGCCGCTGACGCCGCGCTGGGCGCTGGTTGCTGCGGCGAGAACACCAGCACTCTGGCTTCGGGCTCGGCGAACAGGCGTACGTCGAGCGGCAGCCGCCCGCTGCGGGTGATGATCACGGCAAGTGGTTCAGCTGAACGGCCCGCCGCGAGGCGCCGTTGACGTCGCTCGGCAGCAGGCAGCATGCGGGCGTAGTCGTCGGCTGCGATCGTGCCGGTACCGGCCAGCACCGCATCTGCCCGCTCTCTGAGCGTTCGGTGCAGCTCACGGTCGCCCGGGTCGCTGAGTCCGCGTGAGCGGCCGTCAATCGCGGTGCGGCCGTCGGCGCTGGCGACGAAGTTGACGACGGTGTAGGGGCGCTCGACCGTCGGATCGTCGTGGACGAGCGGCAGCGAGCCGATCAGCTCGGCGGCGCTGAGCGCGCCAAAGCTGGGGAAGAGCTGCCGGTAGACGATCGTCTCCACGTGCCGAAACTTAGTGGTACGCCGTTATCGCGGCTACCTGGTCGGCCTGCGATCGGCACCGGTCGACAGGACAAACCACTAGCCTCCGGCGCCATGGAATCTTCATCGACCAGACCAGACCGCAACCTCGCACTGGAACTTGTGCGTGTGACCGAGGCCGCCGCGCTGGCCGCGGCGCGCATGATCGGGCGCGGTGACAAGGAGGGCGCCGACCAGGCGGCGGTGGACGCGATGCGTCACGTGCTTGACAGCGTCTCGTTCGACGGCGTCGTCGTGATCGGCGAGGGCGAGAAGGACGAAGCGCCGATGCTCTACAACGGCGAGCGAATCGGTGACGGCAGTCTGCCGCAGGTCGATATCGCCGTCGACCCATTGGAGGGCACGCGGCTCTGCGCGATGGGCCTGCCGAACGCGGTCACGGTGATCGCGCTGGCCGAGCGCGGCGCGATGTTCGACCCGGGGCCCTGCGTCTACATGGAGAAGCTCGCCGGTGGCGCCGAGATCGCGGATCTGCTCGACCTGGAGCGCCCGCTGCCGGAGACGTTGAAGTTGGTTGCCGCCCGCCGGGCTGTCGATATTCGTGACGTCGTGGTCGTGATGCTCGACCGTCCGCGCCATCACGCGCAGATGGCGGCNNGTGCGCGAGGCCGGTGCCCGTGTGCGGTTGATCATCGACGGAGACGTCGCCGGTTCACTCCTGGCGGTCTCCGACAACTCGCCGGTCGATCTGCTCTGGGGCATCGGTGGTACGCCTGAGGGCGTGATCTCGGCCGCGGCGATCAAGTGCCTTGGTGGCCAGTTGCTCGGGCGCCTGTGGCCGCGTGACGACGACGAGCGCAGACGCGCGGTCGAAGCCGGCTACGAACTCGACCGCGTGCTCACGGCGAATGACCTGATCAAGGGCGAGGATGTCTTCTTCGCGGCGACCGGCGTCACCGACGGCGACGTGCTGCAAGGNNCTGCGCGACCTCAACGCCCAGCGCTTGGATTTCTAGAAGTAGCTGTCGGCTCGTCGCTGCGTCCACTCTGGGGGAGAAACCGACCGTGGCGGTGGGTTTCTCCCCCAGAGTGGCGGTCGCGCGCCGCGCCGGTTGCGGCCGCTACTCGGGGGCGGGCGGCTGCTCGGGTGGGTCCGCCGCGCGGAGCTTGCCGACTTTCGACTCGGCAAGTTCAAGCGTCGCCAGGGAGCGCAGGAAGGCGTGGGTCACCAGCACGTGCACAAAGGCCTGGGTCGCTTCGTAGACGGTCTTACTGATGCGCGAGGCGATGGCAGGATAGAAGTTCGCGACCTCAACGCTGACACAGAGCGTGGCCGGATCGGCGTCAGGCTGGCTGCTGCGTACGTCGACCGCCAGCCAGCCGGATTCGCCGCGCGAGCGCGAGACCAGGAGGCCGCTGATGATCCGCCAGCGGATCAGGCCGCGTCNNGGCCGCGCCCCGGCTCCAGCTCGTATTCGGGCGCGGCGAGCCGCAGCAGGACCAACGGGCGGGTGAGGAAGACCACCGAGCGGTCGGTTTCGGTGTATTTGACACGGATCAGGCCCAAGGTCGAGCGGCTCAGGAAGAGCCAGTAGGTGCGTCCGAGGTTCTCGAGGTTGGCGGCGCTCCAGAGCCGCGCGAACTCGGCCTGGGGCAGCGTCAGCTCAGCCGACTGCACCGAATGCACGGCGCCGTCGCCGGCGAATACCGTCGACTTCCGTGGGGAGACGATCAGTGTGCGGCCGGGCAGGCGCTTGCGCCGCTGCGCCCGCGCCCAGAACCACGCTATGAAAGCGCCGAGAGCTGTCGCGGCTGCGACCACGATTAGGTCTTCCTGACTGCGGCCGTCACTTTGACCCCCAGCGCCGACGTGCGGCGGGTGATCCGATCAGACATCGTTATGGACGCGGGAGACGGGAGACAGCGAGTTTTAGGGCGCGAGCGCTGGCGGAAAGCCCGATCTCGGCGAGCTCCGCCGCGGCCTTGATGGCCGTCCCGGCGATATCTGTGAGGTCGATCGAGGGCGTCGGGCGGACCGGCCGCGGGGCTCCCGGACGCGGTGGCGGCTCAGGCCGCGAGCGGGCCTTAGGCTGCGGGACGGCTTTGAGGCCGGGTGTGCGGGACTTGGTCGCCGCGCTGGGCTTGGCGGCTGACGTTGGCTTAGCCGCGGCCCTGGGCTTGGCGGCCGGCCGCGGCTTGGCGGCCGGCTTGCGCTTAGCTGGCGGCTTGGGCTTGTCCACGACGGCGGCTTTGGAGCCTGCGGGGAGATCGGTTCTCGCTGCGCGTTTGTCACTGCGCCGTTGCGGTCGTGAGGTGGGCAGCGAGCCGAGAACGCTGGACGGCGGCGTGTCGCTCATCGCCGCAGTATCGCCCGGCGCGTGCAATATTTCCAACAGACGGCGATTTGAGGTTGCAGCGTGGCAGTCTTCGCTTCAGCTTTGTCGAAGTACGGCCGTTAGTACGAAATACATGGCAGGGGCGCCTCAACGCGCGATACCATGGCGATCATGGTTTGGTGGGCGGTGTGCGCTCGGTGAGCAGCAGGCCGGCCATGGAGCGCAGGCGGCGCCGGCGCGCTGGAGATTCGACGGAAACGGAATCAGATGTCAGTAGCGGAACTGCAGGAACTTGAAGAGGTCAAGGGTCTCGTCAATCGTGGCCAGCAGCTTGGAGTACTTACGTTCGCGGAGATCACGGGCGCTATTGCCGAGCTAGACCTCGATGAGACTGACGTAGAGGAGCTTCACGGCTTCCTCGAGCGGGCCGAGATCGAGCTCGTAGAGGAAGTTGACCCGGCGATTGCGGCCGCCGAAGTCGAGCGTGCACCGGACAAGCGTGGCCGGCGCAAGTCCAAGACTGCGCTCGACCTCAAGCCGGACATGACGACNNAAGCAGAAGATGGTCGAGTCGAACCTTCGACTTGTGGTCTCGATTGCTAAGAATTACCGGAACCAGGGTCTCCCGTTCCTGGACCTGATCCAGGAAGGCACGCTCGGTCTGGTCCGCGCGGCTGAGAAGTTCGACTACCGCAAGGGCTTCAAGTTCTCGACCTACGCAACCTGGTGGATCCGTCAGGCGATCGCCCGTGCGCTCGCCGACAAGGCCCGCACGATCCGGATCCCGGTGCACGTGGTGGAGAAGCTCAACAAGATCGGCCGCGCGGAGCGCAAGCTCGTCACGGAGCTCGGTCGCGAGCCCACCGCCGAGGAGATCGCCGAAGTCACCGGCATTGAGCCGGATGAGGTCGAGTCGATCAAGCGCTCCGCACAGGCGCCGGTCTCGCTGGAGAAGCCGGTCGGTGACGAGGAAGAGTCGGAGTTCGGCCAGTTCATAGCCGACGAGCGTGCAGAGTCGCCGTATGAGCGCGCCGCCGAGATTCTCACCAAGGAGGCGCTGCGTGAAGCGCTGGAGAACCTCAGCTACCGCGAGCGGCGTGTGCTCGAGCTGCGTTATGGGCTTGGTGGCGAGCATCCGCGCACCCTCGACGAGGTCGGCCGCACGTTCAACGTGACGCGCGAGCGTATCCGTCAGATCGAGAATCAGTCGCTGAAGAAGCTGCAGTCGCTCGCCGAAGCCCAGAAGCTTCGCGACGTCGCCTGATAGTTCTGAGATGCGGTGGCGTCGCTGAAGGGCAAGCTAGTGCCCGCCGGCGACGCCACCGTGTCGACGTTACGGATGAGCTAGCGGTGGTCTTGCCGGCGCTAGCTCACCTATCGCCTCTGCCATGAGCAAGGCGCTCTGTACCGCTGCCTTCGGGCAGCATCTTGAGCTGCTGGGATTGGGGCGCCCGGCGCTCGAGCGGTACGCCGAACGCCACGGCTACGAGATCGTGGTGCGGGGTGAGCCGAGCACGGCTCTACCCGCGTCATGGGAGAAGATCCAGATCGTCCGAGAGCTGCTCGACGACCACGAAGCCGTGATGTGGATCGACGCCGACGCGATCATCGTCGATAGCTCACGCGACATCTTCAGCGATCTGGATCCAGACCGCGGCTTTGGGATCGTCATGCATGTGGCCGGTTCCAACATGCTCCCGAACGCGGGCGTACTGGCGCTGCGGTCAGCCCAGCCCACATTTGATCTGCTTGACGCGAGCTGGGAGCTGCGAGACAAATACGCGAACCACGCTTGGTGGGAACAGGCGGCGATCTGTGACGTGCTCGGTTTCGTGACGCTCGAATCGGCCCTGCTGCGGCTGGACAAGCCCAGCGAGCACATGCTGACAACTCAGTTCCTCGGCTCGGAGTGGAACAGCATCGCCGCAGAACAGTCCGTCAATCCGCGCATCAAGCACTACGCGAGCGTGCCGCATGAGGCCCGCGTGACGGCAATGACCCGGGACCGTGACCTGCTTGCCCGCAGCGACGCGCAACCGGCCTACGAGCTTGCCGCCGTGCTGATGCTCGGCGGCTCTGGCGAGCAGGCAACGCTGCAGGCCCTTGAGGCCGTTGCCGAGCTGAAGCAATCACCTTCGGTGCAGGTCGTGCTGCTGGTGCCTGCGGAGACTCGCTTGGATGGCCTGCTATCGACGCTCCCCAGCGATGTGGTCGTCGTGCGGGCCGACGGTGCCAGCGACAGCGTGCTGCTGCAGGGCTTAGCCGTCGTAGACGCGCGCGTAGTGCTCGTTGCCAACGCCGCGCTGATGCTGAATCAGGAGCTTGCGGACTGGTTGCACGAGACGATTGGCCCGACCGGATCGGTCGCGTTGCGCAGGACCGTCGGAACCCTGGAGATCATCGCTTTCTCGCGTGACCGGGTCGGCGCGACCGGCTGGATCTCCGACGCGTCGACGGCTGGGCGCCAGATCTTCGATCCGGTCCTGCGGGCACTCGCGCAGAACGGGGTAGAGATTGTCGGCAGGGCATGAGCCGCCTGGCCCAAGCCCAGGAGCGAGCCTCCATAAGATGCTGGCGATGAAACGCATCGGGTTCCTTTCGTTCGGGCACTGGGGAAACTCCCCGGGGTCGCGGACGCCGACGGCGGCAGATGCGCTGCGCCAGACGATCGAGCTGGCGGAAGCCGCCGAGCAGATCGGGATCGATGGCGCCTACGTGCGCGTGCACCACTTCGCGCGGCAGCTGGCGTCGCCGTTCCCGCTGCTGGCGGCGGTCGGCGCCCGCACCGAGCGGATCGAGATCGGCACCGCGGTGATTGACATGCGCTACGAGAATCCGCTCTACATGGCCGAGGACGCGGCCGCGGCTGACCTGATAGCTGGCGGCCGCCTGCAGCTCGGCCTCAGCCGTGGTTCACCTGAGCCGGCGCTGCGCGGCTCCGAGAGCTTCGGGTACGTGCCGCCAGAGGGCGACAGCGATGCCGACTATGCGAGGCGCAAGACCGAGGTATTCAGGGCAGCGATAGCGGGCGCCGGTGTCGCTCAAGCCGACCCGGCGATGAGCGGTGGCGTCGGGATGCTGCCGATCCAACCGCACTCACCTGGCCTGATCGACCGGATCTGGTGGGGAGCCGGCACGCGCGAGACCGCCCGCTGGGCCGCCGCCCAGGGCATGAACCTGCAGAGCTCGACACTGCTCAGTGAGGACACCGGCGTGCCCTTCGGCGAGCTTCAAGCCGAGCAGATAGACATGTACCGCGACGCTTGGATCGCCGCAGGCTGGGAGCGTGAACCGCGCGTCTCGGTCAGCCGCAGCGTGCTGCCGATCTTGACCGATGAGGACCGCGCCTACTTCGGGGGCCGCGCCGGTGGCGGCGACCAGGATCAGATCGGGCACCTGGACGGCGGCATCGCGCGCTTCGGGCGCAGCTACACCGGTGAGCCTGACGTGATCGCCGCCGAGCTCGCCAGAGACCCGGCCGTGCAGATGGCGGACACAGTTCTGCTGACCGTGCCGAATCAGCTTGGCGTCGAATACTGCGCCACGATGCTCGAGACGATCGCCCGCCATATCGCGCCGGCGATCGGCTGGGCGCCGGCCGGTGCAAAACCAGAGCAGGGCTCCGCTTCAGTTGGTGAAGCGGCAACGCTAGACTAAGGGTTGAGATGGCTACCGACGACACCTGTCCCGTCTGTCGCACCGCGGACATCGTCTGTGGCAAGTGGACGCTGCTGCTCGTCAAGGAATTGGTCGAGGGCCACTCGCGTTTCTGCGAGCTCGAGCGTTCACTCGCCGGCATCAGCCCGCGCACGCTGTCACTGCGTTTGCGCGCCCTGGAAGAGGAGGGCATGGTCGCCCGCCACACCTTCCCCGAGGTGCCGCCGCGGGTCGAGTACGTGCTGACCGACAAGGGACGCGCGCTGGTGCCACTGATCGAGGACATGCGCGCCTACGGCAGCACATGGCTCTCCGAGGAGTGCGCGCCGGCGACGGCGGCCCTGCTCGAAGAAGTAGCCGTCGCTTAGGTCCCAAGTAGCGGTAGGAGGTCGCAAGACCTCTGGCAAGCGAAGGATCTGACACGCCGCTGCCGAATCGGCTCGGGGTGAGGAACCTTACGTTGTACGGACTGCTCGAGGCGTTCACCACCGACGCCGGTATGCGGCTGACGCTTGCGGCGTCCAGCGGCGATGAGATCCCGTTTGAGGTGGTGCCTAGCGACAGCGCCGGCGCGCGAGCTAACCGGCAGAGCCGGCAGCCGAGCCGCAGTCCGCTCTACTGCTACCGGCCGCTAACCACCGCCTTCATCCGCGAACGCCTCGGCCTGCTGACCGCACTTCCTACTTACGCCCCGGCTGCCCGGGCGCTGGAGGGCGTCGGCGGCACCGACGCCTACCTGCGGGCACGAGGAGAGGTGGAGATCCCCGACACGCCACGCTCGCTCGCCGACACGGCACTGCGGCTGTTCCTCTGGCGGGTCTTCGAGGAGCGCAGCGAGTTTGGCTTCGACGACGCTCGCTTTGAACTCGCATACGACGAGCTTGAGCGCGCGATCTATCGCGGGCGCTGCGTGACTGAGATGGTCGTGCCGCTGCTGGGGATCGATCTCGACCCCGCGACCGACGAGCTGACGCTCGGGGATGGCCTCTCGATCGTGCGACCGCAGAGCCTCGGGACCGCGCCTGCGGAGCTCCTCAAGGTCGAGCAACCAGCGCTGCTGCTGGTGCTGCGCGTGGCACACGAGCGCGCTGAGCCGCCCGCCGTCGGGTTCGCACGCGCCCGCTTCCGCAGCGTGCTGTCGGCGCTGCGGCTCTATGAGAAGGGCAGCTACGCGACCGGCACGATCGGCTACTCACGGGTTGACGACGACGCCTGGTCGCCGGTGCCGCTCGGATCGAGCGGCCGTCCGCGCGTGCTTACGCTGATCCCCGCTGATAGCGAGGACGAGCTGCGCGGCTTCTGCAACCTGGTCGCGCGACGCCTGCCCGCTGCCGCCGACAGCCGCCGCCCCGACAACTCAGGTGCCGGTGAGGTTGCATGGGCGCTGGCACGGTTTGAGATGGGCTCTGAGCGCACGGCGACGTTTGAGGCGCTGACTGACTACCTGCTGGCGCTGCGGGCGCTGCTCGAGCCTGAGGGACCGGCCAGTGGCCGTCTCGCCCAGCGCCTGGCTGTGATCTGCGCCGCACCCGAGGATCGCACCATGCTCGCGGAGCGGATCGCCGAGGCTGTCGGCCTCGAGCGCGCGGTGATCGCCGGGCTCGCTCCCGCGAGCCGCGCGGTTGACGCACTCGTTGAAGAGGTCGGCGAGCATCTGCGCGCGGTGCTGCGTGACGTGCTCTGCGGACACCTCGGCGCCGATGTGCGCGGTGTCGCGGACGAGCTGCTGATCGAAGCAGCTACCACGACCGTCGCGTAACCCCTCGCTCGGCGCTAGTGCGTCGCGCGCCCCTCACGGCATAGGCCCTAAGCTGGCAGCGTGCTTCACGTTCAGCTCTACACGCGTTTGCACCAGGCGCGGGTCTACAACCTCGAAGAGGAGGAGCTGCAGAAGCAGTTCCTCGACCCGATGCGTTCAGACAGGCTGTTCGTCTACGAGGGCCATGAGTGGGAGCCGCGCAAGATCCAGCTCAGCGTCTTTGAGACGCCCGAGCGGCTGCGACCTGACCAGATCGCGATGGGGCGCGGCTGGGCGAACGTCGAGAAGCTCGGCACCGATGTGACCAAGGAAGCTCTGGCCCGGCGCGCGGCTGCGGCTGCGGGACCTGGTGGTTCGGTCGCCGTGGCGCTACTCAGAGAGCGCCTGATCGGCCGCCTCTCGGCCGGGCCTGTCACCTTGCAGGAGATCATGGCGATGGCTGCCGACCTGATGCCCGAGAGCGAACCCAGCGAGCAGGTGGCAGCGAGCCATCGCGCCGCATCCGAGCTGCTGCACAGCGGCGACGCCTGCCTGGCGCCGCGCTCAGCGCTCGCGTAGCGAGAGGTACGAGACCTCACTGCCGGCGCTGATCTCGCCGGTTCCGGTCGGGATCCGCACGAGCACGTCGGCCTGGGCGCTGACGCTGATCTGGTGCGAATGTTGGCCGCGCAGCGGGTCGAGCCGGCCGTGTGAGCCGTAGCGTGCGCGGATCAGCTCGTCGCGAGCGGGGTTGCGTTCGACCGCGGTGGCGATTGTGCCTTCCAGGAACCTCGGCCGCGGGTCGGCGGCTCCCTGTAGCTTCAACAGCGCCGGGCGCACGAACAGCTCGAAGCAGACCAGGGTTGAGACCGGGTTACCAGGCACCCCGAAGACCAACGTCGGCGGCAGCGCAGGCCGCTCCCGTACCCCGAAGGTCAACGGTTTGCCGGGCTTCAGCCGGATCCGCCAGAAGAGCTCACGCACGCCCAACTCCTGCGCCGTCGCGCGAACCAGGTCATGTGGGCCGACCGAAACGCCGCCGGAGCTGATCACGAGATCGTGCTCAAGCGCCGCCGCGAGCGCCTCGTGATGCGCCGGCGCGGTATCTGCCACCGCGGGAATCTCGGTGACGACAGCGCCGGCGTCTTCGAAGAGCGCGCGCAGCATCGGGCCGTTGGAGTTGTAGATCTGGCCCGGCCCGAGCGACTCTCCGGGACCGCGCAGCTCGTCGCCGGTCGGCAGCACCGCGACCCGCGGGAGCCCGCCGCACGGCAGTTCGGCGAGTCCGAGGGCTGCCGCGGCGCCGATCTGCGCCGGACCGATGCGCGTCCCCGCGCTCAGCACCAGATCGCCCTTGCTGACGTCTGAGCCAGCCAGGCGGAAACAGTCGCCGAGCGTCGCTGCGTGGCCGATCTCGACGGTCCGCCCATCCGCCGAGAGCGTGGCCAGCTCGATGATCACGACGGTGTCGGCGCCGTCCGGGATCGTCGCCCCGGTTGAGATCGTCACCGCCTCACCGCGGCCCAGTACGCCCGTGAACGGTCGCCCTGCGGCCGACTCCCCGACGATTCGCAGCTCTCCCGGCGTATCGGCGGCATGGACCGCAAAGCCGTCCATAGCGGAGTTGGCGAACGGCGGCAGGTCAAGCCCGGCATGGATGTCGCTGCTCAGGAAGCGGCCCACCGCCTCACGCAGCGGCACCTGCTCGCCGGACAGGGCCGTGGCGCTCGAGAGCACGCAGGCGAGCGCCTCGTCTACCGACATCAATTCAGCTGAGCCCGGCACCTCAGCGCTCATCCGAACAACGCCTGGTGGATGCGCAGCAGGCCGTGCAGGTCGTGGACATCGTCCTGCAACTCTGGCACCAGCAGCAGCGGTGCGCCCTGCAGCGCGGCCCGCAGGCGTGTCAGGTTCGCCTGGTCACGCTCAGCCAGCACGCGGTATTCGGAGAGCGTCGCTGCCAGCTTCTCGGCAAGCTGGAGCTCCACGTCAGGCAGAGGCTCGTCAGCCAGCAGCGGGTGGACGCGGTTGACGATCGCACCGCTGAACGGCAGCTGGCCTTCGGCGAGCGTCTGGTGGAAGCTGATCGCGTCATCTGTCGGCCCGGCCTGCGGCGAGGCGACGAGCAGGAAGGCGGTGCTCTGCGCGTGCAGCAGCTCATCGACATGTCGGGCGCGCACACCAAAGCTGTCGGTCATGCCGCCGAGCAGCGCGAAAAAGGTGGCGAGATCAGTGGTGATGTCGACGCCCGTGACCTTGCGCAGGGCAGCGAGCACCGGGGCAGCACCCTTCGCAAAGAGCCGCATACCGAGCGTGGTGGGGCGCAGCAGCGCCTTCAGCGCGCCGCCCTCGAGGAACGACTCGAGCCTGGCCGGGGCATCAAAGAAATCGAGCGCGTTACGGGCCGGCGGCGTGTCCAGCACGATCAGGTCGAAACGCCCGGACTGACTCAACTCGTAGAGCTTGGAGACGGCCGTGAACTCCTGTGAGCCGGCGACGGCGGTCGAAAGCTGGCGGTAGATGCGGTTGGCCTTGATCTCGGCGGCGCGCTCCGGGCTCGGAGCGACCGAGTCGATCAGGTCGTCGAAGGTCTGCTTGGGGTCGAGCATCATCGCCCAGAGTTCGCCTTCGATCGCGACCCCCGCCAGCCGGGCCGCGTCGATCTGGCGCGGCTCGTTGTCGAGCAGGTCGAGCCCGAGCGCACCGGCCAGCCGCTTGGCGGGATCGATCGTGACCACCGCGACCTTGGCCCCGCGGCTCGCCATTCCCAGCGCGACCGCGGCGGCGATCGTGGTCTTGCCGACACCACCGGAGCCGGCACAGATCACGACCTGCTTGCCCTCGAGTAGCTCGGTGAGACTCATAAGTCGAGCTCCCGACCCAGCAGTTCAAGTTCTTCTGCCCCGAGCTCGGGCTTAAACAGGTACGGCAGGCTCTGCAGGCGCTCGCCGAAATGCTGTTCGAGCCTCGCTGCCTGCTCTGCTTCCAGCCGTGCACGGATCTCGGCGTCCACCGCCAAGCGTGCGGCAGGCGCTGCGGCCAGCAAGCGCAGCGCCGTGAGATCACCTTCGTCAAAGCGATCCGGATGCCGCTGGTTGAGTACCACCGCGTCGATGTTCAGGCGCTCCCGCTGGAGCGCCTCATCAAGCTCGAGAGTCTCGGTTACGGCCAAATCCTCGGGGATCGCGACCACCACGATCGCGGTGAAGTCACGGTCGTTGAGCGTCGCGGCAATCGTGCTGGCCTGGCCGGCGATCGGGCCGACCTTGGCGATCTCCGCGAAGGTTCGCGGCGTGCGCAGCAGCGCGGCGCCGTGGCCGCTGGCGGGCGCGTCAACGATCGTCAGGTCGTATGGATCAGCTCCGGGCGTGCGACGGCGGGTCTGGGCGAGCTCCCAGACCTTGCCGAGGCTGAGCAGCTCGCGCATCCCTGGCGTCGCCATCGCGAAGGCGCTGAAGATGCGGCTCTGCCCGAGGATCTGGCCGGCGGTGCCGCCGACTTTGACGGTCAGGTACTCCTCCATCGCACGCTGGGGGTCGATCGAGAGCGTGAACAGGTCGGGAGCGAGCTGGCGCTCGTGCTGCTCGCCGGCACCGTTCATGTCGGCCACGACCGTGCGTTTGCCGCGGCGCGCGGCGACCTGCGCGAGTGCCATCGCGACGGTCGACTTGCCGACACCGCCCTTGCCGGTGACGAAGATCAGGCGTCGCTGCAGCAGTGCGGTGGCCATGCACTTACGACCTTAGCGTTGACCGCATGCAGGATTCCCCTTGAACGCTGCGAATAACGGCGCGAATGTATCTCTCAGCAGAACAGACTTCTCGGAGGAATCTCCTGTGATGGCCAACCTTAAGGTGATCGCTTTCGCCAACCAGAAGGGCGGCGTCGCAAAGACCACCACCACGCTCAACCTTGCCGCTGCGTTCGTGGAGGAGGGCTACCGCGTTCTCTGCTGCGACATGGACCCGCAGGGCAACCTGACGATGTCCCAGGGCATCGACCCGGACAACCTGGAGAAATCGATGTACGACGTGCTCGTGCACAAGACGCCGATCAAAGAGGTGATCCACACCCGTGAGGTCGACATCGCCTGTGCGTCAATCGATCTTGCTGGTGCTGAGATCGCGATGTCGACGATGATCGGGCGCGAGCGTTCGCTCGAGCGGGCGCTGAAAGAGGTCGAGAACGACTACGACTACGTCTTCATCGACACGCCGCCGAGTCTCGGCCTGCTGACGATCAACGCGCTCACCGCAGCAAATAAAGTGATCGTCCCCGTGCAGTGCGAGTATTTGTCCATGCGCGGCTTGATCCAGCTGCAGAACACGCTCGCGATGATCCGCGAGCAACTGAATCCGGACGTCGAGATCGAAGGCATCCTGCCGACGATGGTTGACACGCGCACCCTTCACGCCAAGGAAGCGATCGAGTTGCTCGAGGAGAACTTCGGCGACCGCGTGTTCGCTTCCCGGATTCGCAAGACCGTGCGCTTCGCTGAGGCGCCGGTGAAGGGCATGTCCGTGCTCAAGTACGACCCTGACGGCCTGGCGGCTCACGCCTACCGGCAGCTCGCTAAGGAGGTTCTCTCTAATGCCAGCCGCTAAGCGCGCGAGTATGCGCGAGGGACCGCTGTCCCAGCTCTTCCGCAAGACCGCGGAAGACACCGGTGCGATTCCGGCTTCGACCGAGGCCGCGCAGTCGCAAACCCCAACTGAAGAGCCCACCGCGGAGGCGGTTGCCGAGCGCAAGCCGCATCCCGCGCTCGAGGCGCCGGCTGCCGCTGCGCAGCCGGATCTCTCGCCGGAGGCACCGCGTGGACCCGAGGTGCCCTCACCGCAGGAGCGTCTGCGGTCGGCCTTCTCGGCTGACATCCCGGCGAGCCTGATGGACAGCCCGTCTGGGCCGGTCCCGGCTAAGCCCAAGGCTCCCGCGGTTCAGACCCATGACGTCTTCGCCCGTCCTGAGTACGCCTACGAGCAGTCCGCTCCGATGCTGCTCGGCCGCCCGGTGCTGCGAGTCGTCGGCGTCGGTGGTGCCGGCGTCAACGCCGTCAACCGGATGATCGAAGCCGACATCGAGGGCGTCGAGTTCATCGCGATCAACACCGATCTGCAGTCGTTGCAGACTTCGGCCGCGTCGACCACGCTGCATATCGGCGACACGGTCACGCGCGGTCTCGGCTCCGGCGCCAACCCTGAGCTCGGACGCCAGGCCGCACGCGAGGCATACGACCAGATCAAGGCGCTACTGCGCGGGTCCGACATGGTGTTCATCGCCGCCGGCGCGGGTGGCGGTACCGGTACAGGTGCGGCCCCGATCGTCGCGCAGATCGCCCGCGAGGTCGGTGCGCTGACGGTCGGCATCATCACACGCCCGTTCCAGTTTGAGGGCACCCGCCGCCGCGATCAGGCTGAGGCCGGGATCGACGCACTGGCTGAAGAGGTCGACACCCTGATAGTGGTGCCGAACAACCGCCTGCTGACCGTGCTTGACCGCCACACCACGATGGTCGACGCCTTCCGCGTCGCCGACGATGTGTTGCGCCAGGGCGTCCAGGGGATCTCCGACCTGGTGACACTGCCAGGCCTGATCAACCTCGACTTCGCCGACGTGCGCACGATCATGTCCAACGCTGGCAACGCGCTGCTCGGGATTGGCATGGGCAGTGGCGAGCGCCGGGCGCTGGACGCCGCCGAGGCCGCCGTCTCGTCGCCACTGCTTGAAACCAGCATGGAGGGCGCGCGTTCGATCCTGCTCTCGATCACCGGTGGCTCGGACATCTCCCTCTGGGAGGTCAACGAGGCAGCCAAGGCGGTGGCAGAGGCCGCGCACCCGGATGCGAACATCATCTTCGGTGCGATGGTCGACGAGAAGCTCGACGATGACACCGTCTGGATCACCGTCGTCGCGACCGGTTACTCGGAGCCGCGGGCACCGCGCAGCCGCGAAGTTCAGCGTGGCGCCGGGGTGTCTGAGCCGCGTCCGTCGGGTGAGCCGCGAATCACGCGGGCCAGTGAGCGGCAGACCCTCGCCGGGGCGTCGGTTGACGTGCCGGAGTTCATGCCGCGAGGCTGAACTCCGGGCGCTTCAGCCGAAGCGGACCTTGCCGTTGGACTTGGCTCGCGCCTGGGCGCGGTCTACGAAGTCGAGCCGCTTGAGCGCCGCCCGGAAGAGGCGGATCACCAGCTGTAGGCGCGCGTTCTCGGAGCGCAGGTCAAGCAGGGTCTGTTTGGCTTCGAGCCCGAAGTCAACGGTCGCTGCCATGTCGTAGGCCGACATCGCGATCAGCTGATCCGGGTCGGCGCGTTTGTCGGTCGCCTTGTGCACGAGTTCGGCGTAGACGGCCTGTGTGTCGAGCAGCAGTTCCCCGTTGATCACCTCTTTGACATCACCGAGGAACTCCACGATCCCTGCCGGGTAGGGGAGGTGGCTCTGGCGCTCGACCACTCGTAGCGGACGGGTGCCGTGCGTCAGCAGGTTCAGACGCCCGTCATCAAGGACCTCGAGCACCTCGTCGATCCGGCAGGCGCAGCCGACGTCGCGCAGGCCATCTTCTGAGAGCCAGACCACGCCGAACTCCGAATCGCGGTCGCGGCACTCGTCGATCATCGTCTTGTAGCGCTCCTCGAAGATATGGAGCGGCACGGCCTCGCCCGGCAGAACCACCAGGTCCAGCGGGAAGAGTGGGAAGTCAGCGGAGGTGCTCAAGGCTTACGGGCAGTGAGAAGCAGGTTGTAGAAGAGCGCTGCCGGCAGCCGGGATTCCAGTGCCCGCACATCGAGCTTCTGCAACAAAAGGTAGCCGTGAAAGGCGTATTTGCGCCAGAGCATCGGCACATCGTCCTGCTCGGCGCTCATCTCAAGGGTGCGGTTGAACCAGCCGAACCAGTTGGCGAGCAGCTCCTCGCCGCGAACCGTGACGTCGCTGAAACCGTTGTGGCGGGCGATCGAGATCAGGTCTGCCGGTGAGAACGCATGGATGTCGACCTTGCTCTCAAGCTCGTGATCCAGTTGCTCCTGTGAGCCGGCCTTGGCGACGGTTTCGGGGGCGGCTGCGGCGCGCAGCAGGCGGCGCCAGGCGGGCGCCACCAGGAGTGCCGCCTGCTTGGGGATACGGGCGAGGCGGTCACCGACGCGAGAGGGCTCACCGGCAAAGACGATGCGGCCGCCAGGCTTGAGCACGCGATGGAACTCCGCGAACGCGCGGTCAAGATCCGGCAGGTGATGCAGAACCGCGTGCCCGACAACGAGCTCAAAGGTGTCGTCGGCGAACGGCAGGGACTCGGCGTCGGCGCGGGTGGCTCGCACGCGCTCAGCGAGCCCGAGGCGCTCGGCGTTGGCGTTCAACGCCTCGACCATGCCGACTGAGATGTCGGTGCAGGTGAGGTCGTCAATCAGCCCAGCCTGCATCAGGTTCAGACTGAAATAGCCGGTGCCGCAGCCGATCTCAAGCGCGCGCGGGAACGGCGTCTCGACGTCGCTGCCAAGCAACTTGCGGAACTTCCCGAGCACCTGAGACTGGCCGGTCTGCGCGAAATCGATACCCCACTTCGCGTCGTAGCTGGCAGCAGCGACATCGTGGTAGCGCGTATTGACCTCGCGGATCTCATCGTGCGAGCGCAGGGCCTGCATCGAGCGCTCACGTTACCGTGTCGGCGGTGATCACGACCGCTTACGTCCAACAGAACCAGCCTCCGGGCGTGCCGCCGCTGGCGCTGACCGGCGAACGCACGCTGCCTGATGTGCCTGCGGAGAACTACTGGTACCGGCGACACCTGGCCGTCTACGAGTGGATCGCGAAGCGGCTAGCCGGGGCTCGGGTGCTGGAGATGGCCTCCGGTGAGGGATATGGAGCGGCAACGCTGCTTAGCGGGGGAGCCGCAAGCGTCGTCGGCGTCGACGCGAACCCTGAGGCCTATGAACATGCGCGCCGGCGCTACCAGCAGCCCGGCCTCAGCTTCGAACGTGGTCTGGTCGAGACCTGGGGCGAGCCCGGCGGCTTTGACGCGATCACGTTCCTGCAGACGATCGAGCACGTGCACGACCCGATCGCCGTGCTCGGCCACTTCAAGGGGCTTTTGGCGGCGGGCGGCACCGTGTTCGTATCTACTCCAAACCTGCTGACGCTGGCGCCGCGCGGTGCCGAGAAGTCCGACAATCCCTGGCACATCAAGGAGTACCGGGCGCACGAGTTCCGCGAGCTCTGCGAGTCGGTGTTCGACTCGGTTGAGTTATATGGGCTCTACCACGCGCGCAAGTTGCGCGCGCACGAGCTGGCGCTGCGTCTCGGCTGGGATCAGGTCCACAAGCGACTCAGGCTAAGCGGGCCGTTCTACGACCGCTTTACACCTGCGATCAGCGCCCGGGACTTCGAGTTATCGAACATCCGTCCGCTGCACGCTGCATTGGACTTCCTAGCTGTCTGCAGCTGAGCTCAGCTGTAAGGTCCCTGCACATCCAGGTTTGCCGCGGCTGGCCGCGCGGGCTGACGCGGACAGCCGTTCAGATCGCGCTTGAGGCGCTCACGAGAAGGCCGCGGGGTGGTCGATACCCAGTCTGAGATGCCCGGCTCCTTCTGGATCAGGCGGCTTTGCGCCGCGATTTGCCTCGCGGGGGCGATCGCCAGCTGCGCCGTCGCTTCGGCGAGCGCCGCCACCGGGATCGTGCCGCCGTCGAATCCCGCCACCGACTGTGACGCGCAGGGCGGGCACCCCGACTTCACGCTCTCGGGGCTCAATCGTTGCCGGGCGAAGGAGGGCATCGGACCGATGGTGCTGCCGTCCAACTGGTCGGCGCTGAGCGCGCCGGAGCAGATGCTCGTACTGGTCGACCTTGAGCGGGTGAATCGCGGGCTGGCACCGCTGATCGGGCTCAGCCCCGCATTGGATCAGCTCGCCGCCGATGGCGCTCAGATCAGGAACGACCCTGCGTTCCCGAGCGGCGGCTTTGCAGGCGGCGGCGGGATCTGGTTCGGTGGCAAATCGACGATTGCCGCCGACTACGCCTGGATGTACGACGACGGTCCGCGCGGCTTCGACATCAACGCGGACTGCCCCGCCGGTAGCAGCAGCTCCGACTGCTGGCTGCACCGCGACATCATTCTTCTGAAGGGCACCCGCGGCACCCTGGTCGCTGGCGGCGGCTCAACCAAGGGCTCATATGCGTTCGAGGTCCTCTCGGGCTACTCGACCGCCGGCCTGATGTTCAGCTGGTCGCATGAGCTGCGCTACTTCGCCAAGCGGCCGGGCGCCGAGCCGCTGGAGCGGCTGACCCACAAGGCCAGCGGCGGCTAGCAGGGTGGCGGCGAGCCCGGCACGGGTGCCGGCGTATCCGCCGGCAACGACGGGCTCGCGATCGCCGTCACTTAGCGGCCTGTCAGCGTAGTAACTCGAGAAAGCTCGGATATAGCCGTCGGTCTGCAAACAGCGTGCGACCTTGGGAGTCCTGGCCTGCGCGGGTCAGCCCGACCGCGAGTGCCACGCGCTGCGAGGGGAGATTTGTGCCGCGCATCCTCGCGATCACGGGACGGTACGGCCAGCGTTGCTTCGCCAGAGCCAGGGCGCGGCCGGCGACGTCACGAGCGATGCCCTGCCCCCAGACCTCGGGCGTGTAGCGGTAGTACAGGTTGAAGAAGTCCGTGTAGCCGGCCGGCTTGACCCGCAGACCGGAGAAACCGATCACCTCGTCGGGGTCGGCAGTCGTCACGGCCCAGTACCCGATCCCGTAGTGGCTCCACTCGTCAAGGATCGTCTCCAGCAACTTGCTCGCCTGTCCCAGCTCCTTGAGCGCGCCCTCGGGCCAGTGCACGTTGGTTCGCGGATCCGAGTGAATCCTGAACATCGCTTCGAGGTCGCTGTCGCGAGGCGGTCTGATCAGCACGTCCATTTACAACAAAACTTACCGGCGTGGACAGATGGTCTGTGGCTGCCGGGTTACGGCGCGTCGCGCGCGTCAGGCACGACCGTGGCGCCGGACCTCATGACTGCGCGGCGGGCCCTGAAAGACATGATCGATCCGGCTGCCAGGCAGGAGTCGATCGAGAGCAGTGACGCGCACGAGGCGATCGAGCCGACCGAGAGGATTGAGCCGACAGAGCCAATCGACAGCACCGAGCCCCTGGAACAGATCGACAGCACCGAGCGCTCTGACCAGAGCGACCACTTCGAGCTTTCGCTGTGCAGACGCATGGCGACGATCCTAAACGTCTGGCGTCGACGGACACGCTCACAGATGCCTGCCGAAGAGCGCTCTGATCGGCCGTGCGTAGGCGGGACGCAGATAGCAGCCCCTGATCACGGTCCAGGCGCGGATCCGCGACTCGTCTAGCCCTGCCGCCACGAATGCCGCGATTCGGTCCTCCAGCTGCTCTGCGTCGTCGAGATCGTTGGTCATTGGATTCCAGAGGAACGAGGGGACGTCGTATTCGCGGTCCGCGGCATACGGCTTCGGGTCAATCGCGACGTAGCGGTCAGCGTCCAGCAGGATGTTGTGGTGGTGGAAGTCACCGTGGACGACCGAGTCGGCCGGACCGTCGAGGTCGTTGAGCAGCTCGCGCGCCATCGGCGCCAGTTCACTGCGGTCGCGCTCAGCTCTTGCGATCCATCGCCGCACCTCTGGAACAACGGGACGGAAGGGGCTGCACGGTGGCCGCCATAGGCGACCGGCCAGCTCGACGGCGATCGCCGTCGCCTGAGCTTCGGGCAGTGTCGCTAGATCTGTTCCCGGCGTCGCCCGCTGCTCGAGAATCGCGCGGCCGTGCCGCCCCAGCAGCTTTACAGCGCCGTCACCGTCCCAGAGCGCCAGTGCCTCGGGCTCGTGCAGCGACTCGTCGTCACCTTCCCACGCGACCTTCACCACTGCCGTTCCGGCCGGGGCCACGTAGGAGACATTCGACATTGCGAACGGTGGCCCGAGTTCTAGACCCCAATGCTGCGCCGCGTCGTGCGCGATACGCTTCGCCGCTGTCAGATCCACGCGGGTAGGCTAGCGACGCTAAGACCGGGGGAGATGGCGATGAACAGCAGCGGCGGCGGCTCGGTGACGGTTGACATCGATCAACCGCAGAAGCTCAGCCGGCTGCTGATCTTCGTCAAGTGGCTACTGGCGATCCCGCATTACCTGGCGCTTTACGTCTTGGGGATCGTGGCGATCTTCGCATTCTTCCTGGCGTTTGTAGCGACGCTCATCGGCGGCAGCTACCCGCGGGCACTGTTCGACTTTTGTCGGGTACCAGCGCTGGCGGCTGCGGCTGACCGCCTACCTGTTCCTGCAGACCGACAAGTACCCAGCGTTCGGGTTCGCGGACGACCCGTCTTATCCAGCCCGACTCGCGGTTGAGTACCCGCAGCGCGTAGCGCGCTGGCGACCCTTGATCGCCTGGCTGTTCGCGATCCCGGCCGCGATCGTCGCGGCCGTGCTGATGCTGCTCGCCGAGATCGTTACCGTGCTCGCCTTCTTCGCGATCATGATCACCGGGGAGTACCCGGAGTCGATGTTTGAGTTCGTCACCAGGGTGGCGGTGCGGATGCCAACGGACGGCAAACAGGGCGTCTACCAGCTGGTGTCCAGACGGTCACATGCGGGTCACCGCCGGGCCACACCGTGACTGACGCCGAGGTAGATCCTGGGCGGGCCTTGTCAACTGACGGACTGAAAGGACGCTCCTCGTGTCTAGTCTCTTCGGTCGTAGCGGACCCGCTGCCACCATCGCTCGGCGTCGCCGCAGCGGATCGCGGTTTCGCATTCGCTCGTTGGCCGCGTTCATCGTGATCGCGCTCACGACGGTGGCGGTTGCCGCCGACGCTTCCGCCTCAACGGCGCCGGATCAACCGACGCTGACGGCGCCGGCGTATTACGTAGCCCCTAGCAATGACGGACTCGGGGTCTCCCCGGGCAAGATCAAGCACGTTTGGCTGATTGTTCTGGAGAACAAGGCCTACGACGCGAGCTTCACCGGCCTCAACGACAACAACTACCTGTGGCAGACCCTGCCCTCACAGGGAGCGTTGCTGGAGAATTACTACGGAACTGGCCACTCGAGCCAGGACAACTACATAGCGCTCGCCAGCGGCCAGGCGCCGCAGACCGACACGCAGGACGATTGCGATGACTACGACGCGTTTTCCGGCAGCGTCGACGACAGCGGATCGCTTCAGACCAATCCGAACTACGGTCAGATCGTGTCCGCCGCCGGTCCCGAGGCACAGCCGAACGCCAACGGCTGCGTCTATCCGTCCTCGGTGAGCACGATCTTCAACCAGCTCGACGCCAACCACATCAGCTGGAAGCTTTACGCACAGGACCTGGGCAACCCGGATACGGGCGACACGCCGCATGACGCGGGAACGCAGTACTGCGGCGCTGACGAGCCGACCGTCGGTCCGACTGGCTCCACGGCGGCGCAGTACGCGACGCACGGCAGCGCCAACCAGACCGACCAGTATGTCGCCTACCACAACCCGCTGCCGTTCTTCGAGTCGATCCTCAACTCGGGAGACTGCAACTCGCAGCACCTGAGCAGTCTGTTCAGCTCGACCGATGGCCTGTACCACGACCTGCAGCATGAGTCGACTACGCCCGCATTCACCGAGATCGTGCCGAACGACTGCTCGGACGGACACGACGCGGTCTGCAAAGGCAACAACCTATCGGGCGGCTTCTCGAACCCGACGACGCCAAACGCCCCGGCGAACTACAACGGCGGTCTCTACTCCGCGGACCTGTTCCTGGAGCATGTGATCCCCGAGATCGAGGCTTCGCCGGCCTTCCGCGACGGCGGCATGATCGACATCACGTTCGACGAGGCATACCCGCCATTCACGTTCAACAACAGCTTCGTCAACTCGTCGCTGTTGGCACCGACGGCGGCCGGCATGCTGCAGACGGACAATGCCGGCGAGACCCTTTGGGGTCGCTCATTGAACTGGGAGCCGACCGGCCCAAACACGCCGCTCGTCACCTCCGCAACCGGTCAGCAGCTGTCGGCCGGACCGGGTTACAACAAGAACCTGGATCGTCCTGACGCCACGACGGCGGCGGGATCGTCGCTGGTGCCGTGTACCGATACAGGAGTTCCTGCTGACGGACAGTGCTTCCTCGGTGGGGGCGGGACCACGCCCGGGCCTCGGACTGACACCGCCACAGCCGCAGCCGGCACAAACACGATCACTGACGAGTCGGTCGCGATCACTGATGAGGGCCGATCCGTGAGCGGCACCGGGATCCCGTCAGGCGCGTATGTCGGTGACGTCACGAATACACCGGTAACGGCCACAACGGGGGCCCTGAGCGGCGGATCCGTCGACACCGGCTCGTTTGAGCTGATCGACGCGAACGGCAATCCATTGAGCACGACGGCAGCGGTCACCAGCGTGACGCTCGGTGCGCAGTCGGCCGCCACGGATCCGCTTTACGACGCGTATGACCCGACGACCGGCGGTGGCCAGACCGGCGACGTGGTGATCAGCCCGTACGTGAAGCCGGGCACGGTCAGCAGCCGCTACTACAACCACTACAGCACGCTGCGCACGATCGAGGATCTGCTCGAGGTGGGGCGGCACTCTCCGGGCATCGACGGGGAGGGGCACCTCGGCTATGCCGCGCAGCCCGGGCTCGCACCGTTCGGCGCTGACGTGTTCACCAACCCGAATGGGTATCCGAGCGACTCGAACGGTTATCCGATCGGGTGGCTGGCCAACGCTGGAGCACCGTCGATCCATGGCTGGCGTGATGGTCGTCGGTAGCGAATCCGACGCGACGTTTGCGCGCAACGGAGGCCGGGCCTCTCGGCCCGGCCTCCGGCTCGGCGTTCTGGCGGCAACCACCGTGTTGGCGGCAGCCGTTGCGGTCATAGTGCTGTCGTCAGGCGGCGGCAGCACTCATCCGCACAACGCGGCCGCCTCGCTGAAGTACGGTCAGATCCCTTCCTGGATCCCGCGTCAGAAGCAACCGTCGGACAGCGTCGTCTCAGCGACAACCGCCAAGCCCGTATTGGCCGCGGTGGAAGGCGACACCGTGCTGGCCCGTCTGCCTGGCGGCTCGGCATACGTCACCGCGGTCGGGCCGTCGGTTCCCAACTGGGTCCAGACGTACGCGCATCGGAACCTCTGGACGGCGGACTCGCTGGCGCCGTCAACGTTCACGTTCACGGTTGCGCGCGCCGCGGGTGCGTTGCCTTTGCGGGCGTCCGCATTCGAGATCCAGACCCAGGAGGGGCAGATCGTACATCCGGCCGTATCGCTGGCGAACGGGAGGCCCTTGGCGGCGACGGTCAAGCTCGGCCGGTCGGTCACGCTCACGCTGAGGGCGAAGCTGCCTGAAGGCGAGGGCGCGATTCGTTGGGCCGACGGCAACCGGACGCTGGTCGTCTGGATGTATTCGCTCGAGCTCAACTGAGCCTGTGCGGAGCGTGCGCCGGCCCGCAGCCGCTGCGGGTCAGCGCACGCACGCCAGACCGGCAGGGGTATACCGCGCACGCGAGCTGGCGATGCAACGCCTGCCGACCGAGGCGCAAGTCCTGGAAGCAAAGGGCATCGTTGGGTTTGACTTCAGGAGAAGAGCCATGCCTGGGGCGCCCAGATCATCGAATTCTTCGCGATCGGGACCGCGATAGTCGCGACCACACCGCGGTCTATCGACAGTCCGATACAGGTTCTCGACCTCAACTATCGCGCGTTCGACGTTGGCGCGCGCAGAAAGCACCGCGACCAGTGCTTTGTCGCGCTCGGTACCGATCGTCGCGCTTTGGGCAATGCTCTCTGCTCGTTCGATCCACGCGAGCGCCTCGGTGAAGCGACCACGAACGACCTCCAGAGCGGCGCTGTGCACGAACACTTGAGAGGCCGTAACGCCAGCGATGGCAAACGCCCGCGCGCGCTGAAGCGTCGCGGCGGTCTCCGCGTAGTGACACTGAACCCCTTGGGCATACGCCAGGGCCGCGAGCGCTCGCACCAGAAGTTCGCCAGCGTCGTCACCCTGCAACGATTCGGCGAGCGCCACAGCACGGCTGAGGATCGACTCGGCCTCGGCCCACTCGCCGAAGACATCCAGCAGTTCGCCCAACTCGATCAGAACAGAGACCAGCGCTGCTCCGTCAAGCTGCGCCACGGCGGTAGACGCCAGGTCGAGCGCCCGCAGGTGGTCACCGCCAGCGCGCGTGGCTAGCACCTGCCCGACGGGATCCCCCGATCCTGCCACGCCATCAGTATGTCGAAATACGCCTTGGTCCAGACCTAGTGTTGCCCGGAGTCAAAGCGGCGGCGGTCGCGTTTGGTGGGGCGGCCGCGACGCTCGATCGGCGCTCCGAGGCTGCGCAACTCCGCCTGCCGCTCGCGCTCTGCGAGGCTCTTCGGCGTCTCGTCATATAGCTTCGTCGCCTCGACGGCCGATACGCGCCGCTCTGCCGAGGCACGAACGATCACGGTCCGCCGGACCGGCCCGACTGTCAGCTCGAGCTCGTCACCCGGCGCGACCTCACGGCCCGGTTTGACCGGGTTGCCGTTGACATGAACGCGCCCGCCCTTGGCGGCTTGCGCGGCCAACGCCCGCGTTTTGACCAGCCGTGCGGTCCACAGCCATTTGTCGACACGCATCATCCACCGGCAAGGATCGGCCGATAGCCCTCGGTCTCCAGCATCTGGACCACAACGTCGCGGTGATCGCCCTGAATCTCGATCACGCCGTCCTTCACAGAGCCGCCAACACCACAACGCTTCTTGAGCCTTCCCGCAAGCTGCTTGAGTCCCGCATCGTCGATCGGCACACCTGACACCGTGGTCACGGGCTTGCCACGGCGCCCCGCGACCTCTCGCCGAACCTTGACTCGGTCACCATCGGCGCGGCGCTCTTTCAGGCCGCGGTCAGGCGCCTTACGCAGATCGCCATCGACCGTTGAATACACAACCCGAGAACCGGACGTCACGCTCTCCACGGTATCGCGTCGGCAGCTAGCTGCCAGCGCATCAAAGGGGGCGGGCTCTTGGGCCTGACGCTTAGGGACGTGGCCGTTCGCCGGAGCCGCGAATGTGCTAATAGTTCCTCGCGCGAACGTGCAGACTTGTCTTGCACGGTTCGGCCCAGAGAGACCGATTGATTTTGATAGGTTGCCGCCTTCTCCAAGGGCATGGCCCGATGAGCACTGAACGGAACGGGAGGTTCCATGTTTAGAGCAACGATTGCTCGCCCTCACTCATCAGCTGGTTCGGCGGAACGGCCGCGGTTCTATTACGGCGGCATCTTCGCCCTTGAACACGCGGCTAATCGCGTTGCCAGGCTGGACGAAATGACGGACTCGCTCGGGGGAGCGCCGAACGAGGCCGTGTTCGCGAACCACCAAGCTCAGGTATTGCGGGCACGAATCGGCCTCGGGGAGCACGGGATCGGGTCAGCTCACAACAAGTCCGGACCGTTCCCCGCTGAGTTGATAGCCCAGGGTTCGCCATCCGCCCAGGACGTTCTTGCTGCGGCCGCGGCGTACCGCAAGCCGTCGCGGTACCGGCGTCGCAAGTCCGCGCTGAGGTTCCTGGAAAACGCCTAGCGCCGCACGGTGTGGGAACGATCTCCACACGTGCTGCTGGCGGCGAGCAGGCTGGACGCGGGCGATAGGTGCTTGACAAGTCGAGTGAGTGAGTGAATACTCACACCTATGGCTAAGCCTGCGAAGAAATCCGTACGGACTCTCTCGACCGCCGATGAGCGCCGGGAGGATGTGCTGCGTACCGCCATGAAGGTGGTCGGTCCTCGAGGCCTGTACGGCACGTCGACGATGGATGTCGCTGCGGCTGCCGGCATTTCCCAGGCCTACCTGTTCCGTCTGTTCCCGACGAAGACGGAGCTGTTCGTGGCGGTGCTCGGGCGTAGCTTCAAGCGGATCGAGGACGCCATGTCGGAGGCGGGAGCGAGCGCGCGGGCTCAGGGGCGGCCCGTCAGGGATGCGATGGCCGAGGCGTATACGGACCTGTTGCGGGACCCGGAAGTGCTGCTCACCCAGCTCCAGGGGCAGGCGGCAGCAACAGAGCCCGCGGTCCGCGACGCGCTGCGGCACGGTTTTCGGATGCTCTACGAGATGGTGGAGCGTGAGTGGCCTGCCTCGCCGGTGGAGGTGCAGGCGTTCTTCGCGCACGGGATGCTCTGCAACGTCATCGCGGCGATGCAGCTCGGGGACCTGCACGATCGTTGGGCCGAGGTGCTGACCAACGCCGAAGGATGATCAGTGTTTTTTTGGGGCCTTAAGTGAGTGACTGATCACACATATATCTTGACATAACCGCAACTGAATGACCAATCAACACAGAGGAGGACCTGATGACCATCGTTTCGAGGTTTCTGCACCGGACCCCGAGATCAACACCGAGCGTCGTGTGGACGCTCGCGATCGTGTCCCTGGCGCTGTTCATGACCACGCTCGACAACCTCGTCGTCACGACCGCGCTGCCGTCGATCCGGCGCAGCCTGGGAGCGTCGATCCAGTCGCTCGAATGGACCGTCAATGCCTATACGCTGACCTTCGCTGTGCTGCTCCTTACAGGAGCGGCTCTCGGCGACCGTTTCGGGCGGCGGCGGGTGTTCTCCATCGGGCTCGCGACGTTCACGGTCGCGAGCGCCGCGGCTGCGCTGTCGCGGAGCATGGACATGCTGATCGCGGCTCGGGCGGTGCAGGGCTTCGGTGCTGCCATCGTGCTACCGCTCACGCTCACGCTGCTCTCCGAGGCCGTCCAGCCCGCCCGGCGCGGTATGGCGTTGGGAGTCTGGGGTGGCGTTAGCGGCCTCGGTGTCGCGATCGGGCCGCTCGTTGGCGGTGCGGTCGTGACCGGCATCTCATGGCACTGGATCTTCTGGCTCAATGTGCCGATCGGTCTCGTGCTGGTGCCGCTGGCGCTCACGCAGCTGACCGAGTCGCGGAGACCAGCTGCGCAACTGGACCTTCGGGGCCTGGCACTTGTCGGTCCGGGGTTGCTCGGCGTTACGTACGGTGCCGTTCGCGGACAGGCGCTTGGATGGACGAGTACGACGATCCTCGCCTCGTTCGCCTTCGGGATCGGGTTCCTGATCGCATTCGTGGCGTGGGAGCTACGGGCAGCGGACCCGATGATCCCGATGCGGTTCTTCCGCTCACGCCAGTTCGCCGCCACGAACGGCCTCTCATTCGCGATGTTCTTCGGGGTGTTCGGCGTGATCTTTCTATTGGCGCAGTTCTTCCAGACCGTTCAGGGATACTCGCCGGTGCAGGCCGGGTTGCGCACGCTGCCGTGGACGGCGATGCCGATGTTCGTTGCTCCTATCGCCGGAATGTTAAGTGACCGCGTCGGCACCCGGCCGCTGATGTTCGTCGGCCTCGTACTGCAGACGATCGCGGTCGCCTGGATGGCGGCGATCTTCACTCCCGACGTCGCCTACTCCTCGCTGATCGTGCCGTTCATACTCGCGGGCACGGGCATGGCGCTTGTGTTCGCACCAGCCGCCAACGCGGCCCTCGGCTCCGTACAGCCGGCGGAAGCAGGTCAGGCATCTGGGGCTACGAACGCCATACGTGAGCTCGGTGGCGTGTTCGGGGTAGCGGTTCTGGCGTCCGTGTTCAGCGCCCACGGCTCATATGCGTCGCCGCACGCGTACACCGCAGGGTTCACCGCTGCGCTGCCGGTCGGCGCTGCGATCCTCGCTCTCGGCGCGCTGGTCGCGATCCTCGTCCCCGGAATCCGTGCCACCACGACCCAGCGGGAACGTGAAGGCGCCGTGGCCACAGGGATCCTCACAGCGTGATTACGTCCTTGAGTCTTCCGGAAGTCCCGGTGCTACGGGTGCTTGTCGATCGATTCGAAACGTTGAACCGTCCTCACCAGAGTCCCGCTCTGGTGAGGACGGCAATCTATGAATAGTGGCGCCCAGTGGGCCGGCTAGTACTCGCCGTTTGCGGCGAGCCACAACGCATACTGCAGGACGAACGGTCCGGCATCGATGTCCCAGGGCCTCCCCGACCAGACGTAGGCGTCGCAGTACTGCTTGGCGTCCTTCGTGGCAGCTTTCCCGAGATCCCACCGCGACGACGTGACGTTTGTGGTCGGCGGGATTCCGGTCCGCTGGCAGACCGTCTGGTATTTGCCGTGGCAGATCGGCGCCAGGTTGATTCTCGTTCCCGGCCGGAGCTCACCGGGTCCGTATGACTGTCCGTTCTCGTCGGTGTCGACGATGAAGTGCTTGCCCTTCACGCCCATTTTCGCCAGGTCCGCGATGACCTTCGCCCCGAACACGTCGTCGATCGCGGTGGTGTCGTAGTCGGTGTCGTTCAGCGCGAACCCACGGGCGTAGCGAATGCCGTTACGGACCAGCAGCGACGCGTCCTGCTCGGCGTCGTACCAACCCTCCGTGCCGCCGTCGATGTAGACCGTCGTGTGAGGTTGGTCACTCAGCACTTGGGCGGCGTACGTGTCGATCTGCTCGGGTGCGGTCGAGGATGTCGTATGCGCGTACGGCAGGTCGGCCTGCACGATCACCATCGCTCGCGAGCTGCCGATGCCGGCCGCCATGTCGCGATACCAGGCCTCGTCGGCGCCGACGTTCCAGGACCCGTGGGCCGCCAATTTCTCCCAAGGGTTCAACAGGAACGTCGCAAACTCGGTGAGCGCGTTCTTGTTCCCGTTCTGCGAAGCCGCGACGGTCTGGGCCGTCTGGGCGCGCACCTGGTTGGTCGGAGTCCAGTAACCGAGCCACACTGCCCGCGGCGTATTGACGAGCCGACCCAGCAGCGCATGGTTTGCTCCGGAGGTGGCCACGTACGCGTTCCACAGGTCGTCGTTGTGCGAATCGCCCCACGTGATATTCGCTATCGGGTTAGAACCGGCTCGCGGCAAACCGGCGTTGGCCACACCCGCGTGGGCGGCCGGCGCCGCCAGCCCGAGGACGGTCGCGCTCGTTGCCAGCAACGCCACCACCCGCGCCCGGCCGCTGCGCAGATTCAATGGCCAGCTTTTCTTTGTTCTCAAATTTTTCATGGCTCGATAGTAAACACAGAGGAACGCGAAATGATGCGCTCGGGAACAGGGTCGGCGGTCAAAACGGCCGATCGGGAGCAGTTGCGTGGAGCCGTATTCCGAGCAGCATGTCGGGCATTTGCAGCGAAGATTATGGGGTCGCGAGCTTCCGAGATGAGACGGGCATAGATGCGCGATCTGGAGCCATGGCGGCGGGCTGGCGCATGCCACGGCCGCTGCCGCCGTACCCTGTGAGGTCGGGATTGACCCGAAGTTCCCTGCGCTTGAGGATGTGGTGTGCGGTCAAACGACGTTGTGGTAATCGGCGCAGGTGCGGCCGGCCTGATGTGTGCCCTGACCGCTGCCGCCCGCGGCCGCCAGGTGCTGCTGATCGACCACTCCAACAAGGCGGGCAAGAAGATCCTCATGTCCGGTGGTGGCCGCTGCAACTTCACCAACGTGTACACGGAGCCCGCCAACTTCTTCTCGCAGAACCCGCATTTCTGTAAGTCGGCACTGGCCCGCTACAGCCCGTGGGACTTCATCGCCATGGTCAGCAAACACGCCGTGCCTTACCACGAAAAGAAGCTCGGTCAGCTGTTCTGCGATAACAAGTCCAGGGACATCCGCGACATGCTCCTGGAAGAGTGCGAACAGGTTGGCGTTGAACTGCGCCTGGATACCTCGGTGCGGCGTATCGAGAAGACCGACGCCGGGTACGCGTTGAGCACAGACTTGGGGCCCGTCACCTCTCAGTCCGTGGTGGTCGCCACCGGCGGCCTCTCGATCCCGACGCTCGGCGCCACCGGTTTCGGCTACGAGATCGCTCGCCAATTCGGACACGACGTGGTGCCCACCCGCGCCGGCCTGGTGCCGTTCATCATCACCGACCAACTCAAGGACATGTGCAACGAGCTCTCTGGCACGTCGGTAGACTGCATCGTCAGCTGCGATAGGCAGAGCTTCCGAGAGAACATCCTTTTCACTCACCGCGGCCTCAGCGGCCCGGCGATCCTCCAGATCTCCTCGTTCTGGCGCCTTGGCGATGTCGTGGAGATCAATATGCTGCCCGACCACGACCCCTCGGAATGGCTGCAAGGCCAGCAGGCTGAGCGTCCCAACAGTGACCTGAAGACTGTCCTGGGCCAGGTCTTCACCAAGAAGATGGCGACGCTTCTGACCGATCACTGGTTCGCTGCGAAGCCGATGAAGCAGTACGGCCCGGCCGAACTGCGCGGGATCGCCGCGACGCTCGGCGCCTGGCAGGTGGTACCCGCCGGGACCGAGGGGTACCGCACCGCCGAGGTCACCCTGGGCGGCGTCGACACCCGTGAGGTGTCATCCAAGACCATGGAATCGCTGCGAAGCCCGGGCCTCTACTTCATCGGCGAAGTGTTGGATGTCACCGGCCATCTGGGTGGTTTCAACTTCCAGTGGGCGTGGGCGTCCGGCTACGCCGCGGCGCAGTTTGTATGAAGTGGCTGGCTGTATCACCGAGCCCAGGGAAGAGGCGAGTCTGTGAGAGCCTGGGCTCCGAGCGGCGGTCGCAGCGGAGTGGCGCCGGTACGGTGTAACCCGCGATGAGTAGCGGCGGTTACACGTTCGGTGATTCCGCGCTTGCTGCCACTCGTCTCGCGCTGCTCGCAGAGGTCTTTGACCAGACCACGGCGGGCTTCCTGGGAGGCTTCCGTGCCATGCGGCCACGTCTGGTCGTCGACCTGGGGTGTGGGCCGGGTTTCACAACCACGCTGCTGCGCGACCTTCTGTCCCCCGAACGGGTAGTCGCCATCGACTCATCGCCAGCGTTCGTGAACGAAGCCGCACGACGGCTCGGGGCAAGCGCGGAGGTTCTTGCCGCCGATGTGATGGACCTCCCGGACGCGATCACCGAGGTGGATCTGCTCTTCGCTCGGTTCGTGCTCACCCATCTGTCACACCCAGCAGCGGCAGTCGAGGAGTGGGTTCGTCGGCTCGCGCCAGGCGGTGTGGTTGCACTTGAAGAAGTGGAGTCGATCACGACCGACGAGCCTGTGGTCGGGGCGTATCTCGATCTTCAGCGATGGATGCTGACCGCAAACGACAATCTGCTGGAGGTCGGCCCGGTGATCGAACAGGCTGCTCAACAACGCGGCTGGACCTTCCGCAGCACCATCGTTTCGCTCACGCCGCCAACGCCGATGGTGGCGCGGATGTTCGCGATGAACTTCGAGACGTTGCGCGCCCGCCCCGCGGTGCTTGAAAACGTGAGCTCCGTGGAGCTCGACGGAATCGCCCATGGATTAGCCGCGGTCTCGACTAGCCAAACGGCCGCGCCGACCACTTGGCGGCTACGTCAGCTGAGTATCACGAACTCCTGGCGCAACATGTAGGGCGCGCGCCATGTCCTTCCCGGGTGGTGCCGTTCGTCGTCTGGTTGTAAGCGTCATATCCAGAGCGACAAAGGCGGCGACATGAGCCAGCGACAGCAGCAGATCGATCGGCGCGTGCAGGCGGCGCGTGAGCGGGCGATCATTCTTTATGTGTACGGGAAGCGAGGTTGAGATGAAGTACCTGGCGTTCGTAGGGACAGAAGGTGCGCAGCCTGAGCATGCGCTGGAGTACATGCGTCGAGAGTGGCCCGCTTATCAGGAGGAGCTGGACCGCCGGGGTGGCTGGCGGCTCGGCCGTGAGCTGAACCACCCGCCGGCCCCGGTGACGGTGAGGGTGCGCGACGGTCAGACGCTCGTGACCGACGGTCCTTTTGCGGAGACCAAGGAGTTTGTGGCCGGCTTTGATCTGTTCGAAGCAGCAGATCTCGGTGAGGCGATCAAGGTGGAATCCAGAAGCCCGGTGGTACGGTTCTGCCCGTTCGAGATCAGATCTTTTGACGATGTGGTGCTGGGCCCGGGGGTGTCTGCGTTTGCCGAGGGCGACGACTCGGCTGGCACTCCGTATCTGCTGACGGTGTGGGCCGAGGCGGAACCCGCGCAGCGGTTGCACGACGGGGCGGTCTCGGTGGAGTACGACGCCTGGCGCCAGGATCTGAAGGGACGTGGCGTCTTGGTCCTGGGCGGCGAGCTGGCAGAGCCAGAGACAGCAACGACACTGCGTTTACTCGAGGGCGAGTTACGGACAAATGATGGTCCGTTCCTCGACGCCGACGGCTTCATCGCCGGCATTGACGTGATCCGCGCCAGTGACCGCCAGGAGGCTGTCAGCCTCGCCGCAACGCATCCGCTGGCGTGCTACCACGCGATCGAGATAGAAAAGTTCCACACCGCGTGATCAGGTAATTCTGCGAGCCGTCCGGCAGTTCTGAGCCGTCTTCACGACGCATCCTTACGTCGTCGTGCCGGTCCGACGGCCGAGGAGCGCCACAATCGATCAATGCAGGCAAACCTAATCGCCGCTGCAAGGCTTCTTACGTGATCTACGCGCGCGCATCGGGGCTGTCGTGACGGCAGGTTCTGGCGACCCTCAGACCGTCGTGCTTCACGGCCGGCCGTTGAGCTATGTCCAAGCTGGCACGGGGCCGGTGCTGCTGCTGATCCACGGGATCGCCGGGACGGCGGAGAACTGGCAAGCGGTCGTCGAGCCGCTGGCGCGGCACTACACGGTGGTTGCCCCCGACCTGCCAGGCCACGGGCAGTCAGCTCCGGCGGCCGGGGACTATTCGCTTGGCGCGCTGGCCGCAGTGCTGCGTGATCTGCTGCTCACGCTCGGCCATGAGCGCGCGACGCTCGTCGGGCACTCTCTTGGCGGTGGGATCGCGTTGCAATTCGCCTACCAGTTCCCCGAGCTCACGGAACGGTTGGTCCTCGTCTCCAGTGGCGGACTCGGTCGCGAGGTGAGTGCGGTCCTGCGCGCCGCGGCTCTACCAGGTGCCGACCGATTTATTGCCGCTACCGCCGCGCTGGGCAGCACCGTCGGAACCTCGGTGTCGAGGCTCGCAGGCGTCGTCGGATTCCGCCCTGGTCCTGATATCGCAGAGGTCGCGCGCGGTTACGCGTCGCTAGTGGACGCCGACCGTCGGGCTGCATTTCTGGCCACGCTCCGCGCGGTCGTAGACACCGGAGGTCAGCGCATCCATGCCGGTGACCGGCTCTACCTCGCCGAGGGCATGCCGGTGCTGATCATCTGGGGTTCCCGCGATCCGATCATCCCCGTCCGACACGGCGAAGACGCACACAACGCGATTGTCGGCAGCCGCCTCGAGGTGTTTGAGGGAGTTGGCCACATGCCGCAACTCGAGGCCCCGCGGCGCTTCATCGCGGTACTCGAACAGTTCATCGCCGAAAACGAGCCGGCGCAGTTCGATGCCGAGCTCTGGCGCGGCCGCCTGCGCATCGCAAGCGGCCAACGCTAGCCCTGGCCACGGGCTGGTTCGCTCCGCATTAGCCATCGGCGTCGGCGGGATCGTCCGGCGAGCGTCACTGCGGTTCGGCCACGGCAAACGAGCTTGCGGCGGTCAGGAGTCCGAGCCGATTGCCGATAAGGAGGGCATGCCCACTACGCAGCTGTTCTCCCTCGACCGCACCTACCGCCTGGTCACCCGTAGCGATTTCGACGGTCTCGTCTGTGCCGCCTTACTGAAGGAACTCGGGATCTTGGAAGAGATTCTGTTCGTCCATCCCAAGGATGTCCAGGACGGGAAGGTCGAACTTACGGATGACGACATCACAACTAACCTCCCGTATCGTCCCGAGGTAGCACTGGCCTTCGATCACCATTCTTCAGAACAGCTGCGGGTGACGGAGTCCGCTGGGAACCGGGTTATGGTCGCGGACGCCGATTCGGCCGCGCGCGTCGTGTATGACCACTTCGGTGGCGCCGACCGGTTCCCGCGTGTCAGCGCTGAGATGATGGAGGCGGTTGACCGCGCCGACGCTGCGGATCTGTCGATTGACGACATCCTTGATCCCCAGGGCTGGATCCTGCTGAGTTTCTTGATGGACCCGCGCACAGGGCTCGGACGCTTCCGCTCGTTCCGGATCTCCAACTACCAGTTGATGATGCAGCTCATCGACAGCTGTCTCGATCACTCGATAGATGAGATCCTGACGTCACCCGACGTCGCGGAACGGGTCGGGCTCTACCGTGAGCACGCCGATGCAGCTGTAGAACAGATCCGCCGCTGCTCGACCGTGCACGACCGTCTCGTGGTTCTGGATCTTCGCGCCGAAGAGGTCATCCACCCGACGAACCGATTCCTGCTCTACGCCCTGTTCCCCGAGTGCACCGTCTCGATCCATGTGCTCTGGGGCCTGAACGAGCAGAACACCGTCTTCGCCGTCGGGCGTTCCATTCTCGACCGCTCGTCGCACCTCGACATCGGCGCTTTGATGCTTGCCAACGGCGGCGGTGGGCACGAAGCAGCGGGTACCTGCCAAGTAGCAAACGACCGTGCCGACTCGGTCCTGCACGAACTCATCGAGACGATCACCAGCGAGTAGGCGCTTCTTGAACGGCGCCTTGAGGTCCTTGCGAGAGCTGATGAACTCCTACCCGAACGTCGCGACTCAACGGATGAGTCGGGGTTGTGCCGTTCTGATCGGCCTAATCGCGAGGCTTCAATACCGCCAGTGCTTGCGGTAGGAGTTTGTGCACGTTTTGACCCGGGTCTGCCTAGAAGCGGTGGTCTCTGGCCGAGCCCGGGGGGGTACGGTTAGTCTCCGGCCATGCCTGAGGGTGAACTCGCGATCGTCCTTCACACCCACATGCCATACGTGGAGGGCTTCGGAACCTGGCCGTTCGGTGAAGAGTGGCTGTGGGAGGCGATCGCCAGCAGCTATGTGCCGCTACTGAAGCTGTTCGATGCGCGCGGCAGCGAGGCGACACGGGCGCAGTTGACGCTCTCACTGACACCGGTGCTCTGTGACCAGCTTGAGGCGCCTGGGGCGCTGGAACGCTGCCAGGAGTTTCTGCGGACGATCCGGCCGGAGTCGCACCGGCTCGATGTCGAGGGATTCAGAGATATCGGGGAGGCGGCGCCGGTCGCGGAGTTGGAGGCGTCGGCGGCGCAGTACGCCGAGGCTGCGGATGAGCTCGAAAGGCTCGCTGCCGGCGATCGCGGCCTGCTGGCGGGGCTCGGCTCGCACGCGACCTGGACCTCTTCGGCAAGCCACGCGATCCTGCCGCTGCTGGCGTTGCAGGAGTCGGTCGATCTGCAACTGCATAGCGGTATCGGCGGTCAGCGTCAGCGGTTCGGCGGCTGGGATGGAGGCTTCTGGCTGCCGGAGTGTGCGCACGCTCCCTGGCTGAACCCGCTGCTCAGCGAGGCCGGCATCAGGCTGACCTGCGTCGAGCTGACCAACCAGCTCGGGCTCGGCGATGTCAGCAACCTGACGCCGCTGCAGCCAGATGACGGGCCGGCGCTACTCCCGATCGACCGTCAGATCATCGATCTCATCTGGGGTGCCAACGGCTTCCCTTCGCACCCTGTGTACCGGAGCTACCACCACCGCACGCTTCACGATCATCACGCCTGGGCCAACGGCGGCGGCTTCTACGACCGTGAAAAGGCACGGGCACAGGCCCAGCGGGACGCCAAAGAGTTCATCGAGGCGGTCAAAAGCCGTGTCGCCGACGGGGGTCTCTGCGTGTGCGCGATAGACACCGAGTTGCTCGGCCACTGGTGGTATGAAGGGCCGGTGTGGCTCGAGGCGGTGCTCGACCAGGCGGCGCCGAGCGGCCTGACACTCACGAGTCTCGACGAATCGACGCTTGAGCGCCACGGGCCGCTACCGATCCGGTCCAGTCAGCTGCCGGCAGCCAGCAGCTGGGGTGAGGCAGGTGACCTGCGCACCTGGACCGGGCCGCAGGTGGCCGATCTCGCCTGGCAGGCGCGTACCGCGGAGCTACGCACCTTCCTGGGGAGAGACGTTCCACCGTCAGCGAGGGCGCTGCGAGAACTGCTTGCGCTGCAGTCCAGCGATTGGGCTTTTCTGGCCTACCGCGATTGGGCCGGCGACTACCCCCGGCAGCGTGCCAGCGGGCACGCTGCCCAACTCGCGCGAGCGCTCAGGGGGGAGACCGAGGAGCCGCACGTGAGGAACCTCGCCCCGTATCTGGACGAGTGAGCTATTCGTAGCGCAGCGATTGTGGCTTGGCGCGCGTGCGCAGCGCCCGCGCCGGGGCGCCGCCGACGACGCTGCTGGCTGGCACATCGGCGGTGACCACTGAGCTCGTNNTGGCCGACTCGCACGTCGCGTTTGTAGATGCCCTGCTCGCGGATCGCGCGCTCGACCTCGGCGGTGCCGTGATCGAAGTCGATCATCATCGTGCGGTCGGCGATGATGCAGTCGCGGCCGATCGAGATGTGCTGGTAGCAGGAGAGCGTGCACTCCTGGCCGAGCACGGACTTGGCGCCGATCTCGATCAGGCCCTCATGCGCGCGGATCTTGCAACCGTCGCCGAGCCACGACCAGCGCCCCAGCACCACCCGGGCGTCCTTGCCGATCTCGAACTTGACGTCGGGACAGACGAAACAGAGTCCGTCCGTCTGTAGGCGCCCACGCCAGCGCAGCTTCAGCCACAACCAGCGGGCGATCAGGACCACGTAACCCCAGCGCACCATGTTGTGGGCGCGCGCGAAACGCCAGAAGCCAAGCGGGCCGCCGGCGAGCGGGGCTGGGGGCTGACGCGCGGGAACCGTGGGGCGTGCGGTCAGGGTTGAGGATTTCTTGGTGGTCTGCGGCTGCACGAGCAAAGCGTAATCGCCATCATGGCGGCGATGGCTGAAGCGGTCGATACTGAGCAGGAGGCGCTGGCGCAGCGGTTGCTGAGCGGCGACCGGCGCGCGCTGGCCAAGGCGATCACGTTGGTCGAGAACGACGACCCCCGCGGTTGGCAGATCGTGCGCGCGGTCTATCCGCACACCGGCGGGGCTGCGGTGGTGGGGTTCACCGGCCCGCCCGGGGTCGGCAAGTCGACACTGTTGAACGCGCTGACCAAGCTCGAGCGTGAGCACGAGCGCACCGTCGCTGTGCTTTCGATCGACCCGTCCTCGCCGTTCACCAAGGGCGCCCTGCTCGGCGACCGGATCCGGCTGACCGAGCACTTCCTCGATCCCGGCGTCTTCATCCGCTCGATGGCCAACCGCGGCGCGCTGGGCGGGCTCAGCGAAGCGGCGCTGCAGGCGGCGCTGCTGATGGACGCCTCCGGTCGTGACGTGGTCTGGCTTGAAACCGTGGGCGTCGGCCAGGCTGAGGTCGACATCATCGATCACGCCGACACGGTGGTGCTGGTGCTGATGCCCGGCTCCGGCGACTCTATTCAGGCGCTGAAGGCGGGGGTGATGGAGATCCCCGACGTGATAGTCGTCAACAAGGCCGACCATCCGCTGACCGACACGATGATCCGCGAGATCAAGGGCGTGCTGGCGCTCGGCCCGAGCCAGGGCTGGCAGGTGCCGGTGATCCGTGCGCAGGCCGCCACCGGCGTCGGCATCGAGCAGGTCCGAGAGAAACTGGCTGAGCACCGTGCCTTCATTGAGGCGGCGGGCACGCTCTCAGAGCGCCGTCGTCGCAACCTGCGCAGCGAGGTACTGGCGATCGCGACCTATCGCCTGCGACGCGAGCTTGAGGCAGCGATCTCAGACGATCCGGCCTTTCAGGAGATGCTTGACCGGGTGGTGGCGCGCGAGCTTGACCCGGCCAGCGCGGCCACGGCGCTGCTCAAGAGTCGGGTCGCTCCCGGGTCTGCGCCTCAACCTCCGCCGCCCGCCGCTCATTGAACACGCGTCCGCGACGCACGAAGGTGAGCAACAGCCGCATCTCCTGCTCGGTGTGCTCGAGGTAGAGCCGCCTGCTCATCTCGACGTGCTCGGTAAAGAAGCTGTCGAGCACTGAGGCCGCCGGCGTCAGCTCGACCAACACGCGGCGGCGGTCCTGCTCGTCGCGCAGGCGCCGCGCGAAGCCGGCCGCTTCAAGGCGATCAAGCGCTGTGGTCATCGCGCCGCTGGACAGGCCGGTGTGCTGCGCGAGTTGGCCCGCGGTCATCGGGCCCTGCTGGCTCAGCACATCGATGCAGCCCATGTCGGTCAGGTTCAGTCCGACGGCGTCGGCGACGGCGCGGTCAAAGCGCTGGTTCGCCGCCTGTGAGCGCCGAATCTCGCCGATCAGCTCCGAAAAGACCGCGGACTTATCGCTTGACATTAATCTCTTGATCGTCAACATATTCGATGATCAAGTTAAGTCTAGGGGGCTTGGAGGGAGAGGGCAAATGCAGAGGGCGATCGAGGCGACCGACTTACGCAAGCACTATCCGCCCGATGTGCAGGCGCTCGACGGCATCAGTCTTGAGGTGGAAGCGGGCACGATCTTCGGCGTGCTGGGACCGAACGGCGCCGGCAAGTCGACGATGACGCGCGTGCTCTGCTCGCTGACGCGGCCGGACAGCGGCGCGGCATCGGTCTGCGGGATCGATGTGATCAAGCATCCCGACCAGGTGCGCCGCGCGATCGGCGTAGTGGGACAGAAGCACGGCTCCGACCCGAACGCGACCGGCCGCGAGAACCTGGTGCTGCACGGCGAGTTCCACGGCATCAGCGGGCGTGAGCTCAAGCAGCGGGTCCAGGAGAACCTCGGCCGGGTCGGTCTGATCGACGCGGCTGACCGCCTCGCACGCACCTACTCGGGTGGGATGGCGCGCCGGCTTGACATCGCAATGGGCCTGCTGAACCGCCCCAAGGTGCTGTTCCTGGACGAGCCGACCACCGGGCTTGACCCGGAGGCGCGCACGGAGATGTGGCGCGACATCGAGAGCTTGGCCGCCGAGCACCAGATGACGATCTGGCTGACCACGCACTACATGGATGAGGCCGACAAGCTCGCCTCCCAGCTGGCGATCGTCGATCGCGGTCGCGTGGTCACGCAAGGCACTCCTGAGGAGCTCAAACGCGGCCTTTCGGGCGACACGGTCTTCGTGGAACTGGTTGAGAATGACGGCGAGGGGTTCGCGCAGAGCTCACTCGCGGGGGTCCCCGGGCTGACCAGCGCTGAGGTCAGCGGGCGCACACTGCGGGCGCGCACGGCGGATGGTGCGGCCGTGCTGCCGGCGCTGCTTGCCGCGCTCGACGCGCACGACGTCAGGGTCGCGTCGGTCAAGGTCTCACGGCCTTCGCTCGACGACGTCTACCTGCGTTACGCCGGGCGCGCGTTTGATGAGGCTGATACCGGCCCGAATGCGGTGGCGGCATGAGCGCTGCGCGACAGACCTGGCAGGTGTACGTGCGCAACCTGCGGGTGCTGCGGCGCCAGCCGGCCTACCTGCTGATCACCGTCACCCAGCCGGTGATCTGGTTGCTGCTGTTCGGCGCTCTGTTCAAGGCCGTGGCTCACATCCCGGGCTTCCACGGGACCTACATCAACTTCTTCACGCCCGGCGTGGTGGTGATGCTGGCGCTGTTCTCGGCCGGCTGGTCGGGCATGGGCTTCGTCGATGACATCGGCAACGGCGTCATGGACCGGATGCTGACCTCGCCGGTCTGGCGCGGCGCGCTCAACGCCGGCACGGTGCTCTACATGGCGTTCACGGTGACTGTGCAGTCGCTGCTGATCATCGCTCTGGCGCTGATCCTCGGCGCTGACTTCAAAGGCGGTGTGATAGGCGTGATCCTGATGATGATGGTCGGCGCGTTGCTGGCCGCGGCGGTCGCCTCGCTCTCAAATGCGGTCGGCGTGCTCGGCCGCCAGCGCGAGACCGTGATCGGCACCGTCAGCTTCGTGCAGTTGCCGCTGACGTTCCTGTCGACCGGGATGATGCAGGCAAGCCTGTTGCCGCACTGGATGCAGACCGTGGCGAAGTTCAATCCGGTCAACTGGGCCGTCGTGGCGGGCCGCGCGGCAGCGATGCAGAAGACCGACTGGGGCGTCGTCGGCAGCCGCGTCGGCATGCTGGTCGCGCTCGTGCTGGTCTCCGGCTGGCTCGCGCAACGAGCCTTCGCCAGGTATCAGCGGTCGCTGTAGATCTGATTGGCGAGGCGCGGGAACGCTGCGCTGGTTAGGCTCGCGTCCGGATGACCGAGCCCATCGACCGGCGGACGTTCCTTGCGCAAGCCGGCGCCGTGGTCGGCGTCGGTGCCGGCGCGCGCTCACTGAGGCGCAAACCACTCGTGCGGCACGTGCCGCGCAAGCTCTCGCAGGCGATTCGGGGCCCAGTCTTCAGGCGCGGGGCGCCGGGGTTCGCGGAGGCTGCGCTGGTCTACAACGAACGCTTCGACGCGGTCGCGCCGCTGGCGGTAGCGCGGCCGTTCGACACGCGTGACGTACAGGCCGCTGTCCAGTGGGGAGTCGCACGCGGGGTCTCGCTGCGCGCCCGCTCCGGCGGCCACAGCTACGCGGGCTACTCGACGCTCGCCGACGGGATCGTGCTCGATCTGCGCAAGCTCAACTCGATCGCTGTTGACCGGGCCGCCGGAACCGCGACAGTCGGTGCGGGCGCGCAGCTGATCGACGTCTACACCGCGCTCGCCGCCCACGGCGCCACGATTCCGGCGGGTTCATGCCCGTCGGTCGGCATCTCCGGAGTGACGCTCGGCGGCGGCATGGGACTCGCGGGGCGGGCGTTCGGCTTGACCACGGATCACGTCGTCGGCGTGCAGATCGTCACGCCCGCGGGCTGGATACGCAACGTCGACGCGACTAGCGATCCGGACCTCTTCTGGGCGCTGCGCGGCGGCGGCGGGGGCAACTTCGGCGTGGTCACGCGGTTCACGTTTCGCTTGCGTCCGCTGCCCCCAAGCGCCGCTTACTTCTTTGTGTCGTGGCCGTGGGCGTCGGCCGGGGAGGCGCTCGACGCCTGGCTGCGCTCGGCGCCGCACGCCAATGAGGCGATGACCTCGATCTTCCATCTCAACGCGGGCGGCGGCACCAGCGCCGAAGTGACCGGTCAGTACCTCGGTTCCTCGGGGGACCTGACGGCGTTGCTCAAGCCGCTGACTGCTGTGCCGGGCGCGAACCTCAGCACCGGGCAGGAGGCCTACCTGCCCCTGCAGAACCGCTGGGCCGGCTGCTCCTCGATCAGTCAGGCCGCCTGCCACACGGTCGGCAGCGCCCCAGGCGGAACTTTGCAGCGAGCGAGCTTCGACGCCAAATCCGACTACCTGCGCAAGGCGCTGGCGCCGGGCGGGCTCAAGGTTCTGACGCAGGCCCTCGAGACCCGGGCCAGCGGGCCCGGGTCTGGCGCCATCCTGTTCGACTCCTATGGCGGCGCGATCAACCGCGTCGCCCCCGATGCGACTGCCTTCGTGCACCGCGACGTGCTCTGCGCGATGCAGTACCTGAGCTACAACGGCGACGATGCCTGGCTCGCCGACACTTGGTCAAAGATGCGTCCCTACGTCTGCGGCCAGGCCTACCAGAACTACATCGACGCCTCGCTGCCGCACTGGCAGCGCGCTTACTACGGGGCCAACTACCCGCGGCTGGTCGCGACGCGGGAGCACTTCGACCCCGACCACTACTTCAAGTTCGCCCAGGGCATCGGCGCCTGAGCGGCGTCGCCGGTGCCGCGCTAAGCCCCGAGCGACCTGGCGATCACCATCTCCTGGATCTCGTCGGTGCCCTCGCCGATCGTGAGGATCTTGGCGTCGCGGTAAAAACGGCAGACCGGGTACTCCTCGATGTAGCCGTAGCCGCCATGGATCTGCACAGCCTCGTCGGCGGCGTGCACCGCCAGGCGGCCGCTCATCAGCTTCGCCTGCGCCGCGAGCAGCGAGAAGTCCTCGCCCTGGTCCTTCAGCCACGCCGCCTTCTGCACCAGCAAGCGGCAGGACTCTATCTGGGTCGCGATGTTCGCGAGCTTGGCCTGAATCGTCTGGAAACGCGCGATCGGCTGGCCGAACGCCTTGCGCTCCTTGGCATAGGAGAGGGCCTCATCGAACGCGCCCTGAGCCAGCCCGACGCCCATCGCGGCGACGCCGATGCGGCCGATGTCCAAGACCTGAAAGAACTGCTTGAGCCCGTTGCCGCGCGGCCCGAGCAGGTTCTCGACCGGAACCCTGCAGTCGGTGAACGCGAGCGGCCGCGTGTCTGAGGCGTTCCAGCCCATCTTGCGGTAGGGCAGGCCCTGCTCGTAGCCGGCGGTGCCGTTCTCAACGACGATGTTGGAGATCTCGCGGCGGCGCTCACCGGGGTCGCTGGTCACGGCGGTGATCACGACCAGGCCGGAGATGTCGGTGCCGGCGTTGGTGATGAACTGCTTGCTGCCGTTGATCACCCACTGCTCGCCCTCGAGGATCGCTCGCGTCTGTGTGTTGCCGGCGTCGGAGCCCGCCTCGGGCTCGGTCAGGCCGAAGGCACCGAGGATTTTGCCGCTGCAGAGCTGGGGCAGGTAGTCCTGCTTCTGCTGCTCGGAGCCGAACAGGTAGATCGGCTGCGTTCCCAGTGAGGTGTGAGCACAGAGCGTGATCGCCACCGACGAGTCAACCCGCGTCAACTCCTCAACGACGATCGCGTAATCCTGCGTGCTGCCGCCGCCGCCGCCGTACTGCTCGGGGAAGGGAATCCCCATCAGGTCAAGCTCGCCGAGCTTGCGGACTATCTCGTAGGGAAACGCCTTGTTCTGGTCGAGCCGCTCCGCCACCGGAGCGATTTCGGCGCGAGCGAACTCCCGCACCGTGCTACGCAGGAGTTTCTGGTCATCCGAGAGTTCGAAGTTCATTTCACGACGATAAGGCCATTGAGGTAGCCACGTCTACTAGGAGGCGCAGACCAAACCCGGTCGCGCCCTTGTCGGCGATATAGGCGCTGCGTACGTCCCAGGCTGTGCCGGCGATGTCCAGATGCGCCCAGGGCGTGTCACCGGCGAAGTGGTGCAGAAACTCGGCGGCCGTGCAGGCCTGAGCCTCGCGGCGCTCGGTCAGGTTTGTGATCTGCGCGACGCGGCCCTTCACCATCTGTGCGTACTTCTCGTGTAACGGCATCCGCCAGAGCGCCTCACCGCTGCGGGCGGCGCTCTCCTGCAGGGTCGCGGCGAGCGCTTCGTCGTTGACGAAGAGCGCCGCGTGAGCACTGCCCAGAGCGGTAACCGCGCCGCCGGTGAGCGTCGCGATGTCAACCACCGCGTCTGCGCCCTCGCGCAGCGAATAGGTGATGCAGTCGCCTAGAACCAAGCGTCCCTCGGCGTCGCTGTTGAGTAGCTCGACCGTGGTCCCGTCGAGCGCCGTGACGATGTCGCCGGGGCGGCTCGCGTGCCCGCTGATCATGTTCTCGGCGGCGCCGACGACACCGATCACGTTGACCGGAATGTGCAACTCCGCGAGCGTCCCGACGGCTTCGATCACGGCGGCGCCACCGGCCATGTCAGAGATCATCTCGTGCATCTTCAGCGGCGGCTTGAGCCAGAGCCCACCGGTGTCGAAGGTGATGCCCTTGCCNNGCCAGCAGCGGCGCCTGCGCGCCGGCACCGTTGTAGCTCAGATGGATCAGCTGCGCGGGCTCGTCCGAGCCCTGCGCGACGGCGGCAAACGCGCCCATACCGAGGCTGCGGATCTGCTCCTCGGTGAGCACCGTGATCGACAGAGCCGGATGGCGCCCGGCCACTTCGGTTGCGTAGGCAGCGAGCAGCGCCGGCGTGAGGTCGTTGGCGGGCCGGTTGACAAGGTCGCGCACGCGGTTCTGGGCCTGTGCGACAACCGCGGCGGTCTGCGCGACCGCCGCTACGTCCTGGTGGGCGCTCAGCACCAGTTCGCTCAATGCCGGTGGGGCCGGCGCGGCGGGCGGCCGATAGGCGTCGAATCTGTACGAGCGCAGCAGGGTCCCTTCAACGAGCCCGCCGACGGTCGTGTCATCGAGGCCGTGCGGTACCTCCCAGACGAGTCGCTTGGCGTCGAGTTCGAGCGAGCGCACGTACGCGGTGGCGGCGGCCACGCGGGCGCGGTCAGCGTCAAAGCGCTCCCGCTGCCCGAGCCCGATCAGCAATATCCGCAGCTCCCCGGCGTGGGTCAGCGCGAGATGCCTGAACTTGGTTTTTGCTTCGCGGCGGTGAAGCAGCGCCTGCAAACCGCCATCGGGCAGGTCATGCACGATCAGCTCATCCTCGAAGACGCCAACGACGACCGTGTCGCCGCCTGCAGTTAGGGCGGGCACGGTCGTTGTGGTGATCTTCATTGAGCACAGACTACGATCCCGGCATGGCAGGTGCCGCCTTCTTCGATCTGGACAAGACCCTGATGCAGGGCTCGTCGGCGCTGCAGTTCGCCCGCGCGGCGCAGGAGGCTGGGGTGATCAGCCGCCGCCAGCTTGCTTCGGACGCTGTCGCCAACATCAAGTACCGCCTGCGCGGCGCCAGCGACTCCCAATCGGAGGAGTTGCGCCACCGGATCGCGGCGGCGCTCGAGGGGATCCGGGTTCGTGATCTGGAGCGGCTCGCGGTACGCGTGCTGCAGGGCATCCTGCCGCGCCTCTACCCGCAGATGCTGACGATCGCCTACGAACATCAGGACGCCGACCGCCCGGTGTACATCGTCACCGCCGCCGCTCAGGATCTCGCGGACGTGCTGGCCCGGGTTCTGACCTTCGACGGCGGACTCGGTTCGCATCTCTCCGAGGTGGAGAACGGCCACTACACCGGTCGCGCGACCGGCACCTTCCTCTACGGCGAGGCCAAAGCGGTCGCAATCCGCGATCTGGCCGAACGCGAGGGGATCAACCTGGCCGACTCCTACGCGTATTCGGACTCTGCTTCCGACGTGCCGATGCTGACAGTTGTCGGGCACCCGGTTGTCGTCAACCCCGACGCCGAGCTCCTGGCGCTGGCGCAGGAGGGCGGCTGGGAGGTGCTGCGGCTCGATCGTCTGGGTCGCAAACTGATGGTCGCCGGGATCGTTTCGGTCGCCGCAGCCGCCAGTGCGATCACGATCGGTGTGCTCAAGGCCAGCGGCATTCAAATAGAATTGCCGCGCCGCGACCACTAGACCAGTGGCGCGGACAACGAAGGGTGGAAGTTGCCGTGAGCACCGCCGTCGATAGGAAGATCCGCGTCGTCGTCGCCAAGCCCGGCCTTGACGGACACGACCGCGGCGCCAAGATCATCGCCCGCGCGCTACGCGACGCCGGCATGGAGGTCATCTACACCGGCCTGCATCAGACTCCGGAGCAGATCGTCGAGACCGTGATCCAGGAGGACGCCGACGCCGTCGGGCTGTCGATCCTCTCCGGCGCGCACATGACGCTGGTGCCGCGGATCATGGAGTTGCTCAAGGCGCAGGGCGTCGACGACGTCGTGGTCACGGTGGGCGGAACGATCCCCGCTGATGACGTCATCGAGCTCAAGGCACTCGGGGTCTCAGAGGTCTTCACGCCGGGCGCGTCGGCGCAGTCGGCGATCGACTTCATTCGTGGCGCAGTCCGCGATTGATTGACTCGTCAGTCAACGCGGTAAGATTTCCGCGTTCTAGTGATGCTTAGGAGGCACCCTTGAAAATTTGCGTCCTGGTCAAAGAGGTTCCGGACGCCGCCGTCGAGAAGCGCATTAACGCTTCGACGGGGCGCATGGACCGATCGGGTGAGAAGAACCTGAACCCCTACGACACCCACGCGATCGAGGCTGCGATGCAGCTGCGCGAAGGCGGGGCAGTCGAGGTAGATGAGATAGTTGCCGTGACGATGGGCCCGGAATCGGCTGTGCGAGCACTGCACAAGGCCGTCTCGCTGGGCGCCGATCGCTCCCTGCACCTCAGCGATGAGTCGCTTGCCGGCTCAGACGTGGCCGCCACCGGTTATGCGCTCGCCAAGGCGCTGGAGAAGGAGTCGCCGGATCTGGTGCTGCTCGGTCAGCAGTCGGACGACGGCGAGTGCTACACGATCGGCGCGGTCGTGGCCGATCACCTGAAGATGCCTTCGTTGACTCAGGTGATCAAGCTCGACATCGAGGAGGGCGCACTGCGCCTGGAGCGTCAGGCTGAGTACGGCTACGACACCGTCAAGGTGCGCTTCCCGGCCGTGATCTCCGTTGGTGATGCGATCAACGAGCCGCGGTACCCGTCGCTGAAGGCGATCATGGGTGCCAAGAAGAAGCCGCTTGAGAACGTCACCGCTTCTGACGTGGGGATCGACGCGTCGCTGGTCGGCGCGGACGGCTCACGCGTGCAGTGCGGCGAGTTCCACGCGCCCGCCGCAAAGGCGGCCGGGCAGATCATCGAGGACGAGGACACGAACGACACGGTCGAGAAGATCGTTGCTTGGCTTGACGAAAGGAAGCTGATCTAAATGGCTGACGTTCTGGTCTACGTCCTGCATTACGAGGGCGCTTTCAACAAGAACTCACTGGGTGCCATCTCCGAGGGCGCCGCGCGCGCCGCTGAGATCGGCGGCGAGGCCCACGCGGTTGTGGTCGGCGGCGCCGATTTGACCGACGAGCTCTGCAAGACGCTCGGTGCCTACGGCGCCAAGAAGGTTTTCCGCGCGAAGGGTCCCGAGGGCCTCGCGCAGCCGGTCGTCGACGTGATGGACAAGGTCATCTCCGAAAGCGGCCAGAGCTACGCGATCTTCGGAGGCGGTCTGCTCGGCTTCGAGATCGGTGCCGGCCTCGCCGCCCGCAAGCAAGCGGGTGTGACGATGGAGGTCACCGAGATCAAGGCCGACGGCGGCAAGCTGGTCGCGCACCGTCCCATCCTCGGCGACTCGCAGATCTCGGTCTCTCGCTATCAGGGCGATCTGGGCATCATCATCGGCCGCATCAACGCTTTCGAGCTGCGCCAGAGCGGTGGCGAGGCCGAGGTCGTAGACGTCGAGGTCGAGTACTCGGCGTTCACCAACCAGGCCGAGATGATCTCGCGCGGCGAGCAGCGCGGCGCCGACGTCGACATCGAAGGCGCTGACATCCTCGTTGCCGGTGGACGGGGCCTCGGTAAGGCCGAAGGATTCGAACTCTGCGAGGACCTGGCGGGCGCGTTCAACAACGCCGCCGTCGCCGCGACCCGCGCGGTGGTCGACGCCGGCTGGTACCCGTACGCCGCCCAGATCGGCCAGACCGGCAAGACGGTCTCNNTCGGAGAACATCGTCGCGATCAACAAGGACAAGAACGCGCCGATCTTCGAGTTCGCCGATCTCGGCATCGTCGGCGATCTCAACAAGATCCTGCCCAAGCTGACCGAAGCGATCAAGGCCAAAAAGGGAGCCTAGGTATGTCCGCGAGCCACGCACCCAGCGAGTTCCCGCCGCCCGTCGACTCGACGGCTGAGTTCGTCAAGCACGGCCTCGACCCCGAGGACGATCTCATCGAGGTCGGCGTGGCGATCGTCGGTGGCGGCACTGCTGGGTTGTCAGCGGCCAACAGGCTGCTGCAGCTGCTCGCGGATGACCCGGAGCTGTTGGAGCAACTGGGGGAGGTCCCGGTCGCGGTGATCGAGAAGGCGAAGACCTGCGGCGGCCACATCATGTCGGGCGCGGTCGTGCGCCCGGAGCCGCTGCAGGAGCTGTTCCCGGAGCTCACCCGCGAGGATTGGCGCAAGGAGCGGTTTGCGTTCGGTGAGGTCACCAAGGAAGCGGTGTATCTGGTCCCCAACGCCAAGAAGGCGCGGCGTATCCCGACGCCGCCGAATTTCAAGAACCACGGCAACGAGGTGATCTCGGTGGCAGCGCTCGCGCGCTACCAGCAGCGGATCGCCGAGGAGGCCGGGGCATATGTGCTGACCGAGACCGCGGCGACCCAGTTGATCGTGCAGGACGGCGCCGTGGTCGGTGTGCGTTCAGGAGATAAGGGCCGTGGCAAGGACGGGGAGCCGCTTGGCAACTTCGAGCCCGGCACCGACATCAAGGCCAAGGTCACGGTGCTGGCCGAGGGCAACTGGGGCCATCTGACCGGCGCCGCGATCAAGGAGTTCGACCTCGGCGAGGGCCGCGAGCCCCAAGTCTGGGAGCTCGGCGTCAAAGAGGTCTGGAAGGTCGCCAAGCCGCTCGACCGTGTGATCCACACGCTTGGTCCGTGGCCGCTCGCGCTCAGCCCCAAGTACGGCCAGATCGGCGGTACTTGGATCTACCCGATGAAGGACGAGAACACCGGGGATGACCTGGTCTCGATCGGCTTCGTGATCGACCTTGAGTACAAGGATGCGACCACCTCCGCACACGACCTACTGCAGCTTTTCAAAACTCATCCGCTCGTCCGAGAGATCCTCGAGGGCGGTGAGCGCGTCGCCTGGAGCGCTAAAGCGCTGCCAGGCGGCGGCTATTGGTCGATGCCGAAGCTGTCGATGCCCGGCGCGGTGCTGGTTGGCGACGCCGGCGGCATGGTCGACACGGTCGCGCTCAAGGGCGTGCACCACTGCATCCAGTCGGGCAAGCTCGCCGGCGAGGCGATCTACAACCACCTCAAGTACGGCACTCCGCTCGACCGTTACGAGGTCGCGATTGAGAACTCCTCAACCGGCAAGGAGCTTTGGCAGACGCGCAACACGCGCCAGCCGTTCCAGAAGGGGTTCCTCAAGGCGCTGTTGCCGGTCAACCTCGCGATCGGCACCAAGGGCCTGCTGCCGCCCGGGCGGCTTCCCTGGCATCGCAACGACGAGCAGCAGATGTTCATCGGTGACACCGCTGAGAAGTACCCGAAGCCCGACGGCAAGTACATCTTCGACAAGCTCTCGAGCGTCTACATCTCGGGCAACGCGACCCGCGACGACGCGCCCAACCACATCCGTGTCCAGACCCACGTCCCGCGTGAGATCGCCGAGACCTGGAAGTGGATGTGCCCGGCCGGCGTCTACGAGATACCCGAGGACGCCCCCGTCGAGGGCGACGTCGACGTGATCGTCAACTACACCAACTGCGTGCAGTGCGGCGCGATCACCGCCAAAGGTGGGCGCCTGACCGTGCCCGAGGGCGGCGACGGCCCGCTCTACACGATCGTCTGACGGGTTGGTGACGGGCGGCCCGCTGGCCGCCCGACAAGCGCCCGGCCCTAACCGGCTGCGCTCACTTCGTATCTTCGCGCCGGTACACGTGCTGCATCGCCGCGATGTTATTGACCACGCGTGCATGAGGGTGGCGGGTGCTCAACGACACCAGGCGCCGGCTGGCTGCGGTGGCAGGCACCACCTTGTAGGCAAGCCAGTCGGTCACCTCTGCGACACGTACTCTCGAGCCTGGCGGTGCCGGGGTGACAGAACGGAGCGGGTAGTAGGTCTTGGGGGACACGTATACCGTCGCATACGTCTCAGCCGCGCCCCCGTAGCTTCTGATCGTGGCCGCAACGGGAACGAGCTTCAGGGCCGCTCTGCCGTCGACCATCGATGTTCCGTCCGGCCGATACAGGTGTTCATCCAATTCCTGCTTGAAGACGCTCGTCTCGTCGGGGGCCAGGCCCGGTTCGCCGTTATTCTCGGCGCCGGTATAGATCGTGTTGTCAGCCGGGTCGTATACCGCCTCCCAGCTACTGGTCCAGACGTTCTGGTAGCCGGGCCGCATGTAGGAGCCGGTCACGAACGTGCGTTGTTGACGGCCGCTCGCAGACGTCTCAGTGATGTTCTCGACCGAGAAGGTCACGTTGCGCTGCGTGTATCCGCCCGCAAAATCATGGACCCTGTCCTGCTCGATCACGATCGTCCCAGGCCGCGAAAGCGCCGCGCTGATGTGGGCAAGCAGCTGCGCCTGAGCCACTGCGGGTTCGGTGGCGCTGCCGCTGCCCGCAAGTAGGCCTGGCAACAGCAGCACAATCGCTGCCGCCGCGGTGATCACGCTCGCGACCAGTGCCGGTCGGCGCCAGCCACGCGGGAAGCGCCCGAATCGCACACCGGACCTGACGCTGCGCCGGCTCCACTCATGGTCAAGGTCGGTCATGAGCTCCGCGACGAGCCGTGCGTGCGTCGCAGGCGTGGCCAGTCGCGCAGCTTCGCCGTCACTCAGAGGATTCAGCGGGCCCAGCGGATTTGGCCGGCTTGTCTGCGGCATCAGATCTCCCCTGCAAAGAGGTGGGTTATGCCCGGCTCGGCGGTGCGCGACGCCGGCGAGTTGGGTGCTGCGTGCCCGGCACGTTCGAGCGTCTCCTGCAGGCGCCTGCGGGCTCGATGGAGCCGCGTACGCGCGGCGCCTGCCGAGCAGCCCAGAACGGTTGCGATCTGTTCGGAGCTCAGCTCCTCCCAGGCCTCCAGCATCAGCAGCTCGCGATCATCTGAGGAGAGGCTGAGCAAGGCATCTCGCAAGTCTTGGTGGTCATCGTTCGGCTGCTCGAAGGAGACCGCGACTGGCATCGGTTGCCTGGCCAGTTCGGCACCCAGCTGCTCCGCCAGGGCGGTGTGACGCCTGTGACCGCGGCGCTGATTTGCGAGCACGCGCCGCGCGACGCCGTAGAGCCAGGGGCGGGTCTGCTCGCCGGCCGGGGCGTCGTCGAGGCGCCGCCAAGCCACCAGGAAGGTCTCGGCTATCGCGTCGGCGGCATCCTCGGCGCGGCCGCAGCGCCGCATCACGTAGCCGAAAACGTGCGGATGATGCTCTGCGTAGAGCGTCTCGAACCGATGCCGCGCCGCTGCGCAACGATCTGGCACCACCGCATTCTCGGTCATGCGAGGGATATGTCCAGCAGCGAGCGCTCTGTTACAGGTAGCTCGGATGAAGCTTCAGTGCTTGCTCTCGGAGTTCGACGCGGCGAGGTATCCGGTGGCGCTGTGAACCACGCGGGCACCCGGGTGGCGCGCCGTCAGCGACAGTAGCTTGAGGTTCGTGGCGGTCGCCGGCAGCACCTTGTAGACGAGCCAAGTCTCGGTGATCGTGCTGCCGGGCCCAGTCCCTAGCGACGTGTGGGTGACCTCTTTGATCGGCTCGTACGTGCCGGGTTCGACGTAGACGGTACCGAGCATCAGATGGATGGCGGAATGGGTGCTCACCGGGACGGAGCGCCGCGTAGGCACGAGCTTCAGTGCGGCGCGACCGTCGACCTCGGTATGGCTTGCCAGCCTGTAAAGGTGCGCGCGCAGTTGCTGCTCGTAGATGCTCGTTTTGCCCGGGACATAGCTCGGGCCGTAGCTGACAGCCTCCTGCGTGGACGAGCTCCACTGCGATCCCTTCGGCTGATCCCTCTCAAGCTGCCGGAGCGACGCCGCTTGCCAAGCTCGGTTGGTCGTCTCGTAGATCGTGTTGTCAGAGGGGTCGTAGAGTTCAAGCGAGTTGTCCGTCTGAACCTGTTGATACCCCGGGCGCACGAACGAGTCGGAAGTGAAGCTGGTCTGTCCGTACGTGACCGACCTGACGGTGACGACTTGCGTTGGGCTCTGCGTGGCGCCGACGTTGGTCGTTGGGTCCGTCGCAAACGCCATCCTCGTCACCTCGACGACGATCGTTCCGGAGTTGTGAGCTGCGAGCAGCCTGGTGCTGAGCGAGCATCCCGAGAGTAGGCCCGCAAGCAGCACCGCGATGGTCGCGGTCGCGAGCGTCGAGCGGCCGCGCCGCGTGGATCGACGCCCTGACCGCAGTGCATCAAGCCGGCGCCGCGCCACGGGGAATCGAGCTGGAGGCACCACCGCATTGTGGCTGGCTATCCTTTAGAGAGCTATGAAGACTGACATTCACCCCAACTACGTCGAGTCGCACGTTACGTGCACCTGCGGGAACGATTTCATCACCCGCTCCACAAAGCCCGACATTCACGTCGAAATCTGTTCGGACTGTCACCCGTTCTATACGGGCAAGCAGAAGCTTGTTGACACCGGCGGCCGTGTCGAACGCTTCCAGCGTCGCGCTGCCAAGGGCCGTGTCGCTGCCGCCAAGTCCGGCGTCGGCGCCGGCGCCTAGTTACACCAGTTCACGTGCGCAGCGCGGTCAGGGATCCAAACCTGACCGCGCGCGGCGACGCCCCGGTTGGCGGCCAGGCCGTCCTGGAGG
>PLES01000106.1:0-2618 GCA_003137075.1 Solirubrobacterales bacterium
AGACCTGAGTAGCCAGCGTTGAGGTCGCCGTAGATGCTTCCAGTGCCAGAAGTTGGCGTACCAAAAGGAATGCTGGCTGCCGACGCCGAACTGGCGATGGCAAGGGTTCCGCCTATGGCAAGAACCGAGGTTGCGGCGATCGCTGATCGCCGCAAGGCATGAAGAGACACGATTTTCCTCTCTCGATGGAACTTGGTCACGGCTCTCCAACGTTGCCTCGCACCCCCTCCCGGCCTTCGGTAGGGCAAGAGCACTCCGGATCGCGCGCTAGCCGGCAAGTTTAGTAACGGTTCACCAGTTTGTTGCAATAGTGCGAGCGCTAACTTGGCGCTAACCGTAGGTTTTCCGGGGCTTGCCGGGCATAGAGTTGGGCTGCGGCGGTTGATCATCGGGGCGGTAAACCGCCCGTCACCGAACCCACGCGCTGGCTTGCGCTCACGCGCTACGCTCCCCGCCGATGCCCGGCCTTCTCCACCCGCAGACCCCGATCGTGGTCAGATGGCGGACCTGACTGAACGCTCCGCCGTTGACCTCGCCGACGCCATCCGCAGGCGCGAGGTCACAAGCGTCGCCGTGGTCGAGGCTCACATTGAGCGCTTGCGTCAGACGCACAGCCGTATCAACGCGGTTGTCGCCGAGCGTTACGAGGACGCCCTCGCGCAGGCGCGCGTCTGTGACCAGAGGGTGGCCCAGGAGTCGCTTAGGGGCCGGGTGCCGAGGTGGACGGGTGAAGCCGGCACTGCCGGATCACTGCCGCCGCTGTTTGGTGTGCCATTCACAGTCAAGGAGAGCATCGCGCTGGCGGGCATGCCCCAGACGGCAGGGGTGCTAGCCCGTAGCGGTCAGCGTCCCGCTGAGAGCGCCACGGCAGTCCAACGCCTGGTGGATGCGGGCGCGATCCCGCTCGGAGTCACCAACACCTCAGAGATGACGCTCTGGATCGAGTCAGAGAACCAGCTCTACGGGCGCACCAACAATCCCTACGACGCTAGCCTGACGTCGGGCGGCTCGTCCGGAGGAGAGGCTGCAGCCGTCGCGGTGGGCGGGAGCCCGTTCGGAATCGGCGCGGACATCGGCGGCTCGATTCGCACTCCGGCTCTCTTCTGTGGAGTCTTCGGTCACAAGCCCAGCAGTGGCTTGGTACCCAACACTGGGATCTGGCCCGCCGTCACGGGGACCGCTGATGAGATGCTCGCCATCGGGCCGATGACCCGGCATGCCGATGACCTGATGCCGCTCTTGCGGATCCTTGCCGGCGAGCGCGCAGCGATGCGGCTCGGGGATGTCGGTGACGTTTCGCTCGACGGACTCCAGGTGACGCTGGTTGAGGGCACCACGAGAAGGCCGATTGGCGGCGCGGTGCGCGACGCGCGCGAGCGTGCCGCCGGTGCGCTCGCATCAGCGGGCGCCACAGTGCGGACGGTCAGCCTCGCGCGCTGGGGGGACGCGCTGCTCTCGTATCTGCTGATGCTTCAGGACGACGCCGACAGCGACTGGCATCCCACCCAGGCGTTCCTGCAGCAGGGCGGCGAGTCGCGGTTGACTCTGCGCGAGATCCTGACCGGCGGTGCCGGACACACCTTTCCCACCCGGCTTACAGTCGGCGCTGAGCGACTGGGCAAGCTGATCTCCACGGCCGCCACCAGGGAGAAGCTGCTCGCCCGTGGGCGAGCGCTGGTAAACGAGCTTGTGGAGGCCATCGGTGACGGCGTGCTGCTGCACCCAGCCCACATGACGCTCGCTCCGCGTCACCGGCGAACCTACGGGCGCCCGTGGCTGATGATGCCGGCGGCGATCTTTAACATGGCAGGCCTACCCGTTAGCGAGGTGCCGATGGGCCTCAGTGCCGACGGTCGGCCGATGGGGATCCAGGTCGCGGCCGCGCATGGAGCAGACCACCTCGCGATCGCGATCGCCACCGAGCTTGAGGCCGTCTTCGGCGGTTGGGTGCCGCCGTCCGGGCTTTGAAAAAAACGGACGAGGATCAGCGTTAGCTTGACCCCCGCCCGGTACCCACCGTTCGTTCACGCCCCTGGCCGGTTGGGGCGCTCACTTCGCGGAAGTTCACTTCATTGATTCCAACCCAAGCTGGCCGGCGAAGTTGCGCCGGACGAAATCAAACGGCGCGTGCCATACTCGACTCCCCTACGGGGGCGTAGCTCAGTTGGTTAGAGNNGTTCGAGTCCCGTCGCTCCCGCTCAGGAACCGTCTGCAAAGGCGGTTCTTTTTGTTTGTGGGGTCGCGTTCTATGACTTAAAGGACGGCCGCGGGTACCACTCTTGGGTACCACTTGGCAATCCAAACCGGTCGATTCAGCGGTCGTCGGCTAGCAGAAGGGTTGTGGGCTCGCATNNCTACTTCTGGTGGTGGTAGCGAGCTTGGAGGATGACGAGATCCTCGTTGAGGACGCGGTACACGAGTCGGTGTTCGTCGGTGATTCGCCGCGACCATGCGCTCGCGGTACCGTACTTCAGCGGCTCTGGCTTCCCGACTCCCGACGTCGGGTCTCGCAGTGCGTCGTCGATCAGTCGGTTGATCCGCTTCAACATCGAGCGATCGGCGTGCTGCCAGTGTGTGTAGTCCTCCCACCCCTGAGGAGTGAAGACAAGCCTCACTCG
>PLES01000106.1:2658-9350 GCA_003137075.1 Solirubrobacterales bacterium
TCGTTGACCTTCTGGATGAGCGGGAACAATGCCCGCCGCGCTTCGCTTGCTGTGATCGCCACCATGACTCCTTGCTTGTACCAGAAACGGTACCACAGGCTGGCGGTGGTTTTCGGACCCGACGATCACTAGCCCACTGCGAGCGGGATGTCAGGAAGCCTGAAAAGAGCCCAGGTTCGCTGAGCTTCCGCTTCAGGGTCTCTTGTCGGTGATACCCCAGCAGATGGCCGTCGGGAGGTTGGGGTGGTCGGTGGTTGGGTCGCAAGTCGGCAGCTTTGCGTCGGCCTGCTCCTTGGCGAAGTCCGTGAGGAGGTTTCCGTTCAGCTCGAGCCCCTTTTCAACGTCGGGATTCGCCTCGGCGGCCTCATGAACCTCCTTGACTGCTTCCTTACCGCGCAGATACTCCTTGCTGTCGACATCACTCACCAGGTCTGCCGGATGTTCATTCGCGAATGGATTCACGGTGTCGATCACGAGGGTGCCGCCTGATCCCGACCAGGGCAGCGGCCCGCTGTAGGCCGGCTCCTGAGAGTCATTGTTCGCGGCGGCAGCGCGTGTCACCTTGACTGAGATGTTCGGGAACTCGGGCGCGCTTACCGACAGGCCAAGGATGCTCTTGAGCGGGATCTTCTCGCCGTATGGAGTGAAGTCCTGGCCGTCCTTCTGCACGTAGGTGGTCTGGAAATGACCGCGAACGACGGCGGAGATCATCGGATAGCTGCCACCGAAACCTCCGAACAGGTTGAAAGCCTCCTGGACCAGCTCCTGGCGAAGCTTCACCCAGTGAGCGGCCTCAGCCGCCTGGTGCACGCCCTTAGCCACCGCAGGCAGGTAGCTGTAGCCCTCCAGGGCCTCCTCGGCCAGCTTCGCACCGGCACCGAGAACGCCGATCAGCTTGCTCTCGCCAAGAGCCACAATCCCGAGTTGCGTGAGGAATTTGGCCCGCTCGTCCCAGTGCGCATAGTCTTGGCCAAAGGCGCCGAACAGGCCCTCGACGCCGTCATCGAACTCGATGACCTTCTGGACAAGCCGTTGCGTCACCGCACTCTCGACATCGAGGTTGATCCCCGATGGCTGGAACGGGATCGGCCACGCCACGATCATCGTGAACTGGTTGGAGGGCTTGCCCGTCTGGTCGGTGCCGCCGACCGGCAGCACCTCCACGGGGACTCGTGAGACCTCCTTGCATGTCCCCGTCTGGACCTTCTTATGCAGATACATTCGCCACTTGAACACGCGCACCATTCGTGCCGTCACCACCGTGGGACCTGACACGACCTGCACCTGTTGCGTGTAGCGGTTCCACGCGAAGGACGCCGTGGCTGACCCGAGTGAGCCGCCCTGGAGATATGAGTACCAATCCACCTTGGCGCCCTTGTCACGCTCGACGGCGGTACCACTGAAGCATGCCGGGAATTCAGTTGCGAGCCTGACGACACTACGGAACGTCGCATTGTGCTGCCCGGGAAAGCCAGCCGGCGAAGTGTTGTAACCCAGCCCGTCATCGCTCTGGTATCGCGCTGACAGCGACGGATCGACGATCGCCTTCTGAGGTATTTCGGCCGAGATCTCGACCGTGTAGATCGATTTGCAGGCGCTCGGTGTGTCGTTCACTGGCGAGGAGGCGGAACTCTCGGCGCGCGCATCGTGGGCCGCCTTAGTAGCTTGTGCGGATCTGGCGTCGCTCACCTCGGTTGCGGCAGGAACGGCGCACGTTGAGAAGTTCACGCCGGTGACTGGAGTGGACCCGACCGTGATGGACTGAGACGCCGGTTCAAAGCCGGAACCATCAATCGTCGTTCCGTCCACCGACGGTCCGACCGTGTAGGTCCCCGCGGGCACATACGCCGTCCAGGTGCCGTTTACGCCCGTGGTCGCACTGGACCCGGCCGCCGCGCCGGATGTCGACTTCCCGCTCAGCACTACCGTCACGCCCTGCAGCCCGGCCTGGACGCACGATGTGTCGCCGCACTGCTCATCGGTCAGCGTGCCGGAGACTTCCGTCTGCCCGGTCTGCATAACGAAATTCTCATATGTACCGTTGAGAGTCCCATAGCCCAGAACGTCGCCCTGCCCGCTGATCGAGTACGCCTGCTTCAGCACCCAGCCGCTATTCACCGGCAGGATCGCGTTGAGGTTCACGGGCTGAGAGGTGTAACTCGTCCAGATCACGGCGTGATTCTCGACCTCTCCGACGATCTCACCCGTAGCGTTGATCGCCTCCGCCTGTCCGGTGTCACCGGCGGGCATCGGAAGCACCTGCTCGGTCCCGTCGGGCAGCATTATCTCGGGCATGCCTGTGCTCGTGTTCGTACCGATGACCGAACCGTCCGGCGCAAGCTCGCCCTCCTGCGTAGTAGAGCCCTGCGCTGCAGCCGACGGGATCGTCATCGAACCGCCGCCCGTTCGACTGACCCTGATCATGTCGCTGCTGCTGGTGCCCTCGACGACCTCCCAGTCTGGCTGGATCGCGAGGAGAGACCCGGTCCCGGATATCGGCTCCAGCGGGGCGCCCGGACCGGAGCTGACCGCATCTGTGTCACAGACGAGGCCCTGGTTGAACTCGATGCCACCGGCTTCACCCGTGTCGTCGACCGCGGTGAAACTGCCTACCTCACCGACGCACCCGGGAGAGTCGACCACCGGTGACACCGATGTCTGCCCCGTCACGGAATTCCAGTAGTAAGGGCCAACAGCGCTGCTGTCCGCCGAGTCGCTGCTGCCAACAACAAGGCCTGCGTCGTTCATCGATGTGACGAACACCGTGTCGGCGCCGCCGCTCGGGACAGGCGCGGGAACGAACGCCCCATTGCGCCAGATCCCGCCGATCTGCCCGCCCGGCCCGGACGACGTTTCATAGTTCGTGCCGGCGTAGAGAACGTCGCCAAGATCGTCGACTGCGATCGCGTTGCCGTAGGGGCCGCTGTTGGGGGGCGCCTCGGTGATCGGCGCGGTCGCGGGGAGCGTCACGGCGTTTGCGGCATGCTGCTCTGCGAGCGCGAGCGCGAGCGCGGGCGCGCAGAGCAGAACGAAAACCGTGCCAGCGACCACTGCCAGCCCGCGGGTAAGCCCCATCTCACGCAACGCCGACCCCGCCCAGCCCCGGTACCTCAAGCCGATCACCCCGTATCTCGCCGACGGCAACGCCGGGTTGCCACCGGCGCGGGCGGCCCTTGCGACCACCCTCTCAGAGCGGAAATCGTACAGGCCGGGGCAGCGCTCCGTTCGGGCCTGTTCCGAAAACCGCGTACGCGTCATTTCGGGTACGTTTCACTGATGCCTGCGTCGCGGGACGCCCAGCTTCTGGAGCTATTGGGCGAGATTCAGGGGTTGCTCGAGCTCAGCGATTTACGCGAGGGCCTGCTCACGGCCCTTGCCCGCATCATCCCAAGTGACTGGGTCTCAATCAACGAGATCGGGAGTGATCCGGACCATGTCTTCACGGTCGTACGGCCTGCCTTATCTGAGCAGGTGCACGAGAGCTTCGCGCGATTTGCCCACGAGAACCCGCTGATCACGCGCTTCGCTCGCACCGTGGACACGCGGCCGTATCGCTTCTCCGACGTCATCTCGAGAGCGGAGTTTCAAGCGCTGGCGCTCTACCGGGAGTGTTATGCAGAGCTCGGCCTGGAGCATCAGATTGCGTTCGTCATCAAGGTCTCGAACCACGGCTACGTCGGGATCGCCCTCAGCCGCGCTCGCCACCACGAAGACTTCACCGACGCCGAGCGAGTGCTGCTGGACCGCGCGCGGCCGTACCTAATCCAGATCTACCGCAACGCAATCGACTACACCGCGTTGAGGAAGGAGGCTTCCTCAACGCCGGCCTCGATGATCGCGCGACTGCTGGATCGCGGCCTGACCGCAGGTGAAGCCGCAGTGCTGGCAAACGTTGCGCGCGGGCAATCCAACGCTGACGTCGCCGACGAGCTCAAAGTCAGCGAGCGCACGATTGGCAAACACCTACAGCGCATCTACAAGAAACTCGGTGTCGCGAGCCGATCGCAGGCCGCCGCTGAGGCCTGGGCGACCGCTTACCGACCCGGACCGTAGCCTGTCACGCCGGAGGTCGCGGGTTCGAGTCCCGTCGCTCCCGCTTCAAATTCCCTGGAGATCGTAAAGTTAATGATTGCGGTGTCTTAGGCGTTCGCTCCCCTTTGGTCACCGTTTTTGTCGCAGCGGCTTGTGATGCGGGTGACCCAGATGTGCGGGGGACTCCGTCGCCACGAGCGGTTTTCTGGAAAGACGTCCTATGAGCGATCGTCAGCCGCCATCCGCGCGGGCACCAGACAGGCAGACCTCGGCGCTGGCTGGGCGAACCTGGTTCTGGCGAGGAGCGGGGAAGACGTGCCGGTGTCGCGCTGGTTGTGCTTTCGTGTGGCGACGGGTGCGGGCGGAAGTCCGACGCGAGGCGCGGCGGGTCCGGTCGCCGCGCCAGCGCGTGCGACAATTCGGGCATGACTCGAGCTGAGCTGCATGAGATGGTTGACCGTCTGCCTGACGAGGCTGTCGACGGTGCGGCTGTGCTGCTCGGAGAGATCTCCGCTGGCCGGATAGATGCTGATCAGGCTTGGTTCTGGACGCGTGAGTGGCAGGCCAAGGAGCGCGAGGCTGACGCTGACCGTCTCGCGGGCCACGCGACGGGCTATGACAGCGATGAGGAGTTGCTAGCGGCGCTGGACGCGCGCACCAAGCCGCTCGATGCCGACGCGTGAGGTGCTCGCGTCGTTCTGGCGCGATTGGGACCGGCTGACCCCGCAGCAGCAGCACGCTTTCCTTGCCGCACTCGTTCAGTCCGGCGCTCAGGGTCAAGCGTGTGCAGGGGCATCCGCGGGTTTGGGAGATGACCTGGGCACCGGATGGTCGTGCGACTTTCGAATACGGCGCGGAGGTTCGGTCTGGTGAGCGGCACGTGATCTGGCGGCGGATCGGCACACACTCGATTTTCCGACGTCCTTAGCGGTATCAGCGGGACCGTGCCGGATTGAGGCGTGTCTCGTGGGCAGTCGATGGCGGGAGACGCGAGTTCGTGGCAACGCGATCGTCTGGTCCTGATGGCCGTGCGCAAGTGCATCGCCCTGAAGCGATCGCGTCAGGATCGGGGATCAAGAGGGAAGCTATGGACGTTTTCCGTCAGAAATGACGCATAACTCCCCGAGCTTCGGCGCCTTGGTGACCCCGCGTTCAGTTCGGGGCCACGAGTGCTCTGAGTACGCACCACCCGCGAGGTGAACACCTCGGCTCACGATCGCGTTGCCACGATTGCGCTGTCGGCCCATGGCCGCTGCTCCGGCGCTAGCGCGGCCGTGCCCGAACTGAGGTGTTTCTGAGTCAAAGCCACAGATCGGGGAGCGCATTACGCATCATTGGCGGGGCTCCGGCGGTTGGCTTTGGCTTTCTGTAGTTGATGGTAGGCGATGCGGGCCCAGCGGGCGTGCCGGAGCCCGCGTCGACGAGCTGCGCGGATGCGCGGTCCGCGTCCTTCGTGCTCGTCGGCGGGGGTGACGTAGCCGATGCCGGCGTGGAGCCGGACGGTGTTGTACTCGTGGCGGACGACGGCGAGCTCGGCCCGTAGGACCTCGGGGTCGCGGATCCGGTCCAGGTGCGGCCAGTCGGCTTTGACGTGGCTGAACAGGCTTTCGATCCAGGCCTGATCCGTGGGCGTTCCAGGCCGGCCGAAGTGTTGCGCGATTGCGCACATCGCCATGAACGCGCGCGTGTCGACCGAGGTCATCTGCGGCCCGTTATCGCTGACGGCGAGCAGCACCGGTGGGAGCACGTCAACGTCCGCATCGAGGGAGAGGGGATCGGGCGGCGGGGCGTCCTGGCGGGCCTCAACGAGCTCGAGCAGCCCCTCGATCTCGAGCGCGTCCATGAACACGACCTGCACCTGGGTGGAGGTCTCCTCGATCGAGACGAGCTCTGTGATCCACTTGCGGGTCACGAGGTCCATCACCGCGAACACGGCATGCTGCGGGCAGCCGGCGAAGTGCGTGACGTCGTAGATCCAGATCGAGTTGCGCTTGTAGTCCGCCCACTCGGGGAACGGCCGCCGCGGCTGATGCGCGACCCGCCTGGGTCGTTTCAAAACCAGGCCGTGAGCAGCCAAAACGCGCCGGACGGTCGCCGGCGAGACCCACACCAGCCCGAGGTAGCTGCCGCGGTGCGCAAGCTTGCGGTGCGAGCGGTCGACATCGCCCCACGCCTCGAACAGCGCCAGGATCGCCGTCACCTCCTCGGGCCGTAGCCCGTGCACCGCGCTACCCGGCTTCTGGTTCTCGAGGCAGCCGGCGTCGCGCCGGCGGCGCCACCGCCACGCCCGCCCCTCATCCAGCTCGAGGTACTTGCAGGCGCGGCGGTGCTCCCACCCATCCGCGGCGGCACGGTCGATCAGATCCAGCAGCTTGAGCTTGGTGGCCTCATCAACTCGTCGCGGGACCCGGCCACTCAGTCCCAGCGCCCTTTTCCCTCCGCGAGCATCAACCGCACGCCCATCTCCTTGAGCGCCTCCGAGAGCCGGGCGATCTCCGCCTTTGCCTCGGCGAGCTCGGGGTCGACCCCGCCCGTCCGGACCCCGGGCTTGGATGCCGACAGCGCGTCCAACGCGCCCTGCTTGGCGACCTGACGCACCCGCATGATCGTCGTGCGATCAACCCCCGCGCGCTCGGCGGCCTGCACTGTGGTGTACTCAC
>PLES01000108.1 GCA_003137075.1 Solirubrobacterales bacterium
CCATGGCGTTAGCGAGGTTCGGGGGTTGCTCCTGACGGGCAGTCGTGAGCGCTGGCGTCCCGCCGGGTTCTGCTGCTCACGCTCAGTTAGTCTTTGGCCATGCTGGGTATGCAGATCGAAGCGAAGACGATCGGGACCGCGTGGCTTGCAATCGCCCGCCGGATCATCGACGAGGGGGCGAAATCCGCGTATGACGCCGCCCCGATCCTGGAGCTTGAGCGCGTCACGGTCAGTGTCACCCGACCGGCGAGCGTCGATTCGATCGTCAGTCAGCTCGGGGATCCTGAACGTCTTGCCTGGATGCACGCGAACTTCACCGACCATTCGCTGGTGCGTGAACTGGGCGACGCTCGTAGCTATGCCAGCCGGCTCTACGACTACGCCGCGGCCGGCCGAGACCAAGTGCGATGGGTGATAGACCGGCTACGCGCCGACCCGACTTCGCGATCGGCGACGATCACGACCTTCGAACCGCTGCTCGACGTCACCTACATCCCGTGCGTGAGCCTGCTCGACTTCTGGATCGCAGCCGGGCAGCTCCACTCGATCGTCTATGCCCACTCGATTGACTTCGGGGCCAAGGGATACGGCAATCTCGTCGAACTTGCGTACCTGATGGAGAGGGTGGCAAACGGCCTGGACCTACCCGTGGGTCGGCTCGACTTCGTCGTCAAGTCGGCACATATCTACGAGCCAGACCTAGCAATGATGCGAGACGCTGTTTCTGCAGTCGCCGTCTGATCATTCAAAACCCCGCCGGTTGATCGCCGGACCGCATGACCCGGCGTCATATGCAATTCGAGCTCTGATAGCCGAGTAGGGCCGCCGCTTTTCGCCAGGATCACGTCATCCGCGCGGGGATCGCCACTGGGGACGGGGCGGCGTTCGCGACGCTCTAGCGGAGGTACTTGTCGCCGGCCGCTAGTGCCGTTGCCTCCTAGTGTCACGCGGCAGCGAACATGCGGGCGATCTCCGCAGGAGTCTGGGGCTTGCCGAACAAGTAGCCCTGACCTTGGTCGCAGTTCACGGCCGTCAGTTCGCTGAGTTCGGCGTCAGTCTCTATGCCTTCGGCGACGACAGTCATTCCGAGTGCGTGTGCCATCGCGGTGACGGCGCCGACGATCTCGCGGTCACGTGGTCGTCCCCCGATTTGTGCGACGAAGCTGCGATCGATCTTGAGAATGGTCGCCCGCAACTGCTGCAGATGCGTGAGCGTCGAGTACCCAGTCCCGAAATCGTCAAGCGCGACCTGCACGCCCAGCGCCGTCAGGGAGTCGATTACGCGGTTGGCGTCGTTCAGCTCGCCGATCAGCGCAGTTTCGGTGATTTCAACACAGAGGCGCGACGGGGCGATCTGGTGGCGCGCCAGCGTCGCAGCGACCCTTGCCACTAATTTCGGGTCGCGCAGCTGTTGGCCGGAGACGTTGACCGACATCGTTTGGTCCTTCCAGGCGCCCTCGGCGGTCCAGGCGGCGAGCTGACGGCATGCTTCGTCGAGCACGTATGTGTCGATCTCGCCGATGGTCCCGTGCTGCTCTGCGACCGGGATGAACTCGTTCGGAAGCACGATCCCTCGCTCCGGATGCTGCCAGCGAACCAGCGCCTCGACTCCTATCGGGGCCTGGTCATGGAGGCGGAACAACGGCTGGTAGAGCACGTACAGCTGGTGTTCGTCGAGCGCACGCCGGAGCTCGGCGGCGAGCCCGCGCGAGGATGCGACGAGACCGTGCAGCTGAGCGTCGTAGATCTCAAGCCGGTTGCGCCCGGCGCGCTTCGCGGCATACATCGCGAAGTCCGCCTGCTGGAGCAACTCTTCGGGCGCGAGCGTCGGATTCGAGGTGGAAACGGCTCCTACGCTGGCGGTGACGTCGACTTCAGACCCGTCTCTCAGCGGCTTACTCAAGCTACGGATGATCCGATCGCCAATCAGCCGCAGGTCGTCCCCGTCGCGGAGCCTTGTGCAGAGCATTACGAACTCGTCGCCGCCAAAGCGTGCGACCGTGTCAGTTCGCCTCGCAATAGCGTCGAGTCGCCGGCCGACCTCACAGAGGACCTGGTCTCCAGCTTTGTGGCCGAGGGTGTCGTTGACGCTCTTGAAACCGTCGACATCGATGAACAGCAGGGCGATCTGACCTGGACGACGCTCCAATGCGATAAGGCTCTGGGCGAGACGATCCATGAGCGCCACCCGGTTCATCAGTCCTGTCAGGGGATCGTGCAGCGCTTGATACTCGACCGCGTGCTGAGCCTCGATCTGCTCTGTGACATCGCGCGATATTCCGAACGTGCCGAAGATTTCGCCCCGGTCGTCACGCAGCGGCAACTTGGTACTCGACACCCAGGCGTCCGGAAGATCTTGAAACGTCTCGAGTTCGATCTTTCCGACGATCGGCTCTCCGGTCAGAATCACGTGCTGCTCATCGGCTAGCGCCTCTGCTGCGTGAACATCAGAGAACAGATCAAAGTCCGTCTTCCCGATCAATTCTGCGGCAGTTAAGCCCCGTCCGAGCGCCGCCGCAAAGCCGTTGCTGACCATCAGAAAGTGGCCATCCATGCCCTTGAAGAACACCCGCTCCTCTGAGCTGGATAGCAGGTTCTGGAAGCACGCGCGCTCGAGTTCTTCTCGTGAGGAGAACGGCATCGGCGGGCTCGGATGGGGTTTAGAAGCGCTCACAGCAGTCATGACGATTAATCGCCTTCTCTTTTATCGTCGCCGTATAGCCTAGGCCTTAGCGAGCGGCTAAGAAACAGCAAGTAGCGGATTGCACCTGGCCGTTGGCGCAACGAGGCTCAGCCGCGGAACGTGCGGCGGTAGGCGCTCGGCGTGGTGTTCACCCCGTCAAGGAAGCGGGCACGCAGGTTCGCCGCGGTCGCGAATCCACTGGCCTCGGCGATTGCCTCGAGCGGCAGGTCGGTGGTCTCGAGCAGACGCTGAGCGAGCTGCAAACGCTGGCGCACGATCCACCGGTATGGGGTCGTACCGAGCGTAGCCACGAAGCGACGGGCGAAGTTGCGCTTGCTCATCGCAGAGCGCTTGGCGAGATCAGCGATCGTGATCGGCTCGCCAAGATTCGCTTGAGCCCAGCTCAAGACCCCGAGGAACGGATCCGCCTGGTCAAGTGCCGGTAGCGGGCTCTCGATGTATTGGGCCTGGCCGCCTTCGCGGAACGGGGGTACGACCAGCTCGCGCGCCAGCCGTGCCGCAATCTCGGCGCCATAGTCACGCCGGACGATGTGCAGGCAGAGGTCGATCGCTGCCGCGCTGCCAGCTGAGGTGAGGATGTCGCCGCCGTCGACGTACAGCACGTCCGGGTCGACCTGAATGAGCGGATATTCCGTCGCGAGCTGCTCACAGTCCTCCCAGTGGGTCGTCGCACCACGCCCGTTGAGCAGCCCAGCAGCGGCTAGCACGAACGCTCCGGTGCAGAGCGAAACGACCTGAGCCCCGCGCCGGTGTGCGCGCCTCAGTTCCTGCAGCAGCAGCCCTGGCACGGCCGTTTCCTGGGCAAACGGCGAGACGATCACCAGGTCAGCGTCTCGCAGCGCAAGCACCCCGACCGTTCCCTGAATACGCAGGCCAGTGTCACAGGTGACAGCACGACCGCCGGGTGAGCAGACCGTCAACCGATACCAAGGCACGCCGTATTCAGCGGTCCGATCGATGCCGAACACTTCGCTCGCGACGGCAAGTTCAAATAGCGCCGCTCCCTCTCCGGCGACCAGCACCACGTTGGCAGCTTTATTACGCACTGTGGCAATGATGCCACTTGTCAGCGTCGTTCTCCAGCGCAATCATCAACCTATGCCAAGCATTTCCGACAGGATCCTTTTGCGCATTTATGCCGCCCGCTTTGACGCCGACCTCGCCGCCGGATTGCCAGCCGAGACAAGCCCAGGTCATGCAGCCCGCGCCCGCCAACTGGTCAACCCACAGACGCGTCATACGGTCGCGACCAACTGGGAGCACCTGCTTGCACTCGCGATCACGCCGGCACGCGGCCTGTCGGGCCGCGCGCCGATCTGCCGTCAGCGCGTTTATCAAGCCGAAACCGAGATCCGCGAGCTCATCGCGGCGCTGCGGGCGACCGGACCGATGCCCGTGCGTGGGGTCGCGAAGGCCATAAGCCTTTTGAGCGACGGCTGCGGTCCGATATTCAACCGCAACTCACCGGAGGATCTCAGGGCCACCGTGGCGCGAGCGGTTGACGAGCTTGACCCGGGACTACCGCTGACACTTGACCACGTCGGGTTTGCCCGCTACTAGCTAACCGCAGGACCAGACAATTCTGCTTGCTCCGCCTTCGTCAGACTGAAAGCATGGAAGTGCTGAGTCGAATCGACAACCCCGGCGGACCCTCTGTCGTTCGGCGATCGACGCTGATCCAGCTCAGCTGCTCGTGGTCGTCACCGGTCCCTCGGAGCTGTCGTCGTAACGTTGCAGCTCACTTTCATCCACTGCACAAGCGCGCCGGGCCGCGCTTGTGCAGTTGACCAGTGACGAGCGACGCCAGGACGCACATCGGCTCTAAAGTCGGCTCGCACGAAGGCTTCAAGCTACGACTGTGAGACCCCGGTAGTCCACCACTCCGGCAGCTTGATGCCCTGCTCAGCGAGCATCCGCTGCACGCCGGCCAGGCTCGCTGTGCGCTGAAAATGGTCGCGGATGCACTGGCGTTCCCAGGCCGGCTGGTCGAGATGGCGACCGAACCTTACGAGCGTGAACAGGAGCAGGTCTGCGGCGCTGCTGCTATCTCCGACCAGCCACGAACGGCCCCGGAGATGGGCATCGACCCGAGCAAACTGCGCAGCCGCCTGCGCCGCGGCCGCCTCACGAACGCCCGTCTGGCCGTAGCGTTCCGGATAGATGACCCGCATCAGCGCCGGCTGGAGATTGCTCGTCAGATCGATCAACCAGAAATAGAACTCCGCTCGCTCTGGGGTTCCGACCGCAGGCGCCAGACGAGCGGACGGGAAGCGGTCGGCGAGGTGCAGCAGGATCGCAGCGGTTTCGCCGATGACAAGCTCACCATCTTCGAGAGTCGGGACCAGACCCGTCGGGTTCAGGGCCAGATACGCCTCCGAGCTGCGGCCCTGCGAGTCTCGCTCGACACGGGCCAGTTGATACTCCGCGCCTACTTCGGCCAGCGCAGCGTGGGGCGCCATTGCAGCGGTTCCCGGCCGCCAATGCAGTCGCAAGATGTCGCCCACAGGCTAAAGATAGATCAGCCGCAGGACTAGCTGGCAGTGACCAACGGCGCGTGGACGATCAGTTATTGAGAGCGGCGCCGCGGGCATGGTGATTGACAGCAGGCTGTCAATCACCTACGGTTACCGACCGTGGAGCCATCACCAAGGCCAGAGGAGATCTGGACGAAATTTGCAACCAGCGTCTTCCGTATCAACGGAGTCCTGATCCGAGCCGGCGAAGGTATTAGTCGCCCGACGGGGCAGAGCAGCGCCAGGTGGCAGGTGCTGGGAAGGGCCTACCAACCTCGCACTGTCGCGGCGATGGCCCGAGAACTCGGCCACGCCCGCCAGAGCGTGCAGCGTGTCGCCGATGTGCTCGAACGGGAGGGCTTGGTGGCGTACACCGACAATCCGGACGACCGGCGAGCCCGCCTAGTCGAACTCACCCCCGCGGGCAGAGAAGTCCTCACGGCCATCTACAGACGCCAGGTCGAGTGGTCACTGAAGGTCATGGCCGCGCTTCCGATCGAAGAGCTGGCGGCCATCGCTGAGGCGCTCGATGAGATCGGCGGCGTGTTGGAAGCTGACATCAACGGACAAGCCGATGGGGACTCAACCTCGCCGGGCCACTCCGAATAACAAAGCACCGCCATTGAAAGGCATGAAGACAGCTATGGGTAGATACATCGTTCTTTACTACGCGCCGCTCGGCGTCGCCGAGCGGTTCGCTCAGGCCACACCGGAACAGGCCATGGAGGGGATGCAGCTCTGGATAGATTGGGCGCAGCGCATCGGTTCAGGCCTGGTCGATCCGGGCAAGCCGCTCGGGAATGCTGTCAACGTGAAGGCGTCGGGAGCATCTCCGACGCAGACGAACATCATCGGGATGTCGATCCTGCAGGCCGACTCGATGGACGGGGCGCTGGCGATGGTCAACGACCATCACCATCTGCACTGGGCTGAGGATTGCGAGATCGTCGTCCTCGAGGAAATGCCGATTCCAGAGATGGCAGGCGTGTAACCCGGGCCGCCCCGTGCCGCAGCGGGGTCTCGACCCCTTTTCGGGTCCGTCGGTGTCTGCACGGCAGACAGGCCGCCGCGGCGGCCACGCAAATCAGACCGGAGGAACAATGTCCAGCCAAGATGAAAACGCGGTACACGCTGTGCTGGATCAGGTGTACGCAGCATGGGCTGCCAACGATGCAGACGCCTTTGTCGCTCGATACGCGGACGACGCAAACGCCGTTCACACCGGCTTCTACATGGAGAATCGCGACGCTATACGTGCCTCGCTCGCATACGAGTTCGCGGACAGGCTGAAGGGCTCACACGCGATCCACGAGGTCCAAAGCGTGCGCTTCATCGGTGAAGACGCGGCGCTCGTGCTTAGCAAGGCGGCGATCGTATTCGCCGGTCAGACCGAGCCCACGCCGGAGACGAAGACACTTGACACGTGGGTGCTCTCTAAGCGCGACGCGACCTGGAGCGTTGAACGGTTCCACAACTGCGCAGAGAACGCCGCCTGAAGACGGGGCGAGTCGGAGACACCCGCATCGGAGCTTGCGGCTCACGCTTCGATACGGAAGAGTTCCGCGAATCGGTCGAGCAGTTTCGGGTTGCCTTTCAGGATCGTGACTACGCCCTGCTCGACGGCCTCGGAGGGGGTCAGTTTGCCCGAGATCAGATGGCGGATGTCCGGGCCGGTAGCGAACCGCAGCTCAGGCTCGCCGGTGGGCAGTGAGCCCCCCACCGGCGGCGCCGGGGGGGCGATCTGCACCACCGTCAACTCCCCGCCAGCGATCCGGGCGCGCAACTCGACGGGTCCCACCTGGATCTGGAAGTCAAGTGAAGATGAGGCCAAGTCGGGTCGGAACGCGGTGCGCAGGGCCATCGTCAGCGAGTCCGCCGTTACGGCGTCTCCCTCCCTGGGCTCACCCATCGACCGGAATCCCCACCGCCCGAGTGACAGCACGATCGGTTCGAGCTCACGCCCGTAGTCGGTGAGTTCATAGACCAGGCCGCAGCGTGCCAGCGGGACCCGGCGGATTACGCCCCCCTCCTGCAGCTCCTTGAGGCGGGCGGAGAGGATGTTCGTCGGGATCTTTGGCAAGCCCTGCTTCAGGTCGGTGTAGCGACGCGGACCGACCAGCAGGTCACGGACGATCAGCAGCGCCCAGCGTTCGGTGACCAGCTCGATGGCAGTGGTGATCCCGCAGTACTGCCCGTAGCTGCGGGCGGCCACTCAGACCTGGCCCTGCTGCGCCATGTACGCCTCTGGGCCCAGCTCTGCTGCCTCCGGCACCATGTAGTTGAAGCACACGATGTTGCCGTCCGGGTCTTCCAGGTCCCGGCTGTACATGAAGCCGTAGTCCTGAGCCTCTCCGTGTTCGGAGCCGCCGGCGGCCAGCCCCGCCTCGATCACGGTGTCCACGTCCGCCCTGGAGTCACGGGAGAACGCAATCTGAAACTGGGCAGTGGTGGTCGCATCGCCGATCTGCTTGTCAGTAAAGCTGGCGAAGAACTCCCGCTTCAGGACCATCGTGTAGATGTTGTCGTCCCATACCCAGCAAGCGGCGTTCTCATCAGTGAATAGAGGATTGAGGGTCGCGCCAAGCGCGGCGTAGAAGGTCTTGCTGCGCTCGAAGTCGTCGGTTGGGTAACTCACGAAGATGTTCGTAGACATGCGGCTGCTCCCTTGGTGGTTGATCCGGTCGGGATACTTGCAAAAAGCAAGCGCGCTTGTCAATAGCAAGCTGCACCCAATCGCCTGATGCTCACGGGGCGGTCACGATCCCGACGATCCCGACCTTTGAAGACCCCCCTCGATTTCCCACCGACTTGACGCATACCCATATAGGTATATGATGACTGTTATGGCGCGAGCAGCGACAACCTCAGACGTCTTCAACGCGATCGCCGAGCCGCGACGCCGGGAGATCCTGGTGCTGCTTCGGACCGGTGAGCGGCCAGTGGCCCAGTTGGCCCAGCAGCTGGGGATGCCCCAACCGGGGGCGTCCAAACACCTTCGGGTGCTCCGTGAGGTCGGACTGGTGCAGGACCGCAAGTCAGGTAAGCAGCGCCTGTACGGCCTTGACGCCCGTGGCCTGCGACGAGTTCACGAGTGGACCGGCGGGTTCGAGCAGTTCTGGAACGAGGGCTTCGACCGGCTGGACGAGTACGTGCAGGACCTCAAGCAGGCAAGGCAGGCGGACTAGCTGATGAGCGACACGGGACGAGACGCGCCGGCACAGTCCGCAGCGGCGGACCGAGAGATCGTGATCTCCCGGGTCATCGGTGCCCCGCGGGAGCTGGTGTTCGAGGCGTTCACCGAGGTGCGGCATCTATCCCGGTGGTGGGGACCGCAGGGGTTCACCACCACCACGCGCGCGTTCGAGTTCCGCGTCGGCGGCGAGTGGGACTTCGTGATGCACGGACCGGACGGGACCGAGTACCAGGAGTGGATCTCCTGGACTGAGATCGCTGCGCACGAGCGGATCGCGCTGCTGCACGGTGAGTCCCGCGGCGACCCGAACGCCTTCGAGCAGGTCTTGACGTTCGCGCCGGACGGTGCGGCGACCCGGCTTGAGATGCGCACGGTGTTCCCCACCAAGGAGCTACGAGACGCGGCGGTTGAGAAGTACCACGTAATAGAAGGTGGCCAGCAGACCCTGAGCAAGCTGGCCGACTACATCACTGAGATCGTTCGGAAAGGAGTTGAGGACTAATGGCCGGAAAGGTGTTCTTCAGCGTGTCGATGTCGTTGGACGGGTTCGTCGCACCCGGGTCCCTCGGGGAGTTGATGGGGCAGCAGTGGATGGAACTTCAGCAGTGGCTATTTGAGCAGCGGTTCTTCCGGGAGAAGTTGCTCGGGCTCGGCGACGGCGGCGAGGAAGGGCGTGCCAACGACATCGTGCGGGAAACGTTCGAGCGCACCGGCGCGAACGTGATGGGCAAGCGCATGTTCGACGCCGGCGAGCAACATTGGCCGGAGGAAGCGCCATTCCACACGCCGGTCTTCGTCGTAACGCACGAGCAGCGTGACCCGTGGGAGCGGCCGGGCGGGACCACCTTCCACTTCGTCAACGACGGCATCGAAACTGCGCTCGACCAGGCCCGCGAGGCCGCCGGCGACCGCGACGTCCGCATCGCGGGCGGCGGCGCAGCGATCCTGGAGTACTTGAACGCCGGCCTGATCGACGAGTTCACGATCGCGCTCTCCCCCGTGCTGTTCGGCACCGGAATCCGCCTGTTCGAAGGTGTGGACGCCGGCCGCGTGGCCCTAGAGCCGGTCCGTTCTGAGTCCTCCCAGCGAGTGACGCACCTGACCTATGCGGTACGAGAGCGGTAACGGTCTCGACCTCGGCGCTGCCCGGCCGAGGTCTGCAGTGGCGTAGCCGGCGTGACTCAGCGGACAGAGATCAGGTCAACGACGAAGACGAGCGTCTCATCGGGACCGATAACCCGGCCGGCGCCGCGCTTGCCGTAGCCAAGCATCGGCGGGATCGTGATCCGGCGCCTGCCGCCGACCTTCATCCCGGCAACACCTTGGTCCCAGCCAGCGATCACGTCACCCTTGCCGAGCCGGAACTTGAACGTGTCGCCGCGATCCCATGAAGCGTCGAACTGTTCACGCGTCTTCCACGACACGCCGACGTAGTGGACCTCGACTATCCCGCCAGCTGACGCCTCATCGCCGTCGCCGGCAATGAGGTCCTCAAGCTCTAGCTGGTAGGAGGGCTCACCCTCTGGGACCAGCACCTCCGGCTTTTCATCAAGCGACGCCATACCCGGACGGTACCGTCTCAACCGGGCAAACGCTCAGATCGAACGGGTTGGACCGCACCACGGGATCCGAGCAGCGGGACCCGGTTTTCGCCCAAGTAGACTCGCCGACCATGACGCAACCAACTTCGCAGACCCGCATCGGCTGGGTCGGGCTCGGTGTGATGGGCAGCTCGATGTGCGGCCACCTAGTCGACGCGGGCTATCCCGTAACCATCTACACGCGTACGCGAGCCTCGGCAGACTCGCTGATCAGCCGCGGCGCCGTGTGGGCCGATACCCCAGCTGACGTCGCCCGCGCGTCCGACGTGACCTTCGCGATCGTCGGCTTCCCGGCGGACGTCAGAGAGGTCTTCCTCGGTGCCAACGGCGTGCTGACGGCAGCCGCTTCGGGCAGCATCGTGGTCGACATGACCACCAGCGAGCCCCAGCTCGCGGCTGAGATCGCCGATGCCGCAGCCGAGCGGGGCGTCGGCGCGCTCGACGCACCGGTATCCGGCGGTGATGCCGGGGCCCGCAACGCCACGCTCTCAATCATGGTGGGCGGCGACGCCGAAACGGTTGAGCGGGTGCGCCCGCTGTTTGATGTTCTCGGCAAGACGATCGTGCACCAGGGTTCCGCTGGAGCGGGGCAGCACACGAAGATGGTCAACCAGATCCTGATTGCGAGCACGATGGTCGGCGTCTGTGAGGCCCTGCTCTACGCCTACCGGGCCGGCCTTGACCTTGACAACGTGCTTGAGTCGGTCGCCTCGGGAGCGGCCGGTTCGTGGTCACTGTCGAACTACTCACCGCGGATGTTGGCCGGCGACTTTGAGCCGGGCTTCGCGGTCGACCACTTCATCAAGGACATGGGCATCGCCCTGTCCGAGGCCCGGCGGATGCGTCTGTCAGTGCCTGGGCTGGCACTCGCCGAGCAGTTGTACGTCGCGCTCAGCGCGCAGGGTTACGGCCGCAAGGGGACACAGGCACTCGTGCTTGCGCTAGCCAAGCTTTCCGACATCGACTGGAAGACGAACTCCGGCGCGTGAGTGTCGAGCGCTGAGCGCTCCACACTCACAGCTCGATGGTCAGGCTCTCGATGTCCTTCGGGTAGTCGGTGAGGACGTCAATCCCGTCAGCTGTGACCACCACCGTGTCGGAGTGGCGGAAGCCGCCGACCGTCGGCGAGTAGACGCCAGGCTCGATCGTGAAGACCATGCCGGGCGCGAGCGTTGTGTGATCGCCGATGTCAAGGAACGGCGCCTCGTGGTCTCGCAGTCCGATCGCGTGGCCGACGTGCTGGCGCCAGTAGGGCATGAGCTCGTTCGCCTCGAAATAACCGAGCACGGCACGGTCGATATCGGCGCAGGTCGCCCCGGGCCTGAAGGCGTTCAGTGCCACCTGCTGGGCCGCGAGCATGTGCTCGAACAGGCGCCGCACCTCGTCGCTCGGCGGGCCGATGATCAAGGTCCGCTCGAGCTCGGCGTTGTAGCCCCAGATCGGTGCGCTGGTCTCGGTCACGAGCACGTCGCCGGGCTGAAATTCAATGTTGTGAGCGATCGCGTGCGCCCAGGAACTGCGCCGCCCGATCTGGCCGCGGTAGCCAACCGACACGCCGTCGGCAGAGCCCTGCTGCCCGCCGAACGAAGAGCCGAGCGTGTCCAGCATCTGCAGGGTCGCCTCCTGGCTTGCGCGTAGGGCGGCCTGCGCCTCAGTGGCTCCCGGTCGTGAGTACCGCTCCAGCAGCCGATGGCCGGCCTCGCACCAACGCGCGCTCTCACGGATCAAGCTGATCTCAGCGTCGCTCTTGCAGACCATCAAGCTCTCTATGAACGGTGAGAGCGCCGCTGTTACGCCGCCCATCACCTCGCTCAGCGAGGGGCCGGCGTAGCCGAGGATGCCGGGATAGCCATCGCTGTCGGCGGCGACCGCACCGGTGATGCCGAGGTCGCGCAGTACGCGTCCGAGGATCAGCATCGGATGTTCGATCCCCGGATACTCCGGATAGGACTCGACGCGCTCAAACTCGGTCTCCTCGCGCACGCGTTCGACCTCGAACTCGGGTACGAACACCACCATCTCACCAGAGGCGTTGGCGGCAAACGCGACCGGACGCTCGGTCGCCAGAAAACCAAAGCTCGTGAAGTATTGGATGTAATGCTCATCGAACAGCACGTAGCCGCTGAGCTTTTGATCGCAGATGTGCGTCAGCAGCCGCTCGCGCCTGGCAGCCAGCTCTTCGCGCGGGATCCCCGTGTTGACCTTGTGGTTTTGTTCCTTAGACGTCACGGGACCGAATACTAAAGTCCCGACGCCCACGGCTCGCCTCGACCTCCCGTTCGCTCTGGCGCCGGGAGTTCGCGCTGGCCTCGTCCCCACCCAATCCGGCGTCACGTTCGCGAGAACATAAATCTTGCACGATTTATTGCAGAACTCACGAATCTCGGACCGACATGTCGATGCAGCGGGAAGGCGGCAGTGCGTGTTCGTAGGCCACCGCGCGCAAGCTCGGAACGCCCGAGGCGACTGCATCAGCGTCAATGACGAGGCAGTCCACGGCGTCCCCGGGCAACGCAGGCTGAGCGAGGGTGACCTCGTCAAGCTCGACGTGACCGCGGAACTCGACGGCTTCTACAGCCGACCGCTCGCTTTCAGCGCACGTCGAGCACACGGTCGTGATCACCAGCGGGCTGCCGCTGGTGCTGACCGCCTGAGCCCCACGCAGGACTTCAGTGCCCGATCGCTGAGAACAGCGCGCTGGACGCGTCGTTCGCCCACATCAGCGCGTCTACGTAGTGGTTCGCGGCGTCATCCACGAGTGCCTTGGCGTCGCCGAAATACCCGCCCTCCATGGCGGCGACGGCGTCAACCAGCTCCCCCATCGAGCCTGAGTGATTGAGCAGGGCTTCGCGCATCACCGCGGGGAACGGCAGCTCGGCGAGGATCCCGTCGAGCGGCAGGTCGAGCATCGCGTCGATCAGCGAGAACAGTCCCAGCGTGAAGAGCTGAGCGCCGTCAAGCTCGAGCGCGTCAGCGGACAGCTCGCAGAAGCGGGCACGAACCAGAGCCGTGACGGTCAGCTCCGAGGGCTTGCCCTCGAGGCTTCCGACCAGCGTAAGCGTCGCCCAGCGCCGGACGTTATCGACACCCAACATCACCAACGCCTGCCGGATCGAGGCGACCTCGTGGGAGAGCCCGAAGAAGGCCGAGTTGATGTAGCGCAACAGCCGCAGACTCAACGGCACGTCACGGGCAACCAGCTGCTCGATCTCGTCCATCTCGAGCATCGGGTTCTGCAGCGCCCCGATAACACGGATCACGGAGCCGCGGTTGAGCTCGATCCGGCGCCGCGACATCAGCTCGGGCTTGCGGTAGAAGAAGCCCTGGAAGAGATCGAAGCCGATCGCGGTGCAATAGGCATGGACCTCATGCGTCTCGACCTTCTCGGCCAGCAGCTTGCCCTTGAAGCCCCTCAACAGCTCAATCTGACGCCCCAGCCCTTCCGGACCGTGTTGCAGGTAGTCGAGCTTGATCACGTTGGCGAGCGGCACCAACTTGGCAACGTCATCGTCATAGACGAAGTCATCAAGCGCGATCATGTAACCCTGCTCCCTGAGCTCGGCGATCGCTTCGACAAAGTCATCGTCGATCACCTGATCCTCGAGCACCTCGAAGCAGGTTGCCCTCGCGGGCAGGGCCGACGCCAGCCCGCCAAGCAGGAACTCCCGCGGCAGGTTGACCCAGGCGACGTGTGGCCCGACTATGCGGTCCAGGCCGATCTCGGTCAGGGAGTTAAGAACCACGGTCGCGGTGGCGGCGGCTGGGTCGAGAACGCGGGCGCCTCCGGGGTTGGACCGGGCATCTTCACCACGGAAGAGAAGCTCGTAGCCGACAACGCGAAGTTTGCGGTCGAAGATCGGCTGCCGGGCGATGAACACTTCCGAGACTTGGGGCACTACACCTCCCGCCGAGTTGGCTGTCCTCAGGACACCAGCTGGACGGTGCCCAGTGGTCAAGAACGTTCCGCAGTTAGAACCTAACAGCGTTGTTGATGGTGCCGCAAGCGTGAACCGCGCACACCACCCCTTTATTCGGCAGGTTGGGCGCTACCTGTTGCGCTTTTGTCATCGAATCACTGCACGAATGCACGTTGACCGGCGGGCCTAGCTCCGCGCGCACGCCGCGGCCTAACCGGCCACGAGCTGCTGCTTGATGACTTTGCCCATCGCGTTGCGCGGCAGTTCGCTCACGAAATGCACGGCGCGAGGACGCTTATGCGGCGCCAGCAGTACCGCGACGTGATCTGCGAGATCGCGCTCGCTCGGCACGCTCGTGCCCCCGGTGAGCACCACCCAGGCGATGATGCGCTCCCCAAGGTCTTCATCGCGCTCCCCCTTTACCGCCGCCTCGCTGACGGCCGCGTGTTCGAGCAGCGCCCCCTCGATCTCGCCGGCCCCAACCTTGTAGCCGCCCGTCTTGATCAGGTCGGTTGACTTGCGCCCAACGATCCGCAGGTAGCCGTCCGGTGCAACGGTCGCCAGATCTCCGCTCCAGAACCAGCCGTCGCGCACCGCCTCGGCGGTCGCATCGGGTCGGTTGAGGTAACCGAGGAAGAGATTCGGCCCCTTGACCACTACCTCACCGATCGTCTCACCGTCAGCTGGGGCATCGCTGCCGTCCTCGGCCACGATCCGCAGCTCCACGCCTTCAAGCGGGCGTCCAACCTCCCCGGGGCGCCGTTCACCATCGGCGCGAACGGCGGTATTCATGATCGTCTCGGTGAGCCCGTAACGCTCGACGATGCGCTGGCCGGTGGTCAGGCGGATCTGCTCAAACGTTCGCGCCGGCAGCCCCGCCGAGCCGGATACGAGCAGGCGGGCGCCCCGCAGGGCGCCCGCCACCGCCGGGTCGGCCCGCGCCGCTTCGGCCAGCCGGTGGTACATGGTCGGCACGCCGAAGAGCATCGAAGCGCCGCCGCTGAGCGCAGCCGCCACCGCTTCCGGTGTGAAACGCTCGAGGTGGTGAACGTGGCCGCCGCGGCGCAGCGGCCCGAAGATGCCGAGTACCAGTCCGTGTACGTGGAAGATCGGTAGCGCGTGGGTGAGCGTGTCACGCTCAGTCCATGCCCACGCCCGCGCGATGGCGTCGAGATTGCTGGTGATCGCGCGCCCGGGCAGCAGCACGCCCTTGGGGCGGCCGGTGGTTCCCGAGGTGTAGATCACCAGCGCCGGACGCTCGTCATCGAAGCTCTGTTCGGGCAGGTTGCCGCGGGCGTCCGGGTCAACCGTGAGCTGAGGGACGCCTGAGTGAGTCCCTCCGACCCCGGCATCGGGGCCACCGATGACGAGGTCTGGGCAGGCGTCGCTGAGGATGTGCTCGAGCTCGGAGCTGCCGAGCTTCGGGTTGAGCGGTACCAGCTCGACGCCGCACTCGAGACACGCGACCATCGCGATGATCGCCTCGAGCGTGTTCTGCGCCCAGACCGCGGCGCGGCCGGCGCCCTCGAACTGCGCCGCCAGCGCGCCCGCGGCTCCACGCAGCTCCGCGTACGACAGCGTTCGGCCGCCCGCGGTGACCGCAGCAGGCGAGTCGAGTTCACGTAGACGTGTGATCCCCATCGACAGTGTTTGTACAGACGGTGCGCGGATTACGCCGGGGTCAGCCGGGGTCAGGACTTGCCCATTGTCAGGCGCTCCATCAGCGCCAGCACGCGCCCGTAAGTGCTGGGGAAGATCCTTACGATCAGGTCGACGAGCTTGGCGTCGTTACCGACTCGGACGCGGGCCTTGTTGGCCTCGACGCCGTCAATGATGATGTTCGCCGCCTGCGCGGGATCCATACGCAGCAGCTTCTCGTTGTAGATCTGGACGCGTCGGCGATCGCGTTCGGTGACCTCGATCCCGAACTCAGACGCCATCTCCAGTGAAGCGGTGGCGATGTTGGTATGAACGCCGCCGGGATGCACCACGGTCACGCCCACCGGATGCTTACCCGCGCGCATCTCGATCGCAAGCGTCTCGGTGAAGCCACGCACCCCGAACTTCGAGGTGCAGTAGGCGGCCAGTTCCTTCTGAGCCATGTAGCCGTTGAGACTCGAGACGTTGATCACGTGGCCGTCACCGGACTTGATGATGTGCGGCAGGAACCACTTGGTGCCGTAGATCACGCCCCAGAGGTTGACCGCGAGCGTGCGCTCGAAGATCCTGAAGTCACTGTCGAGGATCGTGCGACCGCCACCGATGCCGGCGTTGTTGTAAAGCTGATGGACCACGCCGTAATGCTGCACCACGGCGTCGGCGTAGTTGCCGAAGCCTTCGAGGTCGGAGACGTCCAGCTGCTGGGTGTGGATCTGCGCGCCGCTGACTTCGGCGCTGACGAGCGCAGCCGTCTGGGCGAGGCTCGCCCCGTTCATGTCCGAAAGCGCCAGCCGCGCGCCGCGGCGCGCGAGCTCAACCGCGAGCGCCCGTCCGATGCCCGAGCCGGCGCCGGTGACCACCGCCACCTTGCCCTGGACGGCGGTCATAGTGCGGCCTCCAATTCGGGCTCGGGGGCCGGTACCGGTTCGGTGGTCGAGCCGGAAAAGCGCAGGCTGCGATCCTCAACCGGGCCCTGCTCGAGCGTGCGCCGGTCCTCATGGAAGCTCATCGCGAGCCGCCAGGGCGCGTAGGCGCCCTGCTTGGGGAAGTCGTCGAGCGCGCGTTGCACGTAGCCCGCCGAGAAGTCCAGCAGCGGCCTGGTGGTCATGTTCGGGTAAGGAAGCTCCGGGACGCAGGTGTGGTAGCCGTGCTCATCCATGTAGCTGAGCAGACGACAGAAATGCTCGCAGACCAGCTCGACCTTGAGCGTCCACGAGGCGTTGGTGTAGCCGACCAGGTACGTGAAGTTGGGCACGCCGCTCAACATCAGACCCCTGAATGCAAGCCGCTCGGGCAGGGCCACGCGCTCCCCGTCGACGTTGAACTCGATCCCGCCGAAAGCCAGCAGTTTCAAGCCGGTGGCCGTGATCACGATGTCCGCTTCGAGCTCGCGCCCGGAGTTCAGCTTGATACCGCGCTCGGTGAACGTCTCGATCGTGTCAGTGACTACCTCTGCCTTGCCGGCGCTGATCGCCTTGAAGAGATCTCCGTCCGGGACCGCGCAGAGGCGCTGATCCCAGGGGTCGTATTTGGGCTTGAAGTGTTCGTCGACCGGATAGCCCTCAGGCAGCTGCTGGGCCGTGAGCCAGCGGATCAGCGCACGCGCTCGCTCCGGGTAGCGCTGGCAGAGCTTGTAGACGGTTGTCTGCTGGAAGATGTTCTTGCGCCGTGCCAGCTCGTAGCCGCGTTCGGGGCCGAAGAGCTTCAGCAGCAGGTTCGAGATCGGATCCTTCGAGGGCAGGGCCATGATGTAGCTCGGAGAGCGCTGGAGCATCGTCACGTGGGCCGCCTGTGGCGCGATAGCCGGGATCAGCGTGACGGCGGTTGCGCCGCTGCCGACCACGACCACGCGTTTGCCGGCGTAGTCAAGTTTCTCGGGCCACTGCTGCGGATGCACCACCCGTCCGGTAAAGCTGGCGATACCCGGCAGTTCCGGCGTATAACCGGCGTCATACCTGTAGTAGCCGGTTCCGGTGAAGAGCCAGCCGCGGCTGATCTGAAAGCGGCTGCGGTCGTCGGTTCGCTCGACGGTTACAAGCCAGCGCGCGTCCCCGCTCGACCAATCGGCGCAGAGCACCCGGTGGTGCGTCCGGATCTTCTCCTCGATCCGGTTTTCGCTCGCCGCCTCACGGATGTAGCTGAGGATCTCCGGCCCTTGGGCTATCGCCTGCTTGCTGGTCCACGGCTTGAATGCGAACCCGAAGGTCTGCAGGTCAGAGTCCGAGCGGATCCCAGGGTATTTGAAGAGGTCCCAGGTGCCTCCGCTTGCCCCCCGCGCCTCAAGGATCGCGTAGCTCTTCCCAGGGTGATCACGCTGCAGGTAGTAGGCGCAGCCGATGCCGGAGATGCCGGCACCGACGATCAGCACGTCAACGAACTCGACCTCGCGGTCAGTGGTCCCCAACTGGCTGGTGGTTGCCATCGTCGCTCTACCCCTCCCGTCGTCGGCACTGCTCACCCGGTGAACCATAAGATGCCACCATCCGCCCCAAGAAGACCCACCCGTGAGTGAGACCCCCGAGTCGATTTTGGTGCTGGGCGCCACCGGCACCCAGGGCGGTGCCGTAGCCCGCAGCCTGCTGGCAGCGGGCTACACCGTGCAGGCGCTGGTCCGCGAGACCGGCAGCGCACGCGCGCAGGCGCTTGCGCAGGAGGGGATCGAGCTGGTTCACGGCGATCTGCTCGATCGTCCGTCACTGACCTACGCCTTCTCCGGCGCCGACGCCGTCTACGCGATCACGACCCCGTTCGAGCACGGCGCCGGCGAAGAGGAACGCCAGGGCGAGACGATCATCGCCGCCGCCGGCGATGCCGGCCTGGAGTGGCTGCTGTTCGCCTCGGTCGCCTCAGCCGGACGCGCGCCGGTTCCGCACTTCATCAGCAAGGGGCATGTCGAGCAGCTGCTCGCCGCCAGCGAGCTGGCGTGGACCGTGATCGCACCGAGCTACTTCTATGAGAATGTGCTCGGCTCGATGCCGGCGATCCGTGAGCGCAGACTGCCGATGGCGGTGCCCGCCGACAAGCCCTTGCATCAGGTGGCGTTGGCCGACCTCGGAGCCATGGTCGCGGCGGTACTTGCGCGTCGCGACGAGCACCTCGGCCAACGCGTTGAGATCGCCGGTGACGCGCCCACGCCCGCGGAGATGGCGGCTGCCTTCGGCGCCTCCTACGAGGCGGTGTCGCTCGAGTCAGTACGTGCGCGCAGCGAGGACCTGTTCGCGATGTACTCCTTCCTCTCAGCGCAGGGCTACGGAATCGACCTTGCCGCCGTCCGCGCCCGCTACCCCGAGGTGCTCTGGACCAGCTTCGCCGAGTGGGCGAGCCGGGTCGACATCTAGTGCGGCACTAATCGTGTCGCCGCTGGTCCGCGGCCCAGGTGGGATCGGCCTCATGCATCGCGTCGGCTATCGCGATCCGATGGCATCCGCGTTTTCTCAGCGCCTCAACCAGATCGTCACGCGGCATCGGTTCCGGGGTTGACCACCTGACCCCCATGCCGTCCGGCGGCGTCAGGTCGGCGGTGTAGAGACGCCCGAGTTTGTGGATCGTGATAGCCATGAGGCGTCAGGCCGCCAGTCGCTTTGCGGCCTCGGCGATCACTTCGGGGCGCTTGCAGAAGGCGAAGCGCACCAGGTTGCGGGCGGCCTGCTTGTCGTCGTAGAAGACGCTGGTAGGGATTGCGACCACGCCGCAGCCGTCCGGCAGCGCGGCACAGAAGGCAACTGCCTCCTCACCGACGTCGGCGTTGATGAAGTAGGTGCCGGCCGCGGGCAGCGGCTGCCAGCCGGCGGCGCTGATCCCCTTACTGAGCAGGTCTCGGTTGGCCCTCAGCTGGTCGCGCAGCCGCGTGAGGTGGACCGGCGGCAGCGCCAGCGCCGCCGCAGCGGCGTGCTGCAGCGGCGTGCCGCCCGCGAACGTCAGGTACTGCTTGACTTTGCGTGTGGCGGCCACAAGCTCGGCGGGACCGGAGCACCAGCCGACCTTCCAGCCGGTGAATGAGAACGACTTCCCGATGCTTGAGATCGTCAGCGTGCGCTCGGACATGCCCGGCAGGCTCGCGATCGGGATGTGCTCGCCGTCATAGACCAGGTGCTCGTAGACCTCATCACTGACACAGATCAGGTCGTGGTCGATGCAGACCTGCGCGATCGCCTGCAACTCCCGCGCGTCGAGCACACGCCCGGTCGGGTTGTGCGGCGTGTTGAGCAGCAGCACCTTAGCCCTGCCGCGCGCGCCTGCCGCCGTGGCACGCAGCTCATCGAGATTCAGCGCGAACTCCGGCGGGCGCAGCGTCATCGGCCGCCGGCGCGCCCCCGCGAACGCGATACAGGCGGCGTAGGAGTCGTAGTACGGCTCGAGCACAAGCACCTCGTCGCCCGGATCGCAGAGCCCGAGTAACGCCGAAGCGATCGCTTCGGTGGCGCCAAAGGTGACCAGCAGGTCCTCAGGTTCGAGCCCGTAGTAATGGTGCTGGTGCGCCAGGATCGCATCGCGTAGCGACGGCACCCCTGACAGCGGCGCGTACTGGTTGTCACCGCCGCGCAGCGCCGCCACGGCGGCCTCGATCGCTTCCGAGGGGCCGTCCTCATCAGGAAAGCCCTGGCCGAGGTTGATCGCGCCGGTGCGCTGGGCCAGCAGGGTCATCTCCGTGAAGATCGTCGTACCAAGCCCACCGAGGCGCGCGGCGCCGCGGTTCGCGCCTGCTTGGGCAACCTCTGTCATGGGCTCAGCGTCTCACATCCGCGGGCCGCCGTCTCTCGGATGTACGTCCGCAGGCACCAGTTCGCGAGCTGACTTCTGCATAGCTAAGTCAGTTGTGTTACGCTTCTGGCTAGTACTTTCCTAAGTCAGCTATGTCGCCCTCTCAGGCGCTTCAAGGAGTTTCGAATGTCATCTACCGGCACACAGATCAACGGCGCAACAGCACTCGTCACCGGCGGCAACCGTGGCCTCGGCAAGGCAGTCGTGCAAGAGCTGCTCGACCGTGGCGCAGCCAAGGTCTATGCGACCTCGCGCTCTGCCTTCACCCACAGCGACCCGCGCGTCGTGACGCTGACCCTCGACGTCACCAGCGACGCCTCGGTGGCCGCAGCCGCGCAGGTCGCGACCGACGTATCGATCCTCGTAAACAACGCCGGCATCCACTCTTCGACGCCGGTGCTGACTGCGCCGCTCGATGAGATCCAGGGCGAACTGGACGCGAACCTGTTCGGGGTGCTGCGGGTGACCCGGGCGTTCGCGCCGATCCTTGCCGAGCACGAGACCAGCTCGATCGTGAACGTGCTCTCCGTGCTCTCATGGATCTCGTTCGGGACCGGCTACGAGGTCAGCAAGGCCGCCGCATGGTCAGCAACCAATGGCCTGCGCCTCGCGCTGGCCGACCAGGGCACAACCGTGACCGGCCTGCACGTCGGCTACATGGACACCGACATGACGGCAGGCATCGACGCCCCCAAGGCTGACCCGCGCGAGATCGCCCGCCAGGCAGCGGACGCGATCCTCACGGGCGGCTACGAAGTGCTGGCCGACGACATCTCGCATCAGGTCAAGGCGGGGTTGTCAGCCGACGTGACCGTGCTCTACGGACAGCTCGCGGCGGCATAACCAGGGTTGGTCTGGCGCCTGTCCAGCGGGACAGGCGCCAAGCGCCTACTTCTTGCCGGCGGCGCCCACCAGGCCGAGCGCGATCAGGCTCTGCGCCGTGGCGAGGATCGCTTCGTCACCGCTGCGCGGCTGCCAGCCGAGTACCGAGCGAGCCTTCTCGTTGCTGGCCGGGCGCACATGCCCCAGCTCCGGGACGATCTGCTTTAGCGAGGTGTCGAAGATCGAGACGAGCTTCACGAGCCAGTTCGGCAGCTCGCGGGTTGGCGCCTTCTTCGCCTGATCGCCGAGCCGCTCGCGCAATAGCCTCGAGATCTGAGACATGCTGACCGGGTCGCCGGTCACGCCGAGGAAGCGCTCGCCCGCGGCCTCGGGCGAGTTCATCGCGCGGATGTGCAGGTCGGCGACGTCGCGCACGTCGACGATGTTGAAGGTCAGCTTTGGTGTGCCCGGGACGGAGCCGTCGAGCAACCGCGAGACGAGCTGGATCGAGGTCGAGCGGTCGGAGCCGAGCACCGGACCGAGCACGCCTACGGGATTCACGACCGCCAGCTCAAGGCCCTCGCCTTCGCCCTTGACGAACTCCCAGGCGGCGAGTTCGGCGAGCGTCTTTGACTTGACGTAGGCGCTGATCCCCGGGTAGTTCGGGTCGGTCCAGTCCGCTTCCGTGAAGACCTTGCCCTCGGGGGCGGGACCGTAGCCGATGGCGGCGAACGAGGAGGTCAGCACCACGCGCTTGACGCCCGCGCGCTTGGCGGCACGCAGCACCCGCAGAGCGCCGTCGCGGGCCGGAATGATCAACTCGTCCTCATTTTTGGGGAGCCCGGTCGGGAATGGCGAGGCGACGTGCAGCACGTAGTCGACCCCCGCCACCGCCTCAGGCCAGCCGATGTCGGCGGTGAGGTCAGCCGTGAAGAACTCGAGCGCCTCTGCGGGCTCGCAACCGGCGGTCTTCAGCAGCGCCAGCACGTCAACTTCGCGGGCCGGGGTGCGCACGGTGGTGCGCACCCGATAGCCGGCGTCGATCAGCTGCGCGATGCAGTGAGTCGCGACGAATCCGGATCCGCCTGTGACCAGTACCAGCTCTCCGCTCATGCGGCTCCCCCTGTCGTGACCTGATGGCCACTATTTCTTTGTGAATACGACCTTGGTGTATGAGCTGCTGGCGGCGACCGGCAGATTGAGCACGCCCGGTGCCGCCGCGTTGGTGCCGATCGAGACCGGAGTGTTCAGCTCCGGCTGGAAGTAGGCGGCGTCACTGCCGGCGATCACCAGCGCGATCCGGTCTCCAGCTGGAAATTCGTGCACGATGCCCGGCAGCGCGACCGTGACTGGCGCCCCCGTATCCGGGAAGCGGGCCGGTGCGATCAGGCGGTCGGGCAGCGTTGCGCTCCCGTCCGGTGCTACGTCCTCGAGCTTGAAGAAGAGCCCGATGTCCGTCGGCAGCGGCTGCATCAGCAGGTCTGCGGAGGGCGCCGAGGCGGTCACCGTGACGCTCGGGATTCCAACCACGTAGGTGTTGGCGGTCAAGGGCGCGCTCTCGTACTCGGCGTACGTGCCGGTCGGGTCACTGAGCGGAACCGTCTGGCTCAGACCTGATTGCTCGGTCACCGACTGGGTTGCGTTGGCGGCCGGCGTCGTGAACTCGAGCGTGCCCGTGGCGGCGGCGCTCTGGCTTGTAACCAGTGAGTCGCTGCCCGACGCCGCGCCGCTGCCGGAGGCGGCTGCGCCGGAGAGGTAGAAGGGCGAGGTCGCTGCAATCGGATACTTCGGCGCGCTCGCATAGGCGGAGGCGGCGTTGACGCCCTTGTAGCTGACCCACGGCCGGTAGAAGCTGAAGTTGAGCGCCGGCGACGGGCCAACGCCCTTCACGTAGTGGTTGAACCAATCGAGAATCATCTGGCCCTCAAGCGACATGCTGCCGTTTGCGTCGAGGATCCCGAGTCCGTTCCCGATCTCGCCCGGGAGCGAGCTCAGGTGCGAGTGGCCCCAGGACTGCCAGACCATCTTCACCGGCGTGTGTTGGGCGCGCAGCGCGTCGTAGGTCGCGACCGCCTCGTTGAGGTTGAAGAGCGTGTCGTCCTCACCCTGCATCAGCATCACCGGGATCCGGACCTTGCTCATGTACGAGCTCACCGAGTAGTCCGCGGCCAGCTGGGTCGAGGCCGGATCGGCGTAGCCGTCGTTGGTGAGGTCGTCGATCACGGGGCAATCGACCTGGTCGAAGTTGGGGCAAGAACTGGCCGGTGAGGGTCCGACGATCGGTCCGGTCTGGCCGAGCAGCACGAAGTCCTGGAGCCACTCTTCCTTCGTGATCCCGGGGGTGTCGCTGTTGAGCGTGTTGCCGATCAGGTCGGCGCCGTTCGGAGCCAGCGAGTAGCCGAGGTTGTTCCAGGTGATGATCGGGACGATCGCGTCGAGCCGCGGATCGACGTCGGCTGCCGCGAACTGGACCTCGCCGCCGTAGGAGGCGCCGACCATGCCGACGCGCGGGTCGTACTTGTAGTGCTTGCCGTTGGGCGCGATCTTCTGCGACTCCACGTAGTTGACGCGGGTGCCGTTGGTGGCCTTCGAGCCACCGCCGAGGAATGTGATCAGCTGGCTGGCCGCCTCGCCGTCCCACTGCGGGCTGTCCATCTCGATACGGCAGCTGGAGTGCCCGAAGCCGAGTCCGGAGTAAGTCAGGACCACGTAACCGTCGGTGGCGAGGTTCGCTGCCAGACCCTCCTGGTCGGTGTAGTCGCCGCCGAAGCCGTTGGTTGTGAGCACGGCCGGGGCGGGGTCGGCCTCGGTCGCGGCGGTTGGGCGGTAGAGCGCGCCGATGATGTTGCAGGCGGTCGCGTTGCCGGGCCCGACGTGGACTATGAAGTGCAGCGTCTGCGCGCGATAGGCGGCAGCCTGTGCGGTCGTCGCCGCCCCGGCGCAGACGACAAGTGCCATGGCAGCCGCAGCCACCGAGCGAACCAAACGCGACATCTCTCTCCTCACGACGGGGTCCAGCCTATGCGCAAGTGTATTCCTGCGGCTTGTGGCGACGCGACCGATCCCCGGCGGATGAGTCTCAGTTGCGGCAGTCGGGACAGGCGCCCCGCAGCGTGACTTCGTGCTCAGTCGCCTCGAAGCCGAGCCGGTCACTGAGCTTGTGAATCGCCGCTTCGAGCTCAGGGTCGTCGAATGCGATCAGCACGCCACAGCGGTCGCAGACCATGTGGTGATGGTGGTCGTCGTCGTCGAGCTGCGCGCGCTCGTAGCGCGCGACCCCATCACCGATGTCGACACGAGTGATCAGATGCAGGCCATGCAGCAGCTCGAGTGCTCGGTAGACGCTGGCACGCCCTACCGGCCGCTCACCGAGTGCCTGCTCCATGTCGGGCACGCTCATCGCGCAGTCGCGCTGGGACATGATCTCGATCAGCGCGTCCCGGGCGGCACCCTTGCTATGGCCCGCACGGCGGATCGTCTCGCGGGCGGCGTCCGCCCACGGCAGCGCGTCCGCGGACGTGTGGGAGTGTGCACCGGAGTCTTGTTCCACGTGTATGTGCAGGTGCTGGTTCGGTTCCACGAACCTGAGTTTATCGGGGTCGCTGGCATAACGAGAATGAGACTCAATCTCATTTGTGTTACCTTGTGGCCATGCTTCTTTGCTCCCGCCTCGTCGCGGCTCGACACTCACGCCGCGTCGGATTGACCATGCTCACCGCCGCACTTGCGCTGATGCTCGCGGGCTGTGGCAGCACCACGAAAGCCGCCCGTCCCGGCCAGATCACCGCTGTCGGCGCCGAGAACCAGTACGCCAACGTGATCCAGCAAATCGGTGGCCGCTACGTCTCGGTCACAGCGATCATGAGCAACCCCAACACCGACCCTCACAGCTTCGAGGCCAGCCCGAGCGTCGCCAAGACAGTCAACGCCGCGCGCCTGATCGTTCAGAACGGCGTCGGCTACGACAGTTTCATGGACAACATCGAGGCGGCCACGGCCAGCTCGTCGCGCAAGGTGATCACCGTGCAGAAGCTGCTCGGCCTGCCGAACTCGACTCCGAATCCGCACCTCTGGTACGCGCCGAGCACGATGCCGGCCGTAGCCACGGCGCTCGCCAAGGACCTGACGCAGATGCAGCCCGCCCACGCCGCGTACTTCGCCGCCAACCTACACCGCTTCGACGCGGCGTTGAAGCCCTGGCTCAAGGCGATCTCGCAGTTCAAGGCCAAGCACCCCGCAACGACAGTCGCAACGACAGAACCGGTCGGCGACTACATGCTGCAAGCAGCAGGAACCCACGACCTCACGCCCTGGGAACTGCAGTCAGACATCATGAATGGCGTCGACCCAGCCGCCCAGGACATCACGCTCCAGGACGGGCTCTTCAGCAGCCACAAGGTCAAGGTCTTCGTCTACAACCAGCAGGTGACCGACACGCTCACCCAGCAGTTCAAGACCGCGGCCGCGCGCGCCGGGGTCCCGGTGGTCGGCGTCTACGAGACGATGCCAACGGGCTACAGCTACCAGCGGTGGATGCTGGCCGAAGTCCAGGCGCTGCAGCGGGCCGTGGCCGATCACAAATCGACCGAGAAGCTCTGATGGAAGCGTCGACCGCTCTCAAAGTTGAGGGCGTGAGCGTGCAGCTCGGCGGTCGCCAGATCCTCGACGACATCACGTTTGAGCTGCGCCCCGGCGAGCTCACCGGCCTGATCGGCTCCAACGGAGCCGGCAAGACGACGCTCTTCAGAGTGATCCTCGGCCTGCAGGCTACTTCGGCCGGCTCTGTGCGAATCGGAGCGCAGGGCGAGCGCCAAGGTGTCGGCTACGTGCCGCAGAAGTTCCTGCTCGACCCCGACATGCCGCTGCGCGGCCGGGATCTGGTCGGACTCGGGATCGACGGCCACCGCTTCGGTCTGCCCAAGCCGTCGAAGACGCGGCGCCAGCGTATCCAGCAGATGCTCGAGGCGGTTGACGCCCAAGACTTCGCCGACGCCCGCGTCGGCCAGCTCTCCGGCGGTGAGCAGCAGCGGATCCTGATCGCGCACGCGCTGATCAGCAACCCCCAGCTGCTGCTGCTCGACGAACCGCTCGCGAACCTCGACCTGCGCAGCGCCAAGGAGGTCGTGACCCTGCTCTCGCGGATCGCGACCGAGCACCGGGTCTCGGTGCTGATCTCCGCTCACGAGATGAACCCGCTGCTACCGGTGATGGACCGCATCGTCTACCTCGCCGACGGCCGCGCAGTATCCGGGACAGCCGATGAGGTGATCCGCACCGACGTGCTCAGCAAGCTCTACCGCCACCACGTGGACGTGCTCAAGGTCCACGGGCGCGTGATCGTCGTCGCAGGCGAGGGTGACCACGACGACGAGCCCGACCACGGCCCCGTCGAGATCATCTGACCGCATGAGCCACGTGCTGCACGTCCTGATCGAGCCAGGCTTCTTCTCGAGTTCGCCGGTGCGGCTCGCGCTCGCGATCGGCGGGCTGGTCGCGAGCGTCGCGGCGGTCGTCGGCGTGTTCACGGTGATCCGTGGCCAGGCCTTCGCCGGCGAGGCGTTGGGTGACATCGGCGCGACCGGCGGTGCCAGCGCCTACCTCGCCGGCGTCCCCGCGCTATTCGGGTTCGTCGGGTTCTCGGTCGCGGCCGCGGGCGCGATGGAGCTGATCGGCATCCAGCGCGTCCGCGGGCGTGACCTCGCCACCGGGATCGTGCTCGGCGCCGGCTTTGGTATCGCCGCGCTCCTGCTGTATCTCGGAACCACCTACGACAACACCAGCGGTGCGACCGTGACGATCCTGTTCGGCGCGATCTTCGACCTAACCTCCCCAGATCTGCCGCTGGTGCTCGGCTTCGGCCTGATCGTGCTGGTCACACTGGCGGTGCTCTACAGGCCGCTGATGCTCGCCAGCATCAGTCCTGAGCTGGCCGCCGCTCGCGGTGTGCGCGTGCGGCTGGTCGGCGCCGCCTACCTGATCTCGATGGCCGTCGCGGTCGCGCTCAGCGCGGTCACGATCGGTGCGATCCTCTCCACCGCGCTGCTGGTCGGACCGGCCGCCGCGGCGTTGCGCCTCACGACCCGGCCGGGCCGTGCGATCGCCACAGCTGCCGTGATCGGCGTCGCCAGCACCTGGCTAGGGGTACTGCTCGCCTACGACAGCTACGACTGGACCGTGAAACACGACAGAGCCTGGCCGGCGAGTTTCTTCATCGTGACCGTGGTGCTTGCCGTCTACCTGATCGCCGGCTGGTTCTCCCAAAGCATCCGCCGGGGCCGGAGTCTGAGCGCCTGATGTTCTCCGGGTTCATGGTCAACGCCTGGATCGTCGCGACGCTGGTGGCGATCGTCGGCGCCGCGGTCGGCTTCTTCGTCGTGATGCGGGGATCGGCGTTCGTGGCCCACGCGGTTCCGAACGGCTCGTTCGCGGGCGCCGCCGGGGCGAGCCTGATCGGCGTCAACGCGATCCTCGGTCTCGGCGTCTTCTCGGTCGCGGGCGCGCTCGGCATCGGGCTGCTCGGGCGCCGCGGACGTCATGACGTCGCGACCGCGCTGACGCTGGTGTTCATGCTCGGGCTCGGCGCGCTGTTCCTCAGCTTCAACACCGAGTACGGGCCGCAGGTCTACTCGCTGCTGTTCGGTGAGGTGCTCGGGATCAGCGACAACCAGCTGTGGCCGACGCTGATGCTGACATGCGTCTGTCTGGGCGCGCTGGCGATGCTCTGGCGGCCGCTGCTGCTCGCCTCGGTGCTGCCCAGCAGCGCCCAGGGACTTGACCCGTTCAAGCTCGAGCTCTGCTTCCTGCTGCTGGTCGCGCTGGCGACGGCGATGACCGTTCCGGTGGTCGGCACCGCGCTGATCTTCAGCCTGATGATCGGCCCCGCTGCCGCCGCCCGCGCCTTCACGGTGCGTCCGCATCTCGCGCTCGCCCTGGCGGTGGGGATCGCGCTCGCGATCGTCTGGACCGCGATCGCCTGCTCCTACGCCAGCGACTGGCCGGTCGGGTTCTTCGTCGGGGTGCTCAGCGCCAGCGCCTATACGGTCGGGCGAGTCTGGAGCTGGTCTCGTCGGCGCGGCGGCTGAGCGCTCGCGCTCAGCTGAGCTGCGAGAAGAAGGTGTAGATCACCATCGCGCCCACAACCAGAACGAAGACACGCAGGACCCAGAGCAAAACGCGGGTCCGCGCGGCCAGTGGGTAACGCGGAACCGGCCGGGACCTGTCGACGGCCAGCTGATCCGGTTCCAGGAAGTCGACGAGGTCCTCTTCCTCCTCGTTTGCAGGCGTCTGCCGCTGGTCTGATCGAGCCATCACTAGCCGTGGATCAGGTGGACCGTTTGCAGAAACGAGTCGATGCCGTAGGCGGCACCGGCGAGCGCCACGAACGCGACGATCACCATCGCTACCCGGTTCAGCATCGCGCTGTTGACCCATCTGCCCATCAGCTCACGGTCGTTCGCGAGCATGATCATGAAGACGAGCGTGACCGGCAGCAGCACCGTCGCCAGCACGTTGGCATTGAGCGCGATCGAGAGCAGCGGAGCGCCCGGGATCAGGATGATCACGGCGGCGACGAGCGCAACGCTGATGTTGGTGGCGTAGAACCACCCGGCGTTGCGCGGCGCGTTGTTGAAGCTGCTCGCCTTGCCGATGCACTCGCCCACTGCGTAGCCGGTGCTCGCGGAGATCGTCAGCACGGCTACGGCGCCCGCCTCGATCAGCCCGAGCGCGAAGATCGTGCCGACGGCGTTGCCGTCGACCTTGCTCAGTGCGCCCGGAAAGCCAGCGCCGGCGAGGCCCTGGATGCTGGCGCCGCCGTGGGTCACGAGCGCCGCGCCCGCGATCAGCGCCGCGCAGCCGAAGATCGCGCCGAGCGTGCCGCCCGCGATCGTGTCGATCCGCCCCTGCTTGAGGTCGCGAGGAGTGAGGCCCTTGTCGGCCGAGGCGCTCTGCTGGAAGAAGATCATCCAGGGGGTGACTGTCGCGCCCACGGTGGAGGCGAAGAGCAGCAGCAGCGTGTTGAGGCTACCGCCGGGGAACGGAGAAAAGGTGACCAGTGAATGCGCGACCGCTCCCAGGTGCGGCTTCACCATGATCGCGGCGACTAGGAAGAGGCCGTTGAACATCGCCAGCCCGAGCACGATGCGTTCGAAGCGCCAGTAGCGGCCGCCGCTCATCGTGAACACGACCAGCGCCAGGCCGAGCGCCGCTGCCACGCCGGCGCCGATATGGAAGTAGGCGAGCCCGATGCGGATCGCGACGAACTCAGCGATCAGCGTTACGAGGTTCGTGAACAGCAGGTCGCCGGCTGCGAACCATCCCCACAGCGGGCCAAATCGCTGAAGCACGAGCTGGCCGTAGCCGCGATGCGTGACCGCCCCGACGCGCATGCACATCTCCTGGCAGACCATTGCGATCACGAACGTGACGACGATAAATGGCAGGAAGAACCCGAGCCCGTACCTCGCCCCGGTGGCCGCGTAGGAGATCATGCTCGGCCCGTCGTTCTCGCCGAGCATCGCCAGTATTCCGGGGCCGATCAGCAGCCACAGCAAGAACCACTTGCGGCCACCCTGGCGGGCGCTGTGCACCCGAGCCCGGTCAAGCGAGCGGTCACTGTCCTCATGGGTCAGCGGCGGTCGCGGCAAGGCGATGGTTCCGCCCGCTGCCGCCTGCGCTTCAGCCGGCCCTGAACTCACCCTCGCACCACCGGGGACAACGCGGCCTGTTCGGTCTCGGCGGGGCTCATGACTTTGCCAGGGTAGCAAAAAAGTCCACACCATCAAAACTTTGGTTCACGCTTTGTTGTGATCTACCATTGAGCTCGTGCAGTCGACGCCTGCAAAGAACGCATCAGCCCCCGTCGAGGACTACGTCAAAGCGATATACGCACTGACGTACGAACGGGATCAGTTCGCTTCCACCAGCAACATCGCCGAGCGCCTGGGGATTACGGCCGGCTCGGTCTCGACGATGCTGAAGCGCATGGACGGCTCCGGGCTGGCCGAGCACGTTCCGTACCGCGGTGTACGCCTGACGCCCGCGGGGCGCAAACTCGCGCTCAGCGTAATCCGCCGCCACCGACTGATCGAGCTGTTTCTCGCCACCAGCCTCGACATCCCATGGGAGGACGTGCATCGCTATGCAGACGCGCTCGAGCACGCCGCATCGGATGATCTGATCGAACTGATCGCCGAGAAACTCGGCGACCCGGTCGCCGACCCGCACGGCGATCCGATCCCAACCCGCTCCCTGGAGATCGACGAACGACCGCAGCCCAGCCTCGCCGATCTCGAGGCCGGCGAGCAGGCCGTGATCGTGCGGGTCTCCGACTCAGACCCGGCGATGCTGCGGTATCTCACCGAACATCACATCGCGATCGGCGACCGCGTCGAGTTGATCGGTCGCCAGCCGTTCGACGGCCCCTGCGAGGTCGTGATCGGCGAGCACCGTAGGAACCTGGGCATCAAGCTAGCCCAGGCGATTCACGTAGACCGCGTCTAGTTGGCGACAGCGTCGGCGGCGCGGTTTTCCCAACCGTGCCGCAGCAGCCCGAGCAGCTGTTCCGATGGCTGGGCGCCGGAGGCACCGAACTTGCGATCGATCACGAACATCGGCACGCCGGTGATCCCAAACTCCCGGGCGGTGTCCTCATCGGCGCGAACCTCATCGGCGAAGCGATCGGACGAGAGCGTGGCGCGAACCTCGTCCTCCGGTAGCCCGACCTCGACGGCGGCCGCCACCAGCGTCTCCGGATCGGACATCAGCTCACCGTCGATGAAGCGGGCTTGGAACATCCGCTCCTTCATCGCATCCTGAAGTCCGTGCTGCTTGGCGAGATGCACGATCCGATGGGCATCGAATGTCGACCCCATCCTTGAGCGATCGAGGTGGTACTCAAGCCCGGCGTTAGCCGCCGTCTGTGTCACGCGCGCCTCTGCCGCGTGTGCCTGCTCAGCGCTCATGCCGTACTTCTTGGCGATGATCTCGGCGCTTGCGCCGGGCACCTCGGGCGGGGCCAAGGGGTCGAGCTCGTAGCTGCGCCAGGTGATATTGACGTCATCCGCGTGCTCGAACTCGGCCAGCGCGGCTTCGAAGTGGCGCTTACCGATGTAGCACCAGGGACAAGCGATATCTGACCAGATCTCTACGTTCATAAAAGTTGACCTCGCAATAAATTCTAGCGTAAGCTCGACCTATGCCTAATCCCATTTACACAGCAAAAGCAACAGTCAGCGGTGGACGCGCCGAAGGACATGGCCGGACCGACGACGGAAACCTCGACGTTCAGCTCCGCCTCCCCAAGGAGATGGGTGGCGAGGAGCAGGGTACGAACCCTGAGCAGCTCTTCGCAGTTGGCTGGGCGGCCTGCTTTGAGGGCGCGCTCGGCGCGGTCTCGCGACGCGAGAAGGTCGAGCTCGGCGAGGTCTCGATCAACAGCGCCGTCACGCTCTCTCCGAACGGCAGCGGCGGCTTCGTGCTCAGCGCCGAGCTAGACGTGACGCTGCCCGACATCAGCGATGCCGAACAGGCCAAGTCAATCGTCGCCGCGGCGCATCAGGTCTGCCCGTACTCCAACGCCACCCGCGGCAACATCGAGGTCGCGCTGACCGCGAACGGCGAGGCCGTTTAGCCGCAACCGGCACAACTCCTACGCATCGCCTGGCGCGGAGCGGACCATCGGGGTTTTACGGCTCTGACGGTGAGAGTCCCGAAGCTCAGCCCGGCCGGCGCGCTCGCGTAGGAGTTTTCCCGGCTACGAACCGACCCGTTACGAACTTCCCGGTTACGAACCGACCCGTTGCCCCGAGGCGGCCTGCCGAACCCTAAACCGCGCCGGGCTGCGCAGCCCGTCCAGCCTCGAGCGCCGCGATGAACTCGGCTGCGGGCGCCGGGCGCCCGAACAGGTAGCCCTGCGCCCTCGGCGCACCAAGTTCCACCAGCAGCTCGCGCATCGCCTGCGTCTCGACTCCCTCGACGATGTTGCTGACCTCCAGCACGCCCGCGATCTGGATCAATCCGGCGAGCACCACGCGGCCGGCCGCGGGCGTGACTGACGCCGGACCGATGCGCTCATCCTCAGGCAGATCACCGGTCGCTGCGAGCAGCAACAGGCGATCGAGTTTGACGATCGACACGGGCGCCACGCGCAGCCGCTCGAGCGAGGCGAAGCCGGCGCCGAAATCGTCGAGCGCCAGTTGTACGCCCGCGTCACGCAGCTCGATCAGCGCCTTGACCCCGCGTTCGTTGATCGCGCGGTTGGTCTCGGTCAGCTCCAGCACGATGTCCTTCGGCTGCAAGCCCGTCTCGCTGATCGCGTGCAGCACCGAGCGAGTGAAACCGGCCCAGCGGACCATCCGCGCGGAGACGTTGACGTGCACCGCGAGGTCACGCCCCTGGTCGCGCCACGCCCGGGCCTGCTCGCAGACCTGGCGCAGCATGTGAATGTCGAGATCGATGATCAGCGAGCTCTCTTCGGCGGCCGGCACAACCTCACCCGCGCCGAGCACGCTGCCGTCCTCAAGCTGCCAGCGCACCAGCGCCTCGACAGCGCGCACCGAACCGCTCGGCAGATCGACTATCGGCTGGTAGTGCGGCAGGATCTCGCCGCTCTCAATCGCGTTGCGCAGGCGGTAGTCCACCGACAGACGCCGCAGCGGCTGGGCCGCGTCAAAGCGGTAACGGTGCAGGTTGCCGCGCCCGGCGGCCTTGGCGATCGCGACGGCAGCGTGGGCGGCGTTGTGCAGCTGGTCGGGGTCGGCTCCATCGTCCGGACCGATCGCGTAGCCGATCGACGCCCTCAGGTTGAGCTGCTGGCCGGAGGACTCGAACGGCGGCGAGAGCGCCTCACCGACCCGCGCCGCGACACCGGCCACGGTCAGCTCGGCCTCGCCCGGGTCGAGATCGGAGACCATCAGCAGGAACTCATCGGAATCGGCGTGAACCAGCAACTCGCCCGGTTCAAGGCAGCCGTCGAGCCGCCGCGCGATCTGCATCAGCACGAGGTCACCGGCGGCGTGCCCGACCGCATCGTTGACACCGCGGAAGCGGTCAATGTCGATGTCGAGCAATGCCACCACATGCGCGTTGCGCCGGGCCCGCGCCAAGGCAAGCTTCAGATGCTCTGGCAACGCCTGGCGCGTCGGCAGTCCGGTGGTGAAGTTGTGACGCAAGACCAGCGCCGCGTGGCCGTCGATCGTCTGCGTGCCCATCGCGCTGGCGCCGAATCTGCTGAGGTCGACGACGGTCCCGTGCGTGCAGATCGGCTGACCCTGGTTGTCACGCACGATCGTGTTGCGCTCCCACACCCAGCGCGGCTCACCGTCCGGACCGACGAGCCGGTACTCGAGGTCAAGCTGCTCCCTGGTTTCAAAGAAGCGGTCCTCCGCTTCGAGCACCCGCGCGCGGTCATCTGGGTGGATGTGCTGATACCAGAGCTGGCCGTCTGCGATGAACTCCGCGGGCTCACGACCGGTCCATTCACGCACGATCTCAGAGACGTAGCGAATCGTGCCGTCGCGGGCGTACTCAGCGACGTAGACCAGCGGCAGCGCCGGTTCGAGCGTTTCCCACCGCTCCGAGTCCATCCCCGGCTCATCCGGTCCGGTGCCGGTAGCGCCGCCCATTGAATCCATTGTGCCTTACACCACAATCTGGAGCAAACCTTTATGCGTGCTAAGCGCAGGGTTGATATTGGCTGCTTGGCGTAGCCTCCGTGCATGAGCTACGGATCGGACCCGCAGCACGCCAGCGTCACCGAGCAGTCGTTCGCGCAGCAGGCGCCGACCTTCGAGGACGAGCGCTTCAACCGGGTGCTGACCACCGATTCCGATTGGCTCTACAACTCGCTGCCGCGCACAACCGGCGACCTGCTGCTCGATGTTGCCGCCGGCACCGGTTTGGCCGGTCGGTCACTGGCAGGTCAGGTACGAGCCGTGATCGCGCTCGACACGACCGCGGGGATGCTCGAAACCGGGCGTCGAGCGGCCGCCGATGAGGGGCTCACGAACATCGTCTTTCAGCGCGGCGACGCGGCCGCACTGCCGTTCCTCGACGCGAGCTTTGAGATCGTCGTCTGCCGCTACGCCCTGCACCACTTCCCAGAACCGGAGCTGCAACTGGCGCAGATGGCGCGCGTCCTAAGGCCCGGAGGCCACCTGGCGCTCGCCGATCTGCAGGCCGACGCGAACCCGAACGCCGCGACCGTGCAGAACCATTTGGAACGTCTACGCGACCCGTCGCACGCGCACGCACTGCCGGCCGCCAAGTTGCGCGCCGCGATCGAGCGCCCCGGCCTCACGATCGTGGCCACCGAGACCCGCGCTGTACGTCGGCCCTTGGCACCGTGGATGGCACAGACCGAAACGCCGCGCGAGGCGATGGAAAAGATCGAGTTCGCGCTCACCGGCGAACTCGATCGGCGCGGCGCGCCCACCGGTTTCCAGCCGCAACGCGATGCGACGGGCAACCTCACGATCATGCAGACGCTCACTTCGCTCGTTGCACGCAAGCCTGGCTGAACGTCATTACAGTCTGTGAGACCACCGCGCGATCTGCTGAGCGGTACAGACTTTTAGAGGACACCAGAGGAGCCCTAGATGCCCGAGACTGAGTTAGTGACAACCGGCCGCCGCACGCTGCCGCCCTTCCGAGCTGATCACGTAGGCAGCCTGCTGCGGCCGCCGAGCCTGCACCAGGCGCGCGCCGACTTCAAGGCGGGGAAGATCGACCTTGACGCCCTGCATGAGGTCGAAGACGCCGCGATCCTCGACGTGATCGAGCTCCAGCGCTCGGCCGGACTGCAGTCAGTGACCGACGGTGAGTTCCGCCGCCAGTCCTGGCATATGGACTTCATCTACCAGCTGGAAGGCGTCTCCCAGGTGACCGGCGAGGTCCTGCACGTCCAGTTCAAGAATGAGAGCGGCACCTACGACTACGCGCCGCCGGCGATGCACATCGACGGCAAGATCGGCGTCGGCGACACGATCTTCGCGGACGCGTTCAAGTTCGTGCGCGATCACGCCCACGCCGACCAGACGCCGAAGCTCACGATCCCGTCACCGAGCATGGTCCACTACCGGGGCGGCAACTCCTCTATCGACGACTCGGTTTACCCCAACCTCGACGAGTTCTGGAACGACCTTATTGCGGCTTACGCGAAGCAGGTTCAGGGCGTCTATGACATCGGCTGCCGTTACCTGCAGCTCGACGACACTAGCCTCGCCTACGTCAACGACCCGGCCCAGCGCGAGCACATCGTCGCGATCGGCGGGGACCCCGACCACCTGCACGAGCAGTACATCGCCAACATCAACCGGGCGCTCGCGAACAAGCCGGCTGACATGGCGATCACCACGCACCTCTGCCGCGGCAACAACCAGTCGATGTGGGCAGCCGAAGGCGGCTACGACTTCGTCGCCGAAGCGCTGTTCGGCGACCTCAACGTCAACGGCTACTTCCTGGAGTTCGATGATGAGCGCTCAGGCACATTCGAGCCGCTGCGCTACGTCCCCAAGGGCAAGCAGGTGATCCTCGGCATCGTCACCACGAAGCGCGCCGAGCTGGAGGACAAGGATTTCCTCAAGCGCCGCATCGAAGAGGCCAGCAAGTACATCGACGTCGACCAGCTCGGCATCTCCGGCCAGTGCGGCTTCTCCTCAACCGAGGAGGGCAACAGCCTCACGATCGACGAGCAGAAGGCCAAGCTCGAGCTGATCGTTGAGGTAGCTGAAGAGGTTTGGGGCCGATAGTCCGACCCCGGGGTTGCTGGTCCGCTGACCAGCAACCCCGGCCGCAGTACCGCGGCCGCTCAGACGGTCATCTCAGCCGGGGCTGAAGCCAGCGCCCCTTCGATGGCGGCGATCAGATCACGCGCCGATTGAGCCGTCAGCTCAACCGCGACGCGAGCGCCGGGACCCTTCGATGGGTCGGCAAAGTCGATGTTGAGGGTGTGTTCGGCCATCGCATGCACCGGGTGGTCGAAGTAGACGGTGCCGTTGGTGACGTGAAACCACTTGCTGGCCGGGCCTTTGGCGCTGCCATCGAGGTCTGTCGTCAGGGTTGCGTAGGTGCACATGTTCAGAGCCCCAGGTTGGTTGCGAAGAAGGTTTCGATCTGCTCCCAGCCGTCGTTGGCAGCGGCGACCCGGTAGCTGGGCCGGTCGACCGAGAAGAAGGCGTGACCGGCGTCGTCGTAGCGGTGAAACTCGTACGCCTTGCCGAGCTGCTTGAGAATGCCCTCGAGCTCGTCGACCTGCTCAGGACTCGGGTGCTGGTCCTCATTGCCGAACAGGCCGAGCAACGGTGCGCTCAAGTTCGGTAGCTGGTCGACGAGGTTCGTGACCTTGAGCGGGAAGCCCTCCGGCGGCGTGCCGACGACAAACGCGCCGTAACAGTCGACGGCGGCGTCGAGTTCGAGGTTGCAGGCAGCCAGCACCGACTGGCGCCCGCCGGAGCAGTGGCCGATCACGCCGACCTTGCCGTTCGACGTCGGTAGCGAGCGCAGGTACTCAGCGGCGGCCGCCACGTCGGCGACCAGCTGGCTGTCGGGTACGCCGCCCTTGGCTCGCGCGGCCGCGGCCGCGTCCGCCGGGTCGAGACCGTCGCCTTCACGCGAGTAGAGGTTCGGCATCGCCACGTCATAGCCGAGCTCGGCGATCCGTCTCGCCAGCTCCTTGGTCGCGCGGTCGTAACCGGGCAGGTGATGGATTACCACCACAGCTCCGCGTTCGCCGTCGTCCAGGGGACTCGAGACGTAGGTCTCGAGCTGATCACCCGTGCCGCTGGTGATCTTGATTGTTTGCGCAGTTAGGGAATCGCTCATGCCGCGATTCTTTCACCAGCCACTTCGCGCACGCGCCGCCTCAGGAGACGGCCAGCTCAGCACGGAGCTCTTCGGCGCCATCCTGAGCTTCGCGCAGCAGTTCACCGTCGTCGCTGACCGCATAGGCGCCGGTTCGAATCAGCGGCGGCGAGTAAGCGTGGATCGTGACGGCCGGCATCTCACCGGCGTGCAGCACCCGGTGGATCGCGTTCGGGGGGATCGTGATTGTCGCCCCCGGCCCGCTGACGGTGCTGAGCGGCTCGGCGTTGAGGCGCAGGCGATCCTCACGCACCTGGCCCTCGATCACGGTGATCGCCGCCGCCGAGGCATCGTGGTCATGAAAGCCGGTGTCGTCGTCCTGCGACCAGCAGATCAGCCAGGCGTTGACGTCCTCATCGTCCCAGAGCAACTCGTAGATCCGCTGGTCCGGGTCGTGTCGTACGAGCTCACGCCAGTGCTCGCTATCGGCGGCGAGCCGCGAGACGAATGCGGTGAGCTCAGTCGGCGAAAGGCTCATGCGTGCAGCCTCGCCAGCAACTGGGAGCCGTTGGCCTGCAACAGGCGGTCGCGACCGGTCGGCAGCGGTTCGATCACCGGCCGGTCCGACCCGTACAGCATCTGCGCCTCGCCGACCAGGTGCGCCATCATCTCAACGGCCGCTGGGCCGTAGCTCGAATTCTCGTAGAAGGTCAAAGGGTCGCGCAGGTCAACGACTGGCCCGCCGCGGGTGTCCAAGCGCTCCGCCAGCAGCGGCGCACCGCCCGCGAGCATCGCGAACAGCACCTTCAGCTCAGGGTGTTCACGACGTCCGCGAGTCACGAAGCTGAGCCATGCAGCCTGCATCTGCGAGACGTAGTCGGTCAGCGCGCGCCACCAGAGCGGCTCACCGAACTCACTCGGCGTGGGCCGCTGACCCGGCGCGCGCCCTGGATGCACGAACAGCGTCACATCGCGACGCGCGATCCGCTCGAGTACCGGCCCAAGCCGCTCAAGGGCATCCGGCGAGGCGAGCGCGCCGGCCGTCAGCGAGATGCCGACGCAGCCACGACCGAGCAGATGATCGACCTCATCGGGTTCGGCACCGTCGACCGCGATCGGACCCCAGGCAGCGAACTCAGATGGCAGCGCGAGCACACCGTCCAGATGGGCATCGATCAGCTCCAGCGCGCGCTCTCTCGGCAGCGCTTCGATCCCGATCGGGCTGGAGATCGCGATCAGCGCCAGGTCGAGCCCGTCCTCGCGGACGCGCACTGCCCGGCGCTCGGTTGACTCCGCAGCGACGTCAATCACATACGGCGACTCAGCCGCACTGTGCAGCACCGTGAGTCCGTCTTCGTAACGCACCAGCGGTAGCGAATCGCGTTGCGCGAGGCGCTCCAGCAGCGGCACTGTCCAGATGTGTTGATGAGCGTCGACCAGCATCGCCTCTCCCATACTACACCAAGTCTATGGTAATTGTCCTATAAGCGCCCGCTGTGGGCACTTATTTGTCGCGTGTGAGGACTCAGAGATCGAGCCCGACGTAGTTCTCAGCCAGGGTGGTCTGGGCGGCGAGCGAGGTGCCGACGTATTGGAGCTGCGAGCGCTGCAGCTCACGTCCGTAGGCGTCGTCGTTGGGATCGAGATGCAGCATCTGGGTCATCCACCAGGAGAAGTGCTGGGCCCGCCAGACGCGACGCAGACAGTCATCTGAGTATGTGTCGAGTCCCGAGGCGTCACTGTCGCTGAAGAAGCGATCGAGCGCGGCTGACAGGATCGTCACGTCAGATGCGGCCAGGTTCAAGCCCTTGGCGCCCGTCGGCGGCACGATGTGGGCGGCATCACCGGCCAGGAACAGGGCCCCGTAGCGCATCGGCGCGGCGACGAAGCTCCGCATCGGCGTGATCCCCTTCTCGATCACCGGCCCTTCGGGAAGCGACCAACCCGGAGTCGCGAGCCGTAGGTGCAGTTCCTCCCAGATGCGCGCGTCCGGCCAGTCCCCGACCTGCTCGCTCGGCTCGACCTGGATGTAGAGGCGGCTGAGCTGGCGCGACCTCAGGCTGCGCAGGGCGAATCCGCGCTCGTTGATCGCGTAGATCAGCTCGTCGTCCGGGGTGAAGATCTCGGCCATGATGCCGAGCCAGGCGAATGGGTATTCGCGCGCCCATGTCTGTTGCACGCCGGCTGGGATCGACTGCCGGCAGATTCCGTGGAAGCCGTCGCAGCCCGCGATCACCGCGGCTCGCAGCTCGTACTCGCGGCCACCGTGTTGGTAGCGGACCACCGGCTGATCAGAGGTGAGGTCGTCGACGCTCACGTCCTCACACTCGAACAGCAGCGGCACCTCGGTCTCGATCCGGGCGGCGATCAGATCCTTGACGATCTCCGTCTGCCCGTAAATCGTGAGCGGGTCACTTCCCGCGAGCTTGTCGACCGCGATGTGATGGTTCTCACCGTAGAAGCGCAGGTTGATGCCGCCGTGCAGGATCCCGTCCCTGACCATGCGGTCGCCGATGCCTGCTTCGAGCAGCGTCTTGCGGGTGCCGGGCTCAAGTACTCCTGCCCGGATCCGCGACTCGCAATACTCACGACTGCGGTTCTCGAGGATCACATTTTCGATCCCCAACTGCTCGAGCAGACGCCCGAGCAAGAGACCGGCCGGGCCGGCGCCGACGATCGCGACCTGAGTGGTATCCGCCATCTGCCGAGTATGTCGAGCATTACAGACATTTGCTCCCTGAGATCACCAGCGTGACCCGCCACAGGGTGCCCGGATAAGCTCCGCACCGTGCCCTCCGATGCGCCCACGCTAACGCCCCTGATCACCGCGCGTGAGCCTGCACTGATCAGCGACGGCGGTGGCTTGCCGTTTGCCCCACTGGCGCCGCTGGCGCCGTTCGAGCCGCTTGATCCGAACTCGCCTGCGGTCGAGGCACTGATCCAGCAGATCGACTTCGGGCGCAAACGGGCGAGCAAGGGCGCCGGCCGCTTCCGTCGCGCCCCGCGCCTGCCGGAGCTCGACGTCAGTGAAAAGCTCGCCGGATGGCGTGAGCTGGCCACTGCCGAGGATGAGATCCTCTATGCCAAGGGCCGCCCGCCGCAACTGCTGACGGTCGCCGTCAGCCGTGCAAAGCGCGACAAGTGGCTGGTTGTCGGCGTCAGCAACTCGCGGCCGCTGCGGGCGTCGCGCCAGGGCCTTCGGGCCTCCTCGTGGCGCCTGGACCCTGACTTCGAGGTCAACTCCGGCGACAGCGAACTGCACATCTTGGTGACGGAGCAGACCCAGGCGACCGGCGTACCGGCCGACGACCGCATGCTCGCGCCCGACCTCTATATCGGCGCCGACGAACTGGTTCTGCGCGTCTACGTCAAAGCGCTTGAGGGCTACACCGGCAGGACTCGCCGCTACGAGACCGCGGTGACGGTCCGACTGCCGGAGCCGGTCGGCGACCGCGCGATCGTGGACGGCGCCGTGTACGAGCCTCCAGGCACCTCCGCCTGAAGTACCGAGCGTGCTCGCTCAGCGGCTGGCCAGCGGGCCTGCCGCTGAACCCAAGAGCCACTTCGAATCCGACCAGCGCCAGCAGGCCCACGCGGTGATGGCCGAGACCACGAAGACAGACGGCCAGGCGCCGATCACGAGGCCGAGCACGTGCGAGAAGACGAACGCGGCCAGGCCTACCAGGGTCAGCCGCAGCGCCGTCTGGCGACCGTCACGTTTGACCCAGAAGTAGATGCAGGTCAAGCCGAACAGAGCCATCACGGCGCCGCCGAGCGGGCGCGAGCCGGTGCCGATCGCCGTGCCGAAGCCGGCAATCAGACCGGCCGCAGCCAGCAGTGAAGTTGGGACGCGCTCGGACATCACCTCCGATTATGCGGCGTTGTGGCGGTCACGCCACTGCAAGAGCTCGCGCAGCGGGCCCAGGTCATAGCCGTCTGGGCCGCCACCGATTCCGATCGTGACCTCGCTCACCCCGGCTGCCGCGAGGCCGTCAGCGTGCTTGTCGATGTCGCTCAGCGAGCCCCAGACGCGCTCTATCTCGTTCGGGTCCTTGCCGATCTTGGCGCAATGCTCGGCCAGGATCGCTGACTTCGCCAGATAGGTCTCGGTGTCGCCGAAGGCGTGCCACATGTCGGCGTACTGCGCGACCAGTCGCAGCGTTACCTTCTCACCGGCGCCGCCGATCAGGATCGGCATCGGGCCCATGGCAGGCGGGTTGAGCTTCGCCAGGCGCTCTTTGATCAGCGGTAGGTCGCGGCCCAGGGCACGCAGCCGCTCCGGCGCGGTGCCGAACTCGTAGCCGTACTCGTCGTAGTCACGCTCGAACCAGCCGGCGCCGATGCCGAAGATGACGCGTCCGCCCGATACGTGATCGATCGTGGTATGGACGTTGGCCAGCAGCTGCGGGTTGCGGTAGGAGTTACAGAAGACCAGCGCGCCAACGCGCGCTCGCTTCGTGCTGGCAGCGAGCGCGGTCAGCGAGCTGACGCCCTCATAGTGCTTGCCGTCAGGCTCTCCGTAGAGCGGGTAGAAGTGGTCCCAGGTGTAGATGGAGTCGACGCCAAGCTCCTCGGCGTCGCGCCAGGCCTGCTGCATCTCGGCGAAGGTGGAGTGCTGTGGTTGGATTTGCACTCCGACACGGATCGGCACTTGGAGACTCCTCTGGTCGCGAAGTTTGGTGGTTGTTACCCAGGCTATAGGTTGACGACGCAACAAGAATCGACATGCTGCCAGTGCGGCGAGGCTCAGGCGGCTGAGCGTGGGAGGAAGCTGTGTTCCTCCCAGTCGGCGAACCGTCGGTACCCGACGGCCTCATAGATCTTGTTGGAGGTCGCGTTGGCGAGGTCCGTGAAGAGCATGCAACGTTGCGCACCTGCGTCCAGAAGCTGCTGGCTCAAGGCCGCGACCGCGGCACTCGCATAGCCGTGCCCCCGGTGTTGCGGCGGCGTATAGACGGGGCCGACTCGGTTCACGTCGGCGACTCGGGTCGCGTGCCCAACCATCGTCACCGGTCCCTCGTCGTCCCAGACGTAGCTGCGACCGCCTGCCAGCGTCCGTTGCGCCGCAAGCACGGCGCTGGCTGGGTCGCCGAACCCGGTCTCGGCAGTGAAGTCCAGGTTCCACTGCACCAGCAGATCTTCCTCGGCGGAAGTCGCGTGGCGAAGCGAACCCGGCGGCATGCGCGTTGGGGCTATCACGGCTTTGAGTTCGTGAAGCGCCTCACTGAAATCGAGTGAGGTTTCGCCGCCGGTCAGTTCCCTCCAAGCCTGCATCAGCATCGCCGCCTCGGCCGGCGCTGCGCTGACGCCGGTGATCCCCGGGTCCGCTTCGATCCACGCGGTCATCAACTGCTGTGCGTGCTCTGGCTCGGCGAAGCCGCTGGCGATCAGGTGTCGCGGCGGTGTGCGCAGCGCAGCGGCAACAGTGGCCCCGGTTCGATCGACGCCGAGCGCGTAGATCGGCCGCTCGGAGCCGGGGCCAGGCCCCATCGCGAGCATCAGTTGAGTAATGGTCGCCATCACGTTACGTTCGAGCCGCTGCGCCAGGAACGCCTGGGCCCTGAAGCTGAATTCAGCGATCTCCTCGGTCAGCAGGATCTGCACCAGCCAATGATGCCCGAACTCCCGACAACCACGATCTGTGAGCGGCACAGTATCCTCAGCGAACCCGCCCTCTTAGCTCAGTTGGTAGAGCACTTCCATGGTAAGGAAGGGGTCATCGG
>PLES01000008.1 GCA_003137075.1 Solirubrobacterales bacterium
GACGCGCACGGCGCATCGGCAGAGCTGATTGTGGATCACGTGATCTGTGGCACTGGATACCACGCCGACATCGAGCGGTTGACGTTCATCGATCCTGCGCTGCGTGACTCCATCAAGCGCGTTGGCTCCATGCCTAACTTGTCTCACTACTTCGAGTCGTCTGTCCCAGGCCTTTACTTCGTCGGCGCCGCGGCGGCTGGAACTTTTGGTCCGTTGATGCGGTTCGTCGTAGGCACCGAGTTCGCGTCGCCACGCGTGGCGACGCATCTGGCGTCGCGAGCCCGACACCGCAAGGCTGTCGTGACCGCGTGACCCACGGGAACAACACAGGCAGATCTGGTTCGCTTGTACTCGTTATCGGGGAGCTCTGGCCCCAAGCGTCCCGGCTTGCTCTCGCGGCTCGCGACGCCGGGTTCCACGTGCACGTCGTTGCTCCCAGATCGCACTCGATAGCTCGGCTCAAGTGGGTGAAGTCGCTAGGGGTCTACTCGCAGCTTCAACCAACCCGATCCGTCGCCCGGGCTCTCAACACGCGGCCTTTCGACCTCGTGATCCCCACTGACCAGGTCTCTTCCGACGAGCTGTTCGAGGCTTACATGGCCGGCCGCCTGAATGGGACCACTGCCGCGGCGGTTCGCAGGTCACTTGGCGATCCGAGCACTTTCCCGATCCGATCCGCTCGCGCGGTGGTCGCCGAGATCGCGGCGAGTGCGGGCGTGTCCGCGCCTCGGACGTGGGCTGTACCCGACGAGGACAGCCTGGCGTTGATCCTCCGGGAGGCTGGCTTGCCAGCCGTACTGAAGTCCGATGGCAGCTACGGCGGCCGCGGAGTGATCGTCGTTAACGACGAGGCTGGCGCAACAGCCGCGTATCGGGCACTCTCGCGCGCCCCGCGGACACCGGACGGTCTCGGCTGGCTGCTGCCCGAATACGATGGATCGCGCCCCAGCCGTTCGCGCCTCTGGAGCCGGCCGGTGGTCACCCTTCAAGAGTTCGTTTACGGTGGCCCGGCAACGCTCGCAGCTGTCGCGTGGGAGGGAGAGATAATCGGGTCTCTGGGCTTCCGGGTTGTCAGCACCTGGTCACAGCGCGGACCAGCCACGGTGGTGGAGCCGATTCAACATCCTGATTTGGATCGGGCCGCTGCGGCGCTTGCCCGCGGCCTGGGGTTATCAGGCCTGTTCGGCCTCGATTTCATCCTGAGCCATGATCGGAGCACGGCCTCACTACTTGAACTCAATCCGCGAGCAGTGCCGACGGCCCACCTGCGTTTGCCATGGCAGACCCGTCCGCTATTTCACCTGCTCGCTGATCGCATAGGCGTGGATCCCCCTTCGCCACTCCCACCGCTGCCGGCTGACCCGATTGCTCTGTTCCCACAGGCCTGGGGCGGCGGGCCAGGCAACCCCAGCGTTCCATATGGCGAAAGTGATGTCCCCGACGCGGAGGACGTCGCCGAACTCTGCCTCGAACCGATGGTCGATGGTCTGCGCGCGAAGGTCACTAAGCGGATCATGCGGATCGGCGTCTCGCACCAACCGCCGCCCGGGCTCGACGCCGCTGCAGCTGCCCGGTACCGGTGGCTTCAGCCCACCGATCTCACAAGCGTGAAAGAGAGCCTCCCCGAAGGCGGCACACGGGAGCGCGTCCCGTAGTTCCTGGAACGGCATTGTTTCGTGCGGTTTCGTGGGTGGTCACTGACAGCTCGCGTGGTGCAGCCCGGATAAGGCAATCTGGTTGTACACCCCGTCCATAGGCGCTCCGAAAAGTACAAGGCTCAAGCGGGAGAATGTTTCGTCTGGCACTATCTCTGGGCAGCTAGACCCCTGTCCAGTTGTACAAAACGGCATTCAGCTTCTTAGGAGGGGCAAATGTCAACCACTAGCAGTGAGCCTGTCAGCAAACTTCCCGCCGACGCCACGCTCCAGGAGCAAGCGCGCCGGCATCTATGGATGCACTTCACCCGCATGGGTGGATACAGCGATCTCAACGAGATCCCGATCATCGTCCGCGGTGAGGGCTGTTACGTCTACGACGAACACGGCAAGCGTTATCTCGACGGCCTCGCCTCGCTGTACTGCACCAACATCGGTCACGGACGCGCTGACGTAGCGCAGGCCGGCGCCGATCAGGCCAAGCAACTCGGATTCTTTACCAACTGGTCGTATGCGCATCCACGTGCGGTGGAGTTGGCGACCAAGATCGCTTCGATCGCGCCCGGTGACCTCAACCGTGTGTTCTTTACCAACAGTGGCAGTGAGGCCGTGGAGTCGGCGCTGAAGCTTGCGCGCCAGTACCACAAGCTCACGGGCAACCCCAACAAGTACAAGCTGATCGCCCGCGAAACCGCCTACCACGGCACCACCATGGGCGCGCTGGCCGCGACCGGAGTGCCGGAGATCCGGGCGGCCTTCGAGCCGCTGCCGCCTGGCGCCTGCCACGTACCCAATACCAACACCTACCGCCTGCCGGACTGGATGCCGGTCAGTGAGCTCGCCGAGTCCGTAGCTAACCGGATCGAGCTCGAGGGCCCGGACACGGTCTCCGCTGTGATCATGGAGCCGGTCCAGAACTCCGGTGGCTGCTTCGTTCCGCCCGAGGGCTACTGGCAGCGGATCCGTGAGATCTGCGACTACTACAACGTGCTGCTGATCTCGGACGAGGTGATCTGCGCCTGGGGTCGTCTCGGTGAATGGTTCGGCGCCGAGCGCTTTGACTACCTGCCGGACATGATCACTACCGCCAAGGGCCTGACTAGCGCCTACGCGCCGATGGGCGCCGTGATCGTCTCCGACCGGATCGCCGATCCGTTCATGCAGAACGACACCAACACGTTCATGCACGGCCTCACGTTCGGTGGTCACCCGGCATCGTCGGCGGTCGCTCTCGCCAACATCGCCGTGATCGAGGACGAGGGACTGCGGGAGCACGTGCGTGAGAACGAGGCTCCGTTCAAGCAGATGCTCGACAGCCTGCTAGAGCTGCCGATCGTGGGTGACGTGCGCGGCGCAGGCTACTTCTGGTCGCTCGAGCTGGTCAAGGACAAGGCC
>PLES01000022.1 GCA_003137075.1 Solirubrobacterales bacterium
CCGAGGACCTCATCCACCAGAGACTGAGCCGCATCTTGGTCCAACTGGCCCAGCACCAGCCTGCCAGCCCCAAGATCGTCGGCGCTGAGCACAGCCGGGTCGTCGCCTTCCCGGAGTGCAACGTAGGTGTTTAGCTGGCGGCATTCGGCCAGCGCTCGCGGAAGATGCTCGGGAGTTCGACACACCGAAGATGCCGTCGCGACGAGCGTGATTCCTGCTTCTGCCACGGCGTCCACGACGCGCTTGAGCTCGGCGCAGATCGTCGCCACGGCGCTGTGGCGGGCCTGGCGTTCGTCCAGCGCCGCGATCATCACCGCGCCGCCGGGCACCNNGAGCCAGGTCGCACCACCGGCGTCCACCCGGTGGCGAATAGCCTCGAGGTCAAGGTCCGCGGCGGCAACATCTGAGAGCAGGCAGACGACGTTCGGGCCGTCGAGTGAGATCCCCAGCCGGACGGAGCGGGTCCGCAGCGAGGCGACCGAGTCACTGCCGTAGACGGCGTCACGCACGAGCGAGACCGAAGCGTCGTGGCCGCTGCTCGCACCCCGAGCGCGTTCACGCAGCTGCAGTCCCAGCAGGGCCACAGCCCTCTGGAGCACGCGCGCATCGACGCCGGTGAACCCGCGCTCGGATTCGGTCAAGGCCATCATCAGCGGTGCCGCGGCCAGTGGCACCCGTGCCACCAGTTGGCGAGCGTGGACGCCAAGCCGTGGATAGGGTCCGAGCAGCTGGACCGCGTCCGCATCGATCGAGTTCAGCTCGGCGATCACATCAGGGTCCTCGGTGTCGAGCAGCAGCCCGGACGCCTCCGGGCACCCCGCCGCATCAAATCCGATACTCGCGCCAGAACCGGTCCGCACGGCGCAAGGCAGCCTCAGTGACAGAGCCGTCAGCTTGGCCAACGCCGCCGCGCCGGGCGACTGCAGTCCGCAGCGCCAGAGTGACTGCTCGATTGCGGCGGCGCGACGCTCCTCCTTGAGACGCTGGGCAAGGACATTGAGCTGGCGGGCAGCCCCGGCGTCAGAGCGTCCGCGCGCCACGGCTGCGCCCGCGATTGCGGCGAACGCCTTGGCCAACTGCCCCAGCGCCGCCAGGTCGGTCTCCTGAGCGGGCGAGATCGCGAGCGCGCCCACCACNNCCCACCACCTCGTCGGCGTTGATCATCGGAACCACCAGCGACTGCTCTACGCCAGCCGTGTTGCGAACGCCACGGCGTCCAGGCCCAGGAAGCGCAACCAGCGAGGGCTCGCCGTCCTCAAGCGCGCGAGCCAGACCAGGGGTCCGGCCGTCCACCCGCTCTCGGGCGATCCACTCCGAACCGGCTTCGCCGTCGCGGTGGTCGTGAGCGATCGCCCCGACCAGATTTCCGCTGCCCGCGTCACGGAGATAAACCACGCAACGCGCAACCCCCAGAGCACTTGCTGCCGACGCTGCGACGGTGCCGAGCAACGGCCCGAGTGTTCGGTTATCCCCGAACGCCTGGACAGCCGTCGCCAGACCTTCAGCGACAGACTGTGGGACCAGCCTGTCGACCTCCGCGCCTTCCCGGCGCCGCAAACCCGAGAAGGGCGGCGAGAGCTCAAGCGGTTGCATTGCTTGGTGAGCCTCCACGATCTGTCCTACGCGGCCGCGGCCGCCTCACCGGCGCGACGCCCGATCACAGCCCCGGCGGTCAGACCGGTGCCGCTGCCGTAGTTGAAGTAGTAGAGGCCTCCGACCATCTCGCCGGCGCTGTAAATGCCCGGCAGCGGCTTCTTTCCTGCGTCCAGGACGCGGCCCTGTTCGTCGACCCTGACTCCACCGAATGTGAAGGTCACTCCACAGGTGACTTCGTACGCCTCGAACGGCGGCTCGCGCAACGCTTGAGCCCAGTTGCTCTTGTCGATCGCCAGCCCCGTCGTACCCCGCCCATCCTTCTCGTACGGATTGAAAGCGGTGGACTCGTCGACCGCGTTGTTGAACTCAGCGACGGTCTTCNNCTCCGCGCACCGTCGGCGCCGCGGTCGCTGAGACGTTGAGCCAGCTTCTCCACCGTCGGCTCGCGCTCGCGCGCGGCGTAGGGGTTCTTCTGCTTGTACTCGTCCATCAGATGCACGGCGCTGCGCGCGTCGAACAACTGCCAGGCGCGCTGCTCTGACTGCGCCAGGATCATCCGCCCGTACTTCGCATAGGTGTATGCCCCGAAGTCAGAGGCCTCATCGATGAAGCGCTCACCTTCGACGTTGACCGTGATCCCAAACGGGTAGCTCTCGCGCTCAAAGATGTGATTGGTCTCGGGCGTACCGTGGTCGCCGGACCCGACGCTCCATGCAACCGCGTGCGCTCCTGACCAGTTGCCGTACGCGGCGGCGCCAAGTGCGAAGGCCATCTTGATGCCGCCGCCGGTGTTGAACGGCGAGGCTCGTACCTTGGCAAGATCCCAGCCGGGGCCGAGGCAGCGTGTGCGCCACTCCGAGTCGGCCTGGAAGCCGCCGGACGCGAGGATCACCGCGTCCGCCTCGTACACCTGCCTGGAGCCGTTGCGGGCATGCACCTTGATCGTGCCGTTGGAGTTCGGCGGTTCGATCTCAACGACCTCGGTGTCGGAGTGGATCGGGATCTCGTGTTTCTTGGTTGCCTTGAGTAGAGCCTGCATCAGTCCCCAGCCACCGCCCGAGACCTCAACGAACCCACCGTGCCATCCGGGTCGAGAGTGACGCGCCTCACCGTTTTGGTCGACGATGATCCCTGACAGGAACGGGACGCCCTGCTCTGACAGCCAGCGGATGTCCTTGTAGGAATCGTTGACGATCATCTCCGCCAACTCCACGTCGAATCGATAGCCGGTGACGCGCGCCCAGTCGTCAAGGAAGTCAGCCTCCGCGTAGGAGGAGTAGCGCTCGAGGCCCTTGGCGGACTGCAGACCCATGTCTCCCACTACAGCCTCGAGCTCAGCCATGTTGTGGTACGCGACGCGAAACAGCCCGCCGGTGTAGAAGCTGTCGGAGCCTGAGCCGTCGGACGGCCCGCGGTCCAGAATCGTCACGTCCGCGCCGTGCTGGCGCGCGGAGAGAGCCGCCGAGATGCCGGCATTCCCGCCGCCCACGACAACAACCTTCGCCATTTACTTCTCCTCCTTCGGGGCGAGCATGGTGCTCGGGCCCGTTCTCTTGGCTTTCACGCAGACCCCAGGTCTGGCTCTTGGAACGTGACAACCCGGCCCCAAAGATCGTTCGGACCCCAGACACCGCTGCGCAGGCTCTCGAGATGCAGGACCTGGCTGTGGTCGATGAACAGGTTCACGCTGGGTCCCATGTTCTTGACNNCCACTCGAACACGGCTGGATCCGCAGCCTCAAACATCAGCTTCTCCAGTCCGATCGCATCGGCAAAGGCCGCCGGCACATCGGTGCGCCACACATTGACTGACTCTGTGACCCCCTCAGACTCGAGGATGATCGTGTCGGCACCCGCCTCCAAAGCGCGCTGGGCACGGCGGATGGCCGCAGGCACCGAGCCGGTCCCGGCACGCTCCAACTCGTTAGCCGAGGAGGTCCCCCCGGCTCCGAACTGGATTCCGACCTCGGCCTTGACATGCAGGCCCGTCTGCTTCGCGCGCTCAACGAGCCTCAGATAGTCGCGATCGGAGATGGCGAGCATCCCGGCCGATACCTCAACGACGTCGTAACCCTGCGCCGCGATCGTGTCGAAGTAGGGACCAACGTGCTCGGCTCCCCGGGTCAGTACCCATTCGACGGCGCCGCCAGCCGAGACCTTCACGTCGTGCTTGTGTGCTACATCGACGTACCGCTTGATGGTCTCGTCGTCCAGGAGCAGAACGGCCGGCCCGGGCAGCTTGACCCAGTCCACGAACCTCGACATCGCGCTCAGTAGGTCATCGAGATGGTCCGGCCCGAATGAGCTGTAGTAAGGCCCGCGGATCTCGGTGATGCCGCTGTTCGCCTCGGATCGGTTGGGGCGCAGGTGGGCAAGCGTGTGCTGAGAGCTCAATGCCTCGCTCCTGTGTCGTTGGTGGTCATGGGTCTGCTGCCGGCGATGGGCCCACTGGCAGCAGATCCGTTTGTAACCCGGGCGATCTCAGTCTGATCCGCCCCGGGCGCAAGTTGTTCGCAGGCCGCAGCCCACTGCTCGGTCACGCGACCGGCCAGACCGGTCCCAAGGCCGAGTTGCTCGCACATCGAAGCGGCGAGACGGAGATCCTTCAGCATGAGGCTGGCTTTGAAGCCTGAGTCGTAGGCCTCCGACAGCACGAAGCGGTCGATCTTGCGTTCCGTTGCGTCGTTCCGGCCGGTGGACACGTTGAGGAGTTCCAACAGCGTGTGAGGGTCGATCCCGAAACGCCGACCAGCCTCCACCGCCTCGATCGACGCCAGCAGTCCGGTGGCCGACAGCAGATTGTTCAAAGCTTTGGCGGCGTGTCCGCTACCGACCCCGCCTACGTGAAAGATATTTGCCGCCATCGTCTCCAGCAGCGGTCGCGCGCGACTGAGCGTCCCTGCGNNCCGACGCCGCCGGAGACCGGGGCATCCATGAAGTCGACTCCTTCGGCGACGATCTTGGGCGCGAGTTCGACGGTGCGGGCCGGGTCCGACGAACTCATGTCAACGAGCAGCGCGCCGGGCGTCATCTGCGCGAGCAGCCCCTCTTCCAGGAGCACGGCCTCGACGATGTCGCTGTTGGGAAGCATCAGGACCACCGCGTCGCAACTGGCCACCTGGGTCAGTGTGCCGAGACGGCGTGGCCCGTCACCGGCCACGACCTTCGCCTGCTCGGCGTTTGCGTCGTAAATCAGCGTCGA
>PLES01000019.1 GCA_003137075.1 Solirubrobacterales bacterium
CCTGTTAGAGGCTCGTACAGATGGTGATACCGGCGTATCCAGGGGGTGCTGCGTGGACTACGGCGCCTCCGGCCGCAGTCCACGCAACGTCTCGGGTTGGGGGATCCGTCGCCAGGTTCACGCCAGCGCGGCGACCTGGTCGTGACTGTTGATCTGCGTTTCCTCACTTTCGATCGTGTCGAGGCCGGCAGGTCCGCCGACGTTGACCTGGACTGTCCTGGGCCTCTTCTGTTCAGGCTTCGGGATGCTGATCTCGAGCACGCCCCGATCGAAGTGGGCCTCGATGCGCTCAGCGTCAACACCGTCGGGAAGGGTGAGAGACCGGGAAAAGCCGCCGAATCCGCGCTCCAGGCGGTGGTAGCCGGCTTGGTGCTCGTCGCGCTCGGCTCTGCGCTCCCCGGAAACGGTCAGGACGTTGTCTTCCATTTGGACGTTCACATCCCCATCACCGAGTCCTGGCAGGTCAGCGCGGAGCACGTAGTGGTCTGCGGTCTCAATGATGTCCATGGCGGGAAGCCACCTTCGAGTCGTGCCGCTGCCGCGCCCGTTCTGGGCGGGCTGATCGAAGAACGTGTTGAAGAGTCGGTTCATCTCGTTCTGAATGGTGTTGAGCTCGGCGACCGGCTCCCAGCGAATCAATGCCATGAGAATCCTCCTAACGGAACGAGTGGGTTTGCCTTTCACACCTACTAATAGATCTCAACGCGGGCGCGTCAAGTCTTTTTCAAACCAGCATTCACGACGACTCAGGACACCGCTCGTATCGGGTGACCGTCTGCCCGGCGGGCGTAGCCGTGCTGTCGGAAGACGTTGACGGTCATGGCCAGCAGGTCGGGCCCGATCGCTCCGTGCCGCGGGTCGACCGGCGGGAGGCCAGCCCGCGTGACCCTGTCCCGCGGCTGCTCAAGATGTCGCCCTTGCCCTAGGTGCTGGTACGCGCGACGGATCGCCGATGTTCCTGCAACCCGATTGGCAGCGAGCGTCCGGCTGTCGCGGTGATCATTCGGTTTCATCGTCAGTTCCTCGGCACGGTCACTACTGCACGGTCGTGGCGTTCGCTCGCGCAAAGGGCACCGAATTTGAGGTACCCCACCGCAGTGCCGGCGACGAAGTGAGCAACCGCTCGAACGGATCGCGGGCCATTGGGGCCGACAGCTGCGACGCGGTAGCGCCGAGCGGTCCGGGTGTGCTCGTGCTGCCTGTGTTTGAGCTGACGGCGCCGAGACCGGCGAGCAGTGTGAGCGTGATCGCGAGGATCGCCGCGATGACGCTCACTGCAACCGGCCGCGACAGATGGGAACGATGAAGAACGTGCATCAGATCCACCTCCGATTGTTCGCTTACATGCCGGTCAATAGGCCGCAGCCGCCGGCTGTCAACCCGCGGGTTATGGCATCTCGCCATTGAGGCCGTGGTTGGCACCCGCGCGAAGCTTGCCGAGCGCGCGATCTTCGATCTGCCTGACACGCTCGCCGGATAACCCGATCCGCTCACCGATGTCCCGCAGCGACTGCTCAGGCCCATCGAGCCCGTAGTGGGCACGCAGGATCGTCCGCTCGCGCTCGTTGAGGCTGCCCAGCAACGCCCTGACCTGCTCGATCTCCGAGTGGTCAAGCAACTGCTCATACGCGTCCGCCGCGAGCGGGTCGGCGAGCAACTCTCCAAACGCGCCGATCTCACCTTCAGTGCCGCGAACCGGCTCGTCCATCGACTGCGGCGTCGCGTCGAGTGCGAGCAGCTCCCCGACCTGAACATGCGATAGGCCAGTGTCAGCTGCGAGTTGGTTACCGGTCGGCTCACGGCCATGCTCGCTCACGTACTCGCCGTGTGCGCGTTTGAGCTGCGAGAGATGCCGCAGCGCGCGATCAGAGAGCACCATCGGACGCGTCAACTCCGCGGTTAGCTGCTGCATCGCCTGCCTCACCCACCAGGACGCATATCCCCAAAACGGCACACCCAGCGACAGGTCGAAACGCTCAAGCGCACGCAACAGCCCCACCACCCCTTCCTGCATCAGCTCAGTCCGGGTGATCGTCGGCGAACCCCGATACAGGCGTGCGACACCAGCGATCAAAGGCAAGAAAGCCTCGACCAACTCCTCCCGCGCGCGCCGGTCACCAGCCTTCGCGGCCTCAACCAGCCGGCGCTCCATCGCAATCGGCAGCCGCGGCCGATCACCAAGATCCTGCAGATAACCCGCCGAGCTCGTTTCGCCTACGAGACGGCGGTGACGCAGGTCACTCGCGAGGCGCTGATCAAGTATGCGCGCCTCCCGCGACTCGACCTCAAGCGACTCGCTCTCCACCTCTGTGATCTGCTCCTGGACCGCATCCATCTCAAACTCCGAAAAAGGTATATAGCGCGCCACAGTGGCCGCCGCCTTCCAGCAGGCGAGCCAGCTCATCGCGGCCAAACCCTGCCAGCGGGAGCTCTGATACTGGCCCCATGTGTCAGCCGACGAACCGGGCGCGCGGCCGCAAGATCGTGCGATGCGCTGATGAGCCTAGAACGTGTCGGACCCACCCGACCCGCCAACGACGACGAACAGACATACGAACCTTCACCCCTTTCACTGATTGAGATCGATCGACCGACGGACCCAACGATGACTCAAGAGCGCAGCCGAGCCCCAGAAGCCACCAATCGATCCTCGTCCACACACAGGCTGCCTCTGTCTGGGCAACCCGGCTGCACCGGCCCCGGGGCTGAGCTGCTTCTCATATGTCACCTCCACCGACCCCAATAGGCCGGCGCGGCCCTTTGTCAACACCCAAAGATCAGGTCAAAGAGAAGGACAGACAGCTAAGGCACACCTCACGACCGCTTTGGTCTCGGGCCAGCTCATGCAATCACGAGTCCTTTGGTCGCGAATCGCCCGCCTTTCCCGGCTGCCCTCGTCCATAGCGAGGGCTTATATGTCTTGTTGAGTTCTGGTCTTGGACTTCGGGACGTGGGTGAGCGACTATCCGCGGCGCAGCACCCTCTCCTCCCTCAGAGAGCGCTCCGTACGGCCCGATATCCCGCCTGTACGGAGCGCTCTCTACTTAAGCGCTTCGCACCATCCGACGGGTGATCAGTCGGCAACACGCCAGCATGGTCCTGGGAGTGCGCCTGAACGGTGACCGACTGGGCTCGCGCCGGTCCTTGAACGCGCCACTGGTCCCCGCCCCCGGTCCGGTGCGGTCCGGTCCGGTCCGCGCTAGTGCGTGTTGCCGGCGCGGAAGTACGCGATGTAGTCGGCGACGGAGCGCTCGAGGTCCCACTCCGGCAGGTAGCCCGTGTCTTCGTGCAGCCGGGTGATGTCGAGGTACATCGGAGGCGCGCTGGAGCCGGCCTCGAGCTCGAGTTCAAAGTCGGGCACGACAGCCTTGATCGCCGCGATCACCTCGGCGTTGCTGGTCATTCTGCCTGCGCCGACGTTGTAGGTCGTGTGCGTGAGCTTGTCTGCAGTCTGCAGCAGCGCGGTGGCCCGGCCGAGGTCGTGGACGTAGCAGAGGTCGAGGCCGTCGTCCGCCTTAAGCCTCCCGCGCACGCCGTCGAGGTCGACCGGCGCTCCGATTGCCGCCGCGTGAATGAACTGCGGGGCGGGAAAGGCGAAGTTGGGCAGGTGCCCGAGTGGGCCCCAGGCCCCACCGATGCGTAGATGGATGATCTCCAGGCCGGTGGCAGTGGCCAGATGATGGCTCAGCAGTTCGCCGATCTTTTTGAAGGTCGGGATCACGTGCGGGGCTGTCAGCAGCAGCGGCAGCTCCTCGCTGAGGGCGCCGGTGTTGGAAAGACCGCCGTAGACGCCGATCGTGCTGGCAACGCTGACGCGCTTGACTCCCCACTCCTGAGCGACATCAATGATGTTGAAGAAACCACCGAGCGCTTCGCGCGCCGCCTCTACAGGAGCCTCGTCTGGGTTGGGCGGCCAGGGCATCGAGCCGGCCATGTGAACGATCCCGGTGATCGCGTGGTCACGGCCGATCGCCCGGAGGGCGTCGAGATCCTTTACGTCCGCTTGCACCGCGGTTACCGGTGCGGTGAAGCGTCCATTCGGGATCTCAGGGCTGCGGCGCTGGACGACCACGCACTCCTGCCCGGCGTCGAGCAGCGCCTGCACGGTTGCGCTACCGATGTGGCCGAGCCCTCCGGTGATCAAGATCATCATTGCCCTCCCAAGTCGTCTGTAAGACTGATTATCAGTGATACTGACGATCAGCATAACGATAAGCTCAGATCGATGGCAACAAGCGGTGAAAGCAGAACTCAGACACGCCGACGGCTGGCTTATCTCTTCAAGCACGCGGAACGGCTGATGTCCGAACTGCATGTCGAGGCGCTCGCGCCCTTCGACATCCAAGCGCGCGACTTGGGGGTCCTACTGGCGATCGACAGCAACGAGCCGGCTTCCCAGCAGCAAATCGCCCAGCGCATGGGCGTTGACCGCACGACGATGGTCGCCATCATCGACGCCCTCGAGGCCAAAGGCCTGATCGCCCGCCGCCCCGACACCGAAGATCGCCGTCGCAACGTGGTCGAGCTGACACCGGCCGGCCAAGACATGCTCCGTGAGGGGATCGCCGCCAGTGACGCAGCCGAAGCCGAACTACTTGCTCCGCTCAGCAACGAAGAGAACCTTCAGCTACGAGACCTACTCGCCCGGGTCATCGCACGCGCCTGACCGCATCGGGGCGAAGCTAGGACGATCCCCCATTTGTCCTACGCCGTCAGAGCCAGCCGCACGATCGCACTACCACGGTGATCGCACTACCACTGTTCTACTCGTGCGCACACGAATAGATGACAGCTCGCGCGGGAATTCGCCCCAAATTCCGAGCTCACATCCCGTACGCCCCCGGCCCTGTCCGCCGAGCCGCATAGCCTCGGAATGGATGCGTCTGATCGTCGCCCGCTGCGCCGCCGTTTACTCAGGCCGGCTCGATACGAGCCTGCCCGAGGCGCTGCGGCTGATCATGATCAAAGCCGACGGCAGCGTGCTGCTGCACGCCGACGCGGGCGGCTACAAGCCGCTCAACTG
>PLES01000148.1:0-12805 GCA_003137075.1 Solirubrobacterales bacterium
TAGCTAACGAAATAAGTGCGACAATGGTGCCCGCCCGTAAGTACGGGCGGGCACCGTCGCTTTTCGACTAAGGACAGGGATGAGCATCTCCGAGGATCTGCCCACGGACTCAGGCGCGCCTCGCGCCTCCAACGGCGACGGCATCCTGCTGTCGTTGCGCAAAGTAACTAAGACTTTCGGTCCGGTCCGCGCCTTGACAGACGTGGACCTTGACATACACCCCGGCAAGGTCACGGCGCTCGTCGGCGACAACGGCGCCGGCAAGTCATCGCTGATCAAGACGATCTCCGGCCTTTGGGCGCCGGATGGTGGCTCGATCTCCTGGGAAGGTAAGGAGGTCCACCTCCACGGCCCCAAGGACGCAGAGGATCTCGGCATCACCACGATCTATCAGGATCTGGCGCTCTGCGACAACCTCGACATCGTCCAGAACATGTTCCTCGGGCACGAGCCGCTAGAGCACGGAATGCTTGACGAGTCCAAGATGGAGATCAAGGCTCGCGAGACGTTGAAAGAGCTCAATGTCGTCACCGTGCGCTCGGTTCGCCAGCTCGTCGCGTCGCTGTCCGGTGGTCAGCGGCAATCTGTCGCGGTCGCCAAGGCGGTCATGTCGAACGCCCAGCTTGTGATCATGGACGAGCCGACCGCGGCGCTCGGCGTTGCCCAGACGACGATGGTGCTCGAACTGGTCAAGCGGCTTGCCTCGCGGGGCGTTGCCGTTTTGATGATCTCCCACAACCTCGTTGACGTGTTTGAGGTCGCTGACCGTATCGCCGTGCTCTATCTCGGCCGCTTGGTCGTTGAGGGGCCCGCGTCCGACTTCGATCGCCAGAGTGCCGTCGAATACATGACAACTGGAATGGCCGCGCGCGCCGCCTGAGCGCCGTCGCAGCCTGAAACTTGAGAAGGAGAAGGTTCACACGTGTCTGATTCCGAGCAGAGGGAGACCGGTGGCGTCGAGGGCGTGGCTCCGGCGGCTCCGATTGACGCCCTCGTAGCGCAAGCGGACCTGAGCGCGCCCGCCGCGGCCGTGCTGCCGCCCGAGTTGGCCGCCAACTCGGTCGGCGAGTACTTCGCGGCCTGGGGCAGGCGTCTGCGCAACGGCGAGAGCGGCGCGTTGCCGATCGTCGCCGGGCTCATCATCATCGTCATCTTTTTCCAGGTCCAGCAGCACCTGTTCGACAGCTCCGGCAACCTGGTGAACCTGCTGATCCAGTCGTCGGTCTACATCATGTTCGGCGCGGCCGAGCTGTTCGCGTTGCTGCTGTCGGAGATCGACCTGTCGGTCGGCTTTGCCGCTGCTGTCGGAGCGATGATCTTTGCTGAAGTGAACGCACCGCCGGTCAACCTGCCTTGGACGGTCGCACTTCTCGCGGGCCTCGGCTTTACGGCTGCCTTTGGTTTCGTCCAGGGACAGCTGATAACGCGCCTCAACCTGCCGTCGTTCGTGGTCACCCTCGGTGGCTTGCTGTTCCTAGAAGGCGTGCTCCTGGAACTGGCGAACATCGACCCCACCGCGCTGGGCGGCGTCATGTCACTCGGGGACAGTCCCGTCTACAAGCTTTCAAGCACGGAGATGAGCGTCACGCTCGGCTGGATCGTGCTGGTGGCGGTGGTCGGCGCGTACGCGGCCTTTGCGCTGCGCTCCGCATACAAGAAACGCAAGGCGGGACTGACCGCGCCTCCGCTCGGCGTGACGCTGCTCACCGTGGGCATCGTCGGAATCGGCGGTCTTATTCTGGTCTTGATCTGCAACGGCAACGGGACCACGCCGGGTATTCCATGGGTGGTGCCATTCGTGCTCGTCATCCTGTTCGGCTGGAGCGTGATGCTCAGCCGCACAAAGCTGGGGCGTTACATCTACGCGATTGGCGCAAACCCAGAGGCGGCACGCCGAGCAGGTATCAACGTCGGACTGATCCGGACGATCGGATTCACGCTCTGCGGCTTCGGCGCCGGCCTCGCTGGCCTGGCCTATGAGTCGTACCTGGGATCGATCTCGACAGGCATCGACGGAGGCAACTACACGCTGTTCGCGGTGGCCGCCGGGGTGATCGGCGGTGCGAGCCTCTTCGGCGGGCGCGGCAAGCCACTTAACGCGTTGCTTGGTGGACTCATAATCGGTGTCGTCTTCAACGGTCTGGGACTGATGGGTGTCAGCGCCGCAGTTCAGGAGATGGTCACCGCAGGCGTCTTGATCGCAGCCGTCACGCTCGACGCGCTGGTCCGCCGGCGCTCAAGCACCCCGCGCTGATAGCGGAGCGCTGAGCGCAGTCACCGCTGCGTCGACGTCAGGAAAGAACCGGTTGGTTGGTATGAGGGCGGGCTCCAAGCCCGCCCTCATCAGTTCCTGATGCACGTGGTCGCCGGCTCGCGCGATCGCGAACTCGATCCCCTCGTGTTTGAGATGGTTGATGAGGTCGCGCAGGGAGGTGGCACCGGTGTAGTCGATGTCGCTCATCCCGAGCGCATCGAGCACCACTGCGTGCGGCGCCGAGCCTGAGGCCGTGGCCTTGCTGATCGCGGCGCCCAGCTGTGCGCGGAAGTGGGTCACATTCGCGTACCAGAGCGGCGTCGCGAACAGCACGACCAGCACACCCGGAGTCTCGACCGCGCCGGAGGCGCCAATCGGCGCCCAGCTGGTGGAGCCGGGGATCCGGCCCAGCAGGTGGATCTGGGGGCGTGCGCTCAGCCGCGTGCGGTCGAGGATCGCGAGTGTGATTGCCACGCCGATTCCCTGCTCGACCCCGAGCAAAGCAACGGTCAAGAGCGTGACGAGGGCGAGGCCGAGCTCAAAGAGGTCGAAGCGGGCGATTGAGATCAGCTCGCCGACATGGAAGATGCGGGAGGCGACGTACAGCAGCACGCCGGAGAGCGTGGCGAGCGGCACGTCCTTCAGCAGGCCGGCGGCGGGCGTCAGCGCGATCAGCGCCGCGGCGGCGAGCAAGCCGGCGAGCTGAGTACGTCCACCGGCCTGCGCAACGGCTGCGGTACGCGGCGGGCTGGCGTTGACCGGGAAGGCGCCAGCGATGCCCGATAGGACGCTTCCCAGACCGACCGCCATAAAGTCGCGGCTCACGNNCACGAGCGCGACCGTGCCCGCGATAGGCGCGAGCTCCCCCAGGACCTTCCAGGAGAGCCCACGCAGACCGAAGTTGGGAGCGGCATGGTTCACGTATCCGAGCACGGCGACGCCGTGTGACTGCAGGTGGGCGGCCGCGACCAGCACCGTCGACAGCAACAGCCCGGCGAGCGCGCCCGGTAGTCGCTTGTTGACGCGCTCAACCAGGATCACGGTCGCGAACACGCCGAGCCCGATCCCCAAGGTCCAGCCGGAGGTCGACGAGAGCCGACTGAAGACGTGTTGCATGCGGCCGAGGGTCGTATGCCCGCCGCTGGCGATGCCGAGCAGANNCCGCGAGGATCCCGACCAGATCGTGGTAGTGGACCGAACCGGTGAGCGTGATGCCGCCGACCGCGGTCGCGAACAGCGGCGCGATGGTTGAGTCAGCGCCGACCGAAAGCTGCGGATTCGAGCCGATCAGAGCAAATGCCAAGGTGCCGGCCGCGAACGCGTAGAAGCCGGTGATCGGCGGCATGCCCGCCAAGCGCGCGGTCGCGAGCTGCTCCGGTAACGCGATCACCAGCAGCGTGGCCGCAGCCACCAGGTCTGCGGTCAGCCACTCGCGCTTGTATCCGCGCAGGCTGGCCACGAGTTTGATTGGCCGCATCGGCCTCGATTTAAGCGTGGCCGCTGGACGACTTGGCGTTGGGCAAGCCCAGTTACGCCGTGACGGTCTCGCTCGGCACCGGCTGTCTCGGGTTCGCCGCCAGGAAGCGTTCGCGGGTCGCGACCGCCGTTCCCTGCGCCCAGGCCGTGGTCGTGACCGCGCCAACCGCGAGCATGATCACTCCGAGTCCTGCGATCAGCCACCAGCCGGGATGCGTGGCGTGCGCAAATGCGGGGCCGAAGGTGTGCCCGCTCGAGGCGCCGACCACGGCGCCGATCACGGCGATACCCATGCAGGCTCCGACCTGGCGCGAGGTTGACGCAACCGCGGCGGCGACGCCGGCCTGCGCCGACGGCATCCCGGAAACAGCGGTGTTGGTGATCGGCGCGTTGACCAGGCCGAGCGCGATGCCGAAGATCACGTAAGCGCTGATCAGCACCCAGAGCGAGGTGTGAACCGTCAGCGAGAGCAGCAGCAGTGGGCTGACGATGAAGGCGACTGCCGCAACCAGCAGTGGCAGGCGGGTGCCGCGACGTGCGATGAACCGGCCGGTGAGCGGTGCCAGGAAGAAGGTGACGACCGCAATCGGCAGCGTGCAAAGGCCCGCATGGAATGCCGAGTAGTGGCGAGCTTCCTGCAGGTAGAGCGTGTTCAGGAACAGAAAGCCGCCATACGCGGCGAATGCACAGACCGCCGTGATGCTCGCGCCGGAGAAGGGCGCACTGCGAAAGAAGCGCACGTCGATCAGCGGTTCGTGACGGTGCAGCTCGTAGCGGATCAGCACGCCGAAGCAGAGCACCGCGACGATGAACAGCGTCACGATCTCCACCGAACTCCAACCGTGGCCCTGGCCTTCGATGATCGCGTAGGTCAGCGATGCGAGCCCGGTGATCACCAGCAGCTGGCCGATCGGATCTATCCGGCGAGCGTGATCGGCACGCGATTCGGGCACGTAGAAGACCGTCAGCACGCATGCGATCAGGCCGATCGGCACGTTCACGAGGAATACGTAGCGCCAGCCGACGCTGTCGACCAGAGCGCCACCGAGCACCGGTCCAAGGCCCATGCTGACGCCGATCATCGCGCCCCAGAGCCCGATCGCCTGCGCCCGCTCCCGCGGGTCGGTGAAGACGTTGCGCACGATTGACATCGCCACCGGGTTCAGCATCGAGCCGCCGACCGCCTGGACCACACGGGCGGCGATCAGGGTGTCGAGGTTCGGCGCCACCGCGCACAGTGCCGAGCCGAAGGTGAACGACAGCAGCCCGGCCTGGAAGACGCGCCGGCGACCGATGCGATCGGCGGTCGAACCGGCGAGCATCAGCAGGCTCGCGATCACGAGCGTGTAGGCGTCGATCACCCACTGCAGACCCGCGAGTGAGGCGTGGAACGAGCGGTGGATCGCCGGCAGCGCGACGTTCACGATCGTCGAGTCGAGGCCGACCAGCAGCAGGCTCAAGCAGCAGATCGCGAGGATCACCAGTCGCCGCTGGCGTGGGATCGCGTTCGTGTCGGGTGCGGCGAGGCTCACATAGTCAGAGTATCCAAACCTGCAGGTTGCCTTCCGAAGTCGGCGCCGTCTGGACTGCGAGCGCCCTGATCAGCGCATCTGTGCGGAGGGTGGCTGCGAAAAAACGAAGCGTCTGTGCGGCGGTACCCGCGGACCGATCTCGACGACGATCTCAGCACCCGAACTCAGCGGCACCGCCGCCGGGGCCCCGCGCCAGAGCCGGCCGCCGACGTAGGTCAGCGTCTTGCCGCCGCTGAACGACGCGACGCGTGACGCGCTGAGCGCCTGCCCCCAAGCTTGGAAGACAGTGCCAAGTGTCACCCCGGTTCCCGGACGGAAGTAGACGGTCCCGGTCGGATCGAGCGAGACGACGTCACCGAAGCAGCGCGCGCTCGTGATGCGTCCAGCTCTGTGCTCCCGAGGCGGCGCGGTACCGATCCCGGCAGCGAGCAGAACCACCTTATTTGCGCCGAAGAGCTCGATGTGCGCGGCCAGCCGCCGGCCCAACGTTGGCTCGCAGCGCCCCGTCGGCGTGCCCGTGACCGGCGGCTGGAACCGCGGCCCGTGGCCGATCGGCCGTGCCGCCAGCAGCAACGATCTGGGGATCCCGCCACCACGGTCAACGCCGACGCCGGCTCGCTGCTGCTTCGCCGGCGCTGCTTGGCCGGCGCCGCAACCCGCCAGCAACACCCCCGCGCAGAGCACGGTTGCGGCGCTGCGGCTCACACCGCGACCCGATCAAGCGCCCTGACCCCGATCAGCGCCAAGCCCAGAGACCCACCCAGCAGGGCCGCGGTCACCGAGCGCGCGACCAAAGCCGGGACCGCGAGCAGCACGTAACCGTGGGTCAGCACCGTGATCAGCGTAAGGCCGGCCCAGAGCGCGACCACTGCGGTCGCCAGCAGCAGCGGTAGGCCCGAACGCCCGCTGAGCACGCGTGCGGCCGCGGCTGCGAGCGCTGCAAGGATTACGAACAAGAGGATCACGTTGCCGGTGGAGATATCAGGACGTCCGTGCAGATAACGCCCTGCCATTCCCACCGCTATCAAGCCCAGCAGCGTCAGCGTCACCGTGCGCCCGAGGCGGCGATCGAGTTCAGGCGAGCGCACCCGCCAGGCCGCGAGCGCGCAACTGAGGAAGACGATGATCGGCCAGAACCAGAGGATTGAAGGCGGCCCGGTGTGCCAGAGGCCACCGACGAGCGTCTGGGCGCGGCCGTTGACGGTCATCGCGATGCTCCAGCGGCCCACGTAGTTGGTACCGGGCGCGAGTGCGATCGTCGCCAGCGCGTGCATGCGGCCCTCGCGCCACATGTAGGTGTGGCCGCTCGAGACAGAGAACCAGTGCGGGCGAGTGCTGCGCTTGAGGCCGCTGGGCGGCACGGCCGGCACCGGCACCTGGCTCAGGTAGTACTCCTGAGAGTTGTGGTTGACCTGTACGCCGGTGCGATCGAAACGGACCCAGGGCGCGCCCTCGAAGTCACGCACCACCACCTTCTCGCCGGGTGGGACCTGCATCCAGAGGTTCAGGTAGCCGTCGACGACTTTGGCGTCGACGCCGGCCGGCGCTCGCGTCACTCGCGCCAGGTAGTTGGTGGCCGTGGGGGTCACCGGGCCGTCGGCGGCGGCCGCCGCCGGCCACAGCACGCTCACGGTAAGCAGCGCGATCAGCACCGCCAGAGCGGGGGCGAGGCGCGTGCCCTGTCGGGGCGCGGCCAGCGGGCCGCACCTACACTCAGGGGCCGTGCGTAGGTGCAGTTCAGCCCGTTTAGCCTTGGTTGGCGTAACCGTCATCGCGTCAATTCTCGCGTCCCTGGCGTTGTTCGCGGCTCCCGCCGCGCTCGCGGACGGCGACCCGGCCAGTGATGTGCTGGTCAACATGACGCTCTTCAACCCGATCGACTCGGGGATTTCGTTCGCCACGATCGACCGCCTCCAGCAGTTGCTGGCTGACAGCGAGAAGGCCGGGTTCCACATTCGGGTGGCGATGATCAACTCGCCGGCCGACCTCGGAACCGCGACCGCGCTCTGGGACAAACCGGGGCACTACGCCCAATATCTCTCGTACGAACTTTCGGCTCTCTATCACGGCCAAATCCTTGTGGTGATGCCCAACGGCTTTGGCCTCTACGGCACGGCGCCCGGCAAGTATGCGGTTACCAAGGCTGAACTCGAGGTCCGCGCGCTCTCACCTGCGCCCGGTGCCGGCCTAGCGGCCGCCGCGCTCTCTGCCGTGCCGCTGCTGGCGCACGCCGCCGGCCACTCACTTCCAGCCGGTGGCTACAAACTCGTCTCGGCGCCGGCCGCCGGTTCGGGAACACCGCTGGCCGGGTTGATCGCCCTGATGCTCGGCGCGCTCCTGATCGCCGGCTGCTGGCGGGCGAGTCTCAAGGCGCGGCCACTCTCTTTCTCGCGGCAGGTACGTCGGTGAACTCCGTCACCCTGCGGCGGCCATTGCTGATCCTGTTCGCGCTGCTGGCCAGCCTGCTTGCGAGCGCGCTGCTCCCTGGGCACGCGATCGCTGACGGTGATCCGGGCAGCGATGTGCTGCTGCTCCAGAACCTCTTTGTCGACGACAGCTTCCCGACCGCGCCGCAGCTCCAGCTGGGAGAGCTACTCAACGCGACCGCCGCGGTCGGCCAGCCGATCCGCGTCGCGATCATCAGCCACAGCGACGATCTCGGCACGGTCACGCAGCTGTGGAAGCGGCCGCAGACCTACGCCGAGTACCTCGGCTACGAGCTTTCCAACACCTACTCCGGCCGCCTGCTGGTCGTGATGCCAAACGGCTTCGGTGTCTATTGGGCCGCGAACCCCGCGGGCGCCAAAAGCATGTCACACGCGCTCGGCTCGCTGGCGGTAGACGGTGGTAGCTCCCAAGCGCTGACAGCGGCGACAAGGTCTGCCGTGGCTCGGATCGAAAGCGCCGCAGGAGTCGCAGAAACCACACTCGCGAACCACCTTTCGGCAACCACCCCGGCTGGTCCCAAGAGCGTAGGTGTGGTTTCTAGGACTCCGCAGACGCGCAACCGTACGAACTCGAACAGCGCCCACACGGAAAAGAAGGCCCACCCCGATGCGCTCGTGATCATCGTCGCGGTCCTCTTCCTGATCTTCTACGTGGCGTTGCGACGCGGCTGGCGCCCGAAGATCCGGCTCCGCATCACAGCCAAGGGGATCAAGGGGTTGAAGCTGAAGCCGGTGGCGCTGCTGCCGTCGGCACTGCTGCTTGTGGTCGTCGCGGCGCTGCTCGTGAACCACAACGACTCCTCGCAGGTCAGCCTGACCGGCAGCACACTGGCGACCAACCCGAACCTCGATCAGGGCACGTCGCTGCATGGCCGGATCGCGCCTGGGTTCACGCTGACCGATGAGACCGGCAAGCACGTCAGCCTCAAGCAGTACCGCGGCAAGGTCGTGATTCTGAGCTTCGTCGACGCCGAGTGCCAGACCATCTGCCCGCTGACCACGCAGGCGATGCTCGACGCCAAGCATGCGCTCGGTGCGGCCGGCAAGGACGTGCAGCTGCTCGGCGTCAACGTCAACTGGAAATCGACGCAGATCGAGGACGTGCTCAACTACACACAGCTGCACGGTCTCAGCGGCCAGTGGCACTTCCTGACCGGCTCGTTGGCTCAGCTGCAGCGCGTCTGGAAGCACTACGGGGTCAACGAGAAGGCGTTGATGGACGAGGACAGCAACGCGATCGATCACGTTGCCGCGCTCGACGTGATCGACCCACAAGGGCGGCTGCGCACCTTGTACCTGACGCAGAGCTCGTACGCCGCGATCCCGCAGTTCGGCCAGCAGCTGGCGCGAGAGGCGTCGAGCCTGCTGCCCTCGCATCCGAAGGTCGCGTCGGACCTCTCCTACGCGGAGGTGAGGGGAATCAGCCCGGTGGCACAGGTCAGCCTGCCGCGATCCGGCGGCGGTAGCGTCACGCTCGGACCTGGCAAGCCGCACCTCTACCTGTTCTTTGCGACCTGGGACAAGCAGACGACCACGATCGGACCGGAGCTGTCGCAGCTCAACGCCTACGAACGCGCGGCGCGGGCCGACGGGCTGCCGCAGTTGACCGCGGTCGACGAGGGCAGCGTCGAGCCGTCAGCAGCTGCGCTGCCGGCCTTCCTCAAGACGCTGCCCAAAGCGCCCGACTATCCGGTCGCGATCGACAACACCGGTAAGGTCGCGGACGGCTACGAGGTCGAGGGCGATCCCTGGTTTGTGCTGGTCTCTGCGACAGGACAGATCTCCTGGTACCAGGAGGTCTACACGGCCGGCTGGCCGTCGCTGACCGCGCTCGAGAAGGAAGTCAAGGGAGCGCTCTCAAGAGCGCCTGCCGTGCCGACCAGCGAGGCCGCCGCACAGCGCGAGCTGCGCGGTTCGCCGCCAGCGCTCGCGGCGCTGCACGCCCAGGCCGGCCAGCTGCTGCCTGACGGTGCGGTCGGCTTCTACAAGCGCGGGCTGAAGTTGCTCGGCTACCCGATCGTGATCAACATCTGGGCTACCACATGCCCCGCCTGCGAGGCCGAGTTCCACCTCTTCTCCAACGCTTCGGCGATCTACGGCAAGCAGGTGGCGTTCCTGGGAGCTGACATCGACACGCCGACCCTGACCGCTGACGCCCGTGCCTTCCTGCGCAGCCATCAGGTCAGCTACCCGAGCTACCAGTTCGCGCAGACGCTCCTGGGCCGCATCCTCACCGGCGGTCTGGAGGGCACGCCGACGACGGTCTACATCAGCCCCAAGGGCAAGGTGCTTTTCGTTCACACCGGCGCCTATGAGACGCAAGGCGCGCTCGATTTGGACATCGAGGACTACGCGCTCGGCGGCGCCAACTGAGCGCGTCGGACCACAGCACGAGCCCTAGCTCGACAGGCACCCTGTCGCTAGACGAGCCGGATGATCGCGACGATCCCGACGATCACGATCAGCCCGCGTAGTGCCGCCGGCGGCAGCCTGCGTCCGTAGCGCGATCCCAGCACACCGCCCAGCACTGACCCTGCCGCGATCAGCCCGGCGGGCCCCCAGGCGACGTGGGCCGCGATCACAAAGACCACGCCGGCGACAAGGTTGGTGACGCCGGTCGTGATCACCTTGACGGCGTTGAGCCGCTGGAGCTCGTCGTCGATTGTCAGGCCGAGGATCGAGAGCATCAAGATCCCCTGGGCGGCGCCGAAGTATCCGCCGTAGATGCCGCTGCAGAAGGTGCCGGCGAGCGTCGCTGGGCCGATACGCTCGCCGTGGCCGCGGCGGCGGTTACCGATCAGCTTGTTCAGGCGCTTCTGGGCGAGGATCAGGACCAGCGCAACGGCGATGAAGAACGGCACGATCGCCTTGAACGCTGCGGACGGCAGGATCAGCAGCAGCACCGCACCGACAATCGCTCCCAAGCTTGCGGCAGCGGCGAGGGAGAGCGCCCGCTCGCGCTGGCCCTCCAGTTCACGTCGATAGCCGACCGTCCCGGAGACCGCTCCCGGCACCAGGCCGATGGTGTTGGAGACGTTGGCGACCACCGGTGCGTAGCCGAACGCGAGCAGCGTCGGGAAGGTGATCAGGGTGCCGCTGCCGACGACCGTGTTGATCGTTCCTGCGGCTATTCCGGCGGCGAAGATCGCTGTTGCGTGGAGCAGGCTCAAGGCCCGCCACGTTACCCGCCTGCTGTCACCGGAGTCGGCGCCGGGCGCAGCACAACAATCTCTCCGGGGGCGTTGGCGAGCAGCCAGGCGACGTCACTGGCGTTGAAGCCAGGGCCCTCGCCGGCGGCCGCGGCAAGCACGATCATGTCGAAACGTTCGTTCTGGATCGTCAGCCTTAGTGCGTGCCGGTAGCTGCGCCCTCGCTCGATCCGGGAGTCGACCGGCACGTTGTAGTCGGCGGCGCGCTCCTCAACCGCGTCCTGCATCGGCACCGCGAGCTGCGACTGGCGTGGCAGCGCCGCGTCCATCGGCAGATGCCGCGGCACGCGTGCCAGGAAAACCGGCACGAGCGTACCGCCCTGCGACCGTGCCAGCCGCAGCGCCGCGTCGAGCGCGCTCGGCGCCAGCCCATGGGCGTCAAACGGGAAGAGGATCCGCTTGTCGACGCCGTCATGCGGCGCGTTCGGCTGCTTCTCACGTTTCATCCAGCTCATAGATCCATCTCCGGTATCTCCCGCTCGGCCGCGCGTGTGCGGTTGGCGACGATTCTCAGGTCGATGCCAGGCAGCGCTTGCAGCAAGCGCATGGCCAGGCTTGGCCTCAACATGCGCGCTATCGCGCCACGCTCGTGCGGCGGCCCCATCAGCACGTAGGTGATGTTGCGCTCGCGCGCTACCCGCTGGGTCACGAGTGCGACGTCGTCGCCCTGTTCAACCAGGAGATGCGCGCCCAAGACGCTGGCCAGACGCCGCAGCGCTTCCAGTTGCTCGCTCTGCTCCGCGGTTGCCGTGGCTCGCGCCACCCAGAGGATGTCGAGTTCGGCACCAAGCCGCTGAGAGGAGCGCCAGGCGCGCCGCACGATCCGCTGGGCGCCCGGATGCGGAGTGATCAGTGCCAGCAGCCGCTCCCCGATCGCCTGCTGCGCGTGCGTGTCGATCAGGCGTTCGCGGCGGCTGCCGGGTCGTAGGGCGAGCCCGGATTCGCTCGGCAGGCGCTTGGCCTCAACGTCTTGGGCCACCTGTCGCAGCGCGACCTCGCGCAGCGCACTGAGGTTCTCAATCTTGAAGAAGTTGTCCAGCGCCGCCTGGATCGCCTCTGGCCTGTAGACCTTGCCCGCCAGAAGGCGCTCGATCAGCGATTGGGGGGTGACGTCGACCAGGACCAACTCGTCGGCACTGGCGAGCACGGCGTCCGGTAGCGTCTCACGCACACGGATCCCGGTCAGCTCGGAGACCTGGTCGTTGAGGCTCTCAAGGTGCTGCACGTTGACGGTGGAGTAGACGTCGATCCCTGCGGCGAGGACGTCCTCGACGTCCTCATAGCGCTTCTCGTGCAGCCCGCCAGGTGCGTTCGTGTGCGCCAACTCGTCGATCAGACAGAGCTCGGGCGCCCGCTCGAGGATGCCGGTCAGATCCATCTCCTCGACCCGGTTGCCGCGGTAGCTGATGCCGCGGCGGGGTAGGGTCACAAGCCCTTCGGCCTGCAACGCTGTGGCGGGACGGTCGTGCGGTTCGAGGTAACCGATCACGACGTCCCGCCCAGCTTCTGCTTCCGCCTGGCCCTCCTGGAGCATGCGGTAGGTCTTGCCGACCCCAGCCGCCATGCCCAGGAAGATCTTGTGGTGCCCGCGGGCCATCTCTGTGTGCCTGTCTCCGAGGCTTATGCGCCCAGGATGTTGTGAACCACCAGGTCAATCAGTTTGATCCCGATGAACGGCGCGATCAAGCCGCCGAGCCCGTAGATCAGCAGGTTCCTGCGCAGCAACGCGCTGGCACCGACCGGCTTGTAGTTGACGCCCTTGAGCGAGATCGGGATCAACATCGGGATCACGATCGCGTTGAAGACGATCGCCGAGATCACCGCCGATCGTGGGGTGCCGAGGTGCATGATGTTGAGCACGCTCAGCGGCCCTTTGCCGCCCTTGGT